>CAZKGV010000071.1:0-1513 GCA_964552625.1 uncultured Acholeplasmataceae bacterium | reverse complement strand
AGAGCTAAGGAAGCTCCTGAGAGGAGGACTGTCAGGAGAAGAGGCTGGTAAGCTAGTCCTCCAGGATAACTGGCTGGCAGATAGAGGCCAGGAAGGATTCCTAAGTCAGAGAGATATGTCTGCTATCAAGTCCAGTCTGAAGACTTCTCATGATATAGAAGTTTATAACAGCTACATTAAGCTCTACCAGTTAGTAGACTACACGCTAAAGGATGCCAGGATATACGCTCTGGAAGCTAGGCTATATCTGCTATGGCTGGATAAGAGACTAGGAGACTTGCTACAGAAGTCATCTCATAACTGGACTCTTCTCTTTGATATACCTGCTGTAGTTACTCAGAAGCAGTATGATGAGCTCAGCCAGAAGCAGAGGGAGCTCCTGCTAAAAGAGCCTAGCTCTCTAATAAATGTTCTGGAGATGAGAGCTGATACTCTTCCTAAGCCAGAAGAGAAGCAGAGCTGGCCTGAGGAGTGGAGGCCTGCCATCCAGGATATCCAGGAGCTGATAAAAGAAGGTAAGCTGACTCCTCTTAAAGTGAAGGATGAGCAAGATATTAAAGACTTCCATAAGAGAGAGATAGACTATCAGCCTGCTGAGGATACAGTAGAGAAAATAGATGCCTGGCTGGCTGGAGAGCTCTCAGAAGAAGAGACAGATAGCCTCCTGGAGTTAGTAGTCTTCATAGGAGAGGAGCTGTATGAGTCAGGCCTGCCTGAGTGGATAGAGTGGATAGATACCTATAAGCCTAACTTAGATGAGCAGACAGCAGCCAGGCCTGAAGGCATGATGCAAGCTATGAGAGTGGCTGTCATCCAGAATCCTAAGCCTGAAGAGGTAGATGAGAGAGGCTACTGGATAGAAAAGGATATCTTCAGCTCTAAGGAGAGTCCTGACATGGAGGAGGAGAGAGAGCATATACAGGCCTACATGGCAGCTATTAAAAACAGAATAAAAAACTTCCTATCTATCCAGGCTGTCATGGATGCTATCAGCCAGATAGTAGGAGTGGACTTCTCAGAGGACTTAAGGCAGCAATATGAGCAGATAGAGCTGATGGCTAATGTCTTTAATTCCTCTGTAGATGGCCTCTTCCTATCAGCTCATAGCTGGTTTGAGGAACTAGGCTTAGGAGATTTTAATAAGCCATATCAGCTAAAGATGGGTAGGCTGAAGCCTACTACTAAGAGCCTGAGATACTATGAGGAGAGGATGGCCATAGCTTTAGGAGGAGACTGGATAAATGAGACAGTCAAGAGCCTGGAGTATGAGCCTCAGGAAGAAGACAGCCTGGCTCATGAAGTTAGCCAGGAGCTGGCTGAAGAAAAAGGCATGACAGCTAATGAGATGGCTGAGGAGCTCAGAAGGATGAGAGAGGAGGAGACTCATGGCTAAAACTTCTAAAAACACTTCTCCAGATAAAGCTCCTCCAGAAGAGGCTCTTATCATAGATGCTGAGATACAGCCTAGAGCTGTATATCCAGAAGAGCAGGCTGTAGAGCCTTATTTTAGAGC
>CAZKGV010000070.1:0-1562 GCA_964552625.1 uncultured Acholeplasmataceae bacterium | reverse complement strand
TCATGTAATAATTAAATTGTAATGTATACAACTAATTATTATCTCCTTTCTTAATTTATTCTCTATTTAAAATAAAATTAAACGCAATTTTTTGAAGTTTTTAATACTTCTGAATCATCATATATAATTAATAATGTACTGTGGATTTGTATCATCTTTTTATAGCTTAGACTATTTCGAGGTGACTCTTACCACAGTCTTTATTTAAATCAGCAATAGTTAGCTAACGCTTGACGTTTTTTACATGATTATGAAAATAGAGAACTCGTGGCTTATCACAGTACAAAAAATAATTTAGGAGGTGTACTTATGATCTATATAGGTATTGATATTTCAAAGTACAAGCATGATTGTTTCATCGCCACAGAAACATATCATGTAGCATTCTCATTTGAGAATAACCAGTTAGGGTTTAATGAGTTTTTAACTCAAACAAAACCGTTTAGTAAAGAACAAATGATAATAGGCCTTGAATCTACAGGTCATTACGGTGACAACTTAAAATCATTTCTTCTAGTCCATGGATATAAATTCATGGAAATCAACCCATTCTTAGTTAAGAAGTTTTCCGACTCAAAATCACTAAGAAAGTTGAAAACTGATAAGAAAGATGCCAAACTCATTTCTGAGTATATGAGGACTGTAGACTTCAAAGCCTATCATCTACAATCTTATCATATTAAGAAATTAAAATCACTTACTAGATATCGTTCTAGACTAGTATCTATAAGAACAAGTCTTTATAATCAACTAACAAAGTCCGTTGATATAGTATTCCCTGAATACAAGCCTTTCATAAGGGAGCAAGGCTATTCTTTAACATCTTTATATATTTTAAGGAAATATACTACGCCTAGTAAAATCCAGTCTTTAAACAATAACCATTATGAGACTTTAAGAAAAAAGTCAATGGGTAAATTTTCATTCATAAAATTTACCAAACTCAAAGAATTAGCAAAAAAATCTATTGGTGTTCTTGAAGAAGGAAACATTTATATTATTAAAAATAATATCCAAATAATTGAATCTTTCAACAAGCTAATTGAAGATACAGAACAAGAAATATTTACCCTTATGAAACAATATCCTACATATCTTCAAACAATTAAAGGTATAGGTTTACTCTCAGCAGCAATCATAATAGCTGAATTTGGTGATATATCTCGTTTTGATCGTTCTGCTCAAATGGTATCATACACAGGACTTGATTCATCAATTAATCAATCTGGAACATCTGAATCTGTTGGCAAATTAGTTAAACGTGGTAGTAAACATTTAAGAACTACACTCATCAATGTCTGTATGACAGTAATGATTAATGTACCTATCTTTTATACTTACTATCATAAAAAGAAATTAGAAGGTAAGCATCACCGTGTAGCAATGACACATTTAGCTAAAAAGCTTATTAGAATCATCTTTCATTTAGAGAAAAAGAAAGTTTCATTTGATCAATCTTTATTAAAATAATTTATCACTAAAACTGTGGCGGTTTAGTAAAAACCAATAATAAATAATGGTAAAACCTCGCTTTTTAAGCCTAAAGAGGTCTTTTAGTATGA
>CAZKGV010000069.1:0-1629 GCA_964552625.1 uncultured Acholeplasmataceae bacterium | reverse complement strand
CGTTATGCGCAAAATTTTAATCCAAAATTAAATGAAACATCTAAAAAGAATTATTTCCATTTTCTTATTGACAATTGTTTTAGGAGGATGTCTTGAGAAAGTTGATAAAAATCAAGAATCAACTTTGACAATCATTACTGGTAATGTCAGAAACTTGGAAGTTTATCCAAACACAAAAGAGGTTGTTTTAAACATCATTGATTTCAGAGGTAAAAAGACAATTTTTAAAGACTCAATAAAAAGTGATGGCACTTTCAAAATAGAATTTGATTTATATAAAACACAAGATATAAGTATCTATCCAATTGTTGGTGAAATAATAGCTCATCCAGGAGATTCGATTAATCTTAGAATTGATTTTAAAGATATTGGCAATATTCAGTTTTTTGGTGACAGTGAAAAGTCCAATACTGATTTAAATAAATATCTAAACAGCAACTATTGTATGTTCGATTTCCGTAATCAAGAAACAAACCTAAGTTTTTATAAATCCTTTTGCGATAGTGTTAAAGCTAAAGCAGAACAAAAACGACAAGAGTATATTAAAGAAATTAACCCGTCACCTGAAATTAGAAATTGGACTAAAGATTACATAAATATTAAATATCAAGTATCTCTATTAAAGCACCCACATTATTTAGCTTACAAAAACAAAATAAAATATCATGATTTAGACATCCCAAATGATTACTACAATTTTCTTGAAAATATAGAACATGAATTTTCAAACTTGATAATTAACACTAATATTTATGAGTTGTTAAACTCCTATACTGGAAGTTTTGCTCAAAGAACAATTAAAGACACCACGCTTAGAGGAGATAATTATTTATTGGTGTTAATCAATGAGTTATTAGATAAGCATAAACAAAGTTTATTTAAACAATTATTAATTGGTAACATATTTTATCAAAGGCTCAATCAAAATGATTTAGAATTTTTTACTAACAACAAAGCCTTTCTGGGTAAAAATCTACATGAATCATTTCTAAAAGCTGCTTTAAATAACTATTACAAGGACTTACAAAAACAACTGAAGAATCCAGAAATAAACTCTACTGCAATTTTGTCTAAATTGAATGGTACATCAGGAAAAACTCTGATTGATTCAATTTGGTTGCAAAATCAAGGAAAAGTTTTATATGTAGACTTCTGGGCAACATGGTGTGGTCCATGTAAAGCTGAAATGCCAAATTCAAATATACTAAAACAAAAGTTAGCAGAAGAAGAAATTGAGTTTGTCTATCTATGTATTGACTCCGAAGAAAAACAATGGAAATTAGCTTTATCTCAAATGCAATTAGATGGCAAACATTATCTAAGTGATAAAGAACAAAGCAGAAATATTCGGAATGCTTTTGAAATTAAAGGAATACCACATTACATGTTGGTAAACAAAGATGGCCACATTATTGAATCAGGAAGTTATTTAAGACCAACGAATCCTGAGACCATTAATAAGATAGAAACACTACTAAATGAGAAATAAAAATTCAGCGCATAACATGCGGTCATATTTCAGGCGGCGGGAATGTTTAAACAATTGGTTTTTAGCTTTCTATAAATTTCTTAACGGCTGGAAAGTTTTAAGTTCCTTTCGCCGCCCGAAAAATATACCGCTTACCGTTA
>CAZKGV010000068.1:0-1714 GCA_964552625.1 uncultured Acholeplasmataceae bacterium | reverse complement strand
TCCTTAATGATTATATTTTTTTAATGATTATTAGGTAGGTTCTTAATGACCCATTTCAAGTTAATCTTTTACTAACACTTTGCTTTTACAGAAAGTATAGTGCCAGACTCAAAAAATCCGACTAAAGAATAAAATTGAAAAGGAAATAGCAGTGAAAAAGGAAATTAAAAAATATCAAGCATTGTCTTAGTTGTATTATTTCTTGTCCAAAAGATAAATATTTTAGCTAACTCGGTATCTGAACAAGAAAATGCTATTCCTGAGGGGCTTGTCTATTATATAGATAAGTTGATACCTGTGTAATTTTAGAGGCCAGGTATTATACAAACGATAATTTTGTTGGTAGTAGGGTAAACGGATACCTTACACCGAAGGTCATACTAGCTATTGAGATAGCTGAAGCCTTAGCCGAAGTTGCCAATGAACTTATAGGCAAAATCTGATTTTAAAATTATTCGATGATTATCGCCCATAAGAGGCTGTTAATCACTTTATTAGCTGGCAGAGGATGTTGTAGATCAAAAAATGAAAGATAAGTATTATCCCGATGTGGGTAAAAAATGTATTTAAACTTGATTATATTGCTAAAAAATAGTGATATTCAAGAGGTAGTACAATTGATTTAACCCTGGTTGATATTGTTATTGGAGAAGAATTGTATATGGACAGTGCTTTTGACTTTTTTGGAGAAATATTTCACCATGGTACTGACAAGATTAGTGAGGAGCAATACCAAAATAGAGAAATTTCCAGAGAGGTTATGGAGACATATGGGTTTGAACCATGTGCCAAAGAATGGTGGCATTACACCTTTCTGAGTAAGCCTTACAGGACAATCTTTAATTTTTTCTTCGCTGCTCCATTTATGCCGTATCATCTTAGAATAGACTCCTTTCTAATATTGAGTTTATTCTAACTTAAAATCATCCTTTCGTTAAAGGGGAGGAGTATAATACTCAGTGATCAAGTAACTTTTTTAGCATAATTTCTCTACTAAAGGGACTATTGATACATGAAGCTTAATCGGGCTATTATTATCAAAAGGTGGAAGCCCGCTCTGGAGAAGTATGGGAATAATTATAATAACGATCTTATTTGGAGGGTAGTTGTTACGTTTACTATTGGAAGCATGGAATTTGTATCATATATGGCGATAAATTCCCTACAGTAGATATGCATGTGTTACACAATTGGGTGAAGTCGCGGAAGAGGTAGATCAAAGCCTTCTTGTTCTCTTTGCGAAAGCCTGCTATGGCCTTAAAGTCAGAACTTACTTTTTCTAGTAATCATATTAGCTCGATATTGTGCTTTATCTCAATATCCAGCCTTTGGGAGGAACGGATATAATTGAGATAACCATAAAAGTAGAGCCTGAGCATATCTTTGGATGGTAAGGGGATCTATACTCCGTATTGGATCTATAGTACGCTTAAACTATAAAACTTTCATGTCTAACTAGCAATGTATTCATCTATAATATAATCTCTGGAAAGAGGATGTTCTGCCTCTGTTTTCGCCTTGGATATAGAACATGGTATTTACCTTTATCTTTCTTTTCCATTAGTATCTATGGTTACATTATACCATGCTAGGTATATCTAAGTAAGTGAAAGATGAGTTTTCACATTGTTTGGCGGTACTTTGGTATTATTTTAAACTTTTGTCTAAAAAATAAATAATAGGGAATAATATAGATAGAGAAGAAAATATAAAA
>CAZKGV010000067.1:0-1722 GCA_964552625.1 uncultured Acholeplasmataceae bacterium | reverse complement strand
AATTTAACAATTTTACACCTTATTCACCTGTCCAATTTTTGGGGAGCACCGCAGAATTCTACCTGTTTCACCTCCGCTTGGCACAAGAAGAATCTTACTACTGTCCGGTGTAAATTCAATTTCAGTAGCTCCAAATTGATATGTTTTAAATATTTCCCCGTCTTCAGTTTTTCTTATCTGAATATCATTAGCAGTGCATAATATGAAATAGTCGTTATCTGGCATAAATTCCATATCATAGATTTTACTATCAGCCATAGTATTCCAATGGAATACCAATTCACCTGCATGCAAAGACATCGAAGCAAGCAGTAGAGCAATAAGAATAAGAAATCGTTTCATTTTAAAACTCCTTTAAAATGTTTAAAAATATTTAGTTTGAGGGAACTTTTCCCTGTTTCAGAGTTTCCTTTGGAAGCGCTGAAATAGAGAAAATTTCCAAGAACATTTTCTTTAGTGATTAAACATATCTAAATTAATGATTTTTCAAATTAATCACATATACTATCAACTGCTGGATTAAGACGCTTTAAATTAAAAGATGGACAGGCGCTATCGTCATAAGATTTTGCTGTAAGTTGTATGCGAAGCACTATCTTTACTCCAATGCCAATCGTTTAATATAAAATTTTGTGCCCACCAAAATTTATCTGAAAATAAAAAACCTTTTGCTGTTTCTTTTAAAAAGTGGGTATATAAATGGTCTTCAACGTAAGTTTGAAATGAAGAGCGGCTCCAATTATTTTGTGTATTCATAACTTGTTCGTATTCTGTCCAATCATTTGGATGTTCTAAAAAATAATTTAATGGCCTCCCTTGTCCTTGATTTACTAAGTATGTTTCATAATGAACCTTTAATGAGTCTGTTTCAATGTTACCATTTATTCTTCCATTATAACCATTTATAATTCCCATAGTTTTTACTAATACAGCATTGTCCTTGTTATATACTCTTCTGCTATAAGGAGCAGGAATTGCATTTCTTATCTGCCAGGTGCCAAGCCAACGCTCAGGTGGGTTTACAAAATACTCAAAATGGGCAGGCAAAATGCAATGATTGTCTTCTGAAACGTTAGTATTGCCGATTAGTTTGTTGAAATAACGCTCTGCTGCCCAATCCTGATAAGAACCTTCTATGAATGAATTGAAACGAAATAACTTTATTCCTCTATTTTGATAAAGTGTTTCATCTGAAAAGTTTATTAAATCGGTTTGAATATTGTTAATTATTTTTTCGTCATGGAATCCGCGAAAATAGCGCTGGGCATTGGGAGTCTCAATGCGGATATAGTCCAGAGCAACATCACAAGTGTTGTAATAAGTTACTCTGATTTTTAATGTATCTATTACATTTGTATCATAGGTAACCATTCCTTTTTTTAAATATTGATTATAATTTATTGTATCTCCATTTAATCTGAAGCGTGCAGAAATAGTAATATCTTGACAATTAAAAGGAAGCATACTTTTTTTTATATAAAAGCAATTTGTTCTTGAACCACCAAGCTGTTGAGCAATACCTCTATTGTTTGGTAAAACAGTTGTATATGGAAATGAATAAGGTATTGAATCAAATACAATTGAACCAGAACCTCCATTCATTCCTAAAATATATGGCATTTCTATTTTTAAAACATTTTCATCACTGTATGAGCTATCTGCGGTGATCCCCAAAAATTGGACAGGTGAATAAGGTGTAAAATTGTTAAATTGCAAAAGAAA
>CAZKGV010000066.1:0-1745 GCA_964552625.1 uncultured Acholeplasmataceae bacterium | reverse complement strand
TTCAATTCCTCTTGCAAAATAGCCCTCATTGAATTAGTATTTAGTTGGTCATCTTTGACAAAGAAGTGTATTAAACACTGAAAGTGGTATGCCTTGAAATGTCCAAGAGGTATGAGATAAACTTACCAGAGATTGGAATAGATAAAGATCATATCCATTTCCCATATAAAAAGTACCAAAATATAGTGTACCCCAGATCATTAAGAATAATAAAGAATATCACTGCCAAAAAGATATTTGTAAACCATCCAGAAGTAAAAGAAGAGCTATGGGGTTCCGAATTCTGGTCTGATGGATTCTTTGTCAATACGGTAAGTAAGTTTGGTAGCTAAGATACAATAAGCAAATATGTAAAAGACCAAGGAAATAGAGAAAGAGTACAAAAAACTATACCATCAGCAAATGAGTTTGTTTTAAAATTTAATATACAAAGCAGCTCTGCTGCGGGGAGGTTCATTATTATTATCCCTTGCGATACAGTTGCTCAAGGAAAGGGAATGGTTATATCATTCCTTACAGAGATATCATTCCAATATTTATTGAACTAATGGTTGAATGGTTGAATCAAATCAATTTGATGGGAGGGTTATGCCTTGTTCCTGTGATAAGATTGTTCCAGAGATGCTAATGGCAGTTGCCATATCCAATTACCCACTATTTTTATGACAGGCGGAGTAATGATGCCTATTTAATATTTTGATATGATAAGCCGAAAAACACCTTTATTAGCAAAGTTTAAACCAGCTTCTAAATACAATATTACTGATTTTGATGAAGCTGGTGGTATACCAATGCTTTTAAAAGCAATATAGTTATTACTTTTTACAGATATATTAACAGTTACTGGCAAAACCCTGACTGAGTATTTGTCCGAAGTGGAATTGAAGCCTAGCGAAGCCATTCATTCTTTAGATAATCCCATAGCACCTGAAGGAGATATTGTAATATTAAAAGGGAATTTGGCTTCAGATGGAACGTTAGTTGAACAAAGTGCTGTTTTGCCGGAGATGTAGACTCATTCAGGACATGCAAGGGTAATTGATTCTGAAGAAGAAGTGAAAGATTTATTGTTATCTGGCAAAGTTAAACCTACCGATGTGCTAGTTATCAGATATGAGGGGCCAAAGGGGGGCCAGGCATAAGAGAATTGTCACTACCTGCTGCTATCTTAGTAGGGATGGGTTTATATAACTAAGTAGCTATGATTACAGATGGCAGATATTCGGGTGCAACGCGTGGCTTATGTGTTGGACATGTTTCTCCTGAGAATGCCGCGGGCGGAGTTATAGGCTTGGTAGAGAATGGAGACCATATAGAGATTGACATTCCTATAGAAGTAGAAGGCCGGAACTGAATGTTTCTGAAGATTTGTTAAAAAGAAGAAGAGAAAAATGGAAGCTCAGGGCTTTTAAAGTATCGGAAAAAGTTTTCTAAACACTCATTCTTATTCGCGGATGGTAAGCTGTGCAAGTACGGGGGTAATATTTAAATAATAATTATGAAGTGACTTCTGTCCTGACATTTCTGTTCATACATTCTTGTGTTTTAGCTTAAATATCTTCATATCTCCACTATTATATAAAAAAGAATATTTTCTAACCACTATAGGTGGGTACTTATAATTAAAGTGGTTTTTAGTATTTTATTAAGAAGGAATAATTAATAGGTGAAAGTACTAATTACTGAATCGATTAATGTGTATTACTTTCATGATGTGTTTACACATTGCCGTTCTTCCCTATAGA
>CAZKGV010000065.1:0-1747 GCA_964552625.1 uncultured Acholeplasmataceae bacterium | reverse complement strand
CGTGAAAGACAAAATTTTAAGCATGCTTGATAAATAAGTTTTTTATAAATATAAAACTCAATTTACCGATATCACCTCTGCAAACAATGAAACTCCTTTTTTAAAAAGATGTAAGGCGTTTTATTCTTGCAATCATCTATTATTGTACAGGCATTTATGAAAATGTCCTATGCTTTTATTTCAATAATTTCAATAATTGGATTGTTTGCTCCTTCTGATTCCTGAATAATTCGTTTCAATTCTTCAGTTATAAATGTATCTTTTGCTTCGAGGGCTTTGTCAAATAAATAAGGATATAAAACTGAGATCAACTGATTTTTATCGTTTAAAATCATGGATTCCCGAAAGAAAGTTGGGGTTTTGCCATTATTAACCACCATTTTTTCTTTATCAAAAAGTACTGCATAGTATTTTCTGTTTTTTCAAAATGAAAATAAATATAATTTTCATTTTCCAATACTGTCATAATATGAGCTACATAATCAAAATCATCTACATAATTGAGTGTTTCGAGATGTTGTTTGGATCTTTCTTGTATATTAGAAAACTTCTGTTTTATAGGTTTAATCATTTTTTCCGGTAGACTATGTTTTCCAAATGAAATCTCATATCTTAAAAGATCATCCTTAACTAAGCGATATATATTATTATCGAATGGCAGAGAAAATATTGCTTCATTATCTTTTATTCTTGAAAAAGATGGGCGGTCCGGCATCATAAGATCCTCAATCTCTATTGGTAATTTATATTCTAAAATTTCAAGTTGAGAGTTCGTTTTAATTAGATTTGATGGATTCGATGGGTCATTAACCTGATTATTCATAAAAAACCAAAAGTCCTTTGTATGTTGTTTCAAAAAGCAAAAAGTATGAAAAGGTATTTTATGCTCATATAAAGTATTAAGACTGTAATCTTTAACAATAAGCTTCTGATTACCTTTGTCAAGGATATAAAAAGTCGAATCTGATTCTGAAATTAAAATATCAGTTGTGTAAAGAGATTCACCGGGTCCTCTTCCCACTTCACTTATTTCTGAAAAAAATGAGCCATTATCATTAAAAAGAAGCAGCTTACCGTGATTATCTAACACAACAATGTATTCATCAAAAAAAAATCAACCATGTTATTTCATCAATAATACTTTTATCGGAGAATTCAAGTGGAATATATTTAATGTCATCAGCTTTGTGTTTTAATAAAAATGGATCTTCATTTATTTGAACATCAATTGTATGAATAATAGGGATTTTGTCCCTTTTTGTGGATTGCGAATATCTGTCGGTACAATATGAAAACAGGGCGAATGCAGATATAATAAAATATTTTGGTTTCATATTTCAGCTAAGTGTTAAGTTGTAATTTTTAGAGTCCATAATATCAAATGTGTTGATATAAGAATTTCTATTATGAGTATTGAATAGACTGATAGGAAAAGGGAAGATATTTACGAAGCTGTAAAATGAATCATTTTTAACTTCAGACTTCGCATAATAATGATCCTTTTAAAAAGAATGTGGATAAATGGAGTATTGGGACCGATAAAGCATAAATCCAGGTTTTAGTTTGATCAAAGGTGTATGATATGAAACAATTAACCAAGTGAATATATAAACAAATCAACACAAACAAAAGCATAGTTATAGGCGAGTGTATGTTTATTATCTGAAACTAAAGCTGTATTAATTATTCCAGGACAGAGGATTTAAAATTTGTTGCAAATGATAAAAAGACTTTGGTAATAAATAAC
>CAZKGV010000064.1:0-1786 GCA_964552625.1 uncultured Acholeplasmataceae bacterium | reverse complement strand
AGCTCTGGCCAGAGTATCCTCAGCTCCAGTCATATCTCCTGCCTGGCTTAGCTGCTGGATATCCTTGAGATAGCCTGAGAGGACTGCCTGAGTCTTCCTGATATAAGCTGTCTGCTCAGCCTTCTCCAGCCTGCTCTCCAGCTCATCTTCAGAGAGGCCTGTAGCATCCTGGAGGCTGTCTCTGAAGTCTTTAGCCTCTATGCTATCCTCCAGCTCTGTATAAGCCTCTAAAGCCTCTTCTAGTGCCTTATCCATGCCTCTATCAGTGGCTATGTCATATTTGGAGGCTATCCTTCTGGCCATCCAGGCAGCTCCTCTCTCAGCCTTATCCAGAGCATCCTGGAAGGCCTCAGCTCCTGCCTTCCTTACCAGCTCATCAGCGTCTTTATAGCCTGCTGGAAGAGAGACTACATAGGCTCTCATACTAGTCTTAGCCAGCCTTCTGAGCAGCTTCTCAGTGGCTCTCTGGCCAGGCTCATCCATATCCAGAGCCATGAGGAGCTCTTTAGTGCCTACTGCCTCCAGTGCCTGGAGCTGAGAAGTAGAGAGACTAGTGCCTCCTACAGCCACTGACTTAAAGCCTTTAAAATTGAGATACAGAGCATCCAGGACTCCTTCCAGGAGGACTAGCTCCTCTGAGCCTCTGACTGAAGAGAATCCTATCAGACCTTCATCCTTCTTCATGCCATAGCTGTATTTATACTTAGGCAGGCCTTTAGCCTTCAGCTCATCTTCTGGCATGATAGCTCTACCCACTATACCTATAGCTCTACCAGCAGCATCTCTCCAGAGGAGAGTCAGCTGATAGTCCTCTCCAAAGCCTTTAGTAAGCAGTCCTGAGTCCTTTATCTCCTGGAGAGTGTATCCTTCCTGCTGGAGATAGTCCTGGAGAGCCTGTCTATCCTTATAAGCTCCTAGCTCCATATCATGGATATCTGCCAGTAGATAGCCTCTGTCAGCCAGGTAGTCGAAGACTTCTGTATCTGAAGCTGGACTCTGGAGGATATCCTGGAAGTAAGTCTGAGCAGCTTCCAGGATATCAGCCTTCTTAGTGTAGACCTGATAAGCCTGCTGACTTTGAGGAGACAGCTGGACTCCAGCAGCCTGAGCCAGCTCCTGGAGAGCCATCATGAAGCTGTAGCCTTTAGCCTTCTCCAGGTAGTCTATCCAGTCTCCTGACTTCTCACACTTCCAACACTTCCAGACTGGCTTCCTGCTGTTATAGGAGAACTTATCAGGCTTACCACACAGAGGACAGTCAGTCAGTGTCTCCTGACCTTCTCTCTTATGCCTTCCTAAGTCTGAGAAGAGCTCATCCTGGTAGCCTCTGGCCAGTAAGATAGAGTAGATATTCTGTATATCAGCCATCAGTATTCTCCTAAAGATTCTCCTGGAGGATAGACCTTATCTCAGGCCTCATCCTCCAGTTTATTAAACTGCCTTTTATTAAACTGCCTTTTATTGAATTGCTTTATAACCTACTCCAGGCCAGCAGCTTTCCTCATGACTTCTATTGAGCCATCCTGGTCTATCATAGTAGGGAACTCATAGCCTTCTATTTCTGCCACTTTAGAGATAGACCTGGCCAGCCTATTTATAGAGCCATCCTGGACTACAGACTCATAGCTTATCTTCCTTAAGCCTTCATAGGTAGAAGGTGTATCATAGATATAGTCATCTATGCCTCCTGTATATGATATGCCTTGAGCCTTATATACACTCCTTAAGGCTTTTAATACTGACATATTGCCTTTGAATATATTGTTAATTTTTCTTACTGTCTCAG
>CAZKGV010000063.1:0-1814 GCA_964552625.1 uncultured Acholeplasmataceae bacterium | reverse complement strand
TAGAGTTCCCTCAAAAAGTTACTGGTTATTGATAGTAAAATAGACTAACAATATTGATTTATTAGTATATTATTATATATATTTATAATAAAATATCTTTTTATTGCTATTTTAATGACATTTTGTATAAAGTTAATTTTTTTAAGCATTAATTTTTCCATATTTATTATATTCATCACAAAGAAGATTGCTCCTATCCAACTTCCTGATGTCTTTGAGGTCCTTGCTCTCAGGTATCCTAAATTATAGCCGTTTTTACCTTGACCAAACTTACCCTCTATTGGAATTCGTTCTCTATATTCTTGCTGTCGCTTACGCTTTTCTGATGCTAATTCTTTCTTGTTTTCTGCTGTTACTTTCCTCGGACGTCCCAATGCCTTGCCAATATATTTTATCCCTTTTAACTGTAAATACCTCCTATTTGATTGAGTCCCAAATATTGTATCTGCATTCACTGATTCAGGATAGTAACCTTTTTGTTTATAATATTTTTCTACTGCCGGGATTAAATCTTCTGATTCATTATACGCATCCCAGCTAAACCTATCTATCTTGGCAAAACCATTCTGTAAAATTACCGTAAATTTAGGACCAAATTCTACAGGAGTATCAACCTTGCCTCTTACTATCGGCCGGATATAAGGCTGACTGATGCTGACTATTCTGTCATCGCATCTATTAACTCCTTTGCTGTGCATCTCTCGTTGCTGACGATATATCTCTCGAACAACCAAGAGTGCCTTCTGCTTCTTAGATGCTAGCGGAAATGGACGTCCAGCTGTGCTTTCCAACGCTTTGTCTATGTGTGATAAATTACGCTTCAAATAATTTAACTGCTTACCATTCGCATTGCGTATTACCTTTTTGCTCTTCTTACGCTTCTTGGCTGCTGCTAAATAGTCTTTCCTTGCTAAACGCCTGTAGCTGCGGGGCTTCTTGGAATATAGACCTAATTCCCAAAACTTATCTATTAGCTCCTCAGTAATCTTTCTGCTTGCATTTAGCAAATCAAGGTCTGTCGGATATTTTATTGCCTGATTCACTGCAGTTGCATCTAGAATTAATTTACCCTTGTGCTTTATTGCTGATGCCACTTCAATAGTCTCTGGATTTTCTGGATTGCTTGATATTTCGATTAATGAATTATTTCGTTCTTCATTATTATTTATATTGTCATTGTTAATATTATCATTCGTATTATTACTATTACCAGTTGATTTTTGTTTATAATTTTTCTTACGTTTATTATTTGATTGTTCTGTTTTTTTTTCTTCGGGAAAAGCTTTATCAATCAAGGAGTCTGTCATATCATTGAATTTATCTATTCCGAGACGTTTCCGAATATCAACAAATAAGCTGGGTGCAAAGACCCAATCTGCTCTATATTCTTGAAGACCTAAGAAGTATTGAAGATAAGGATTTTCTTGAATCTGCAAGATGGTTTCCTGGTCGGAAAACTTCATTTTGTGTTTAACTATGATAGCACCGATTATTATGCGAGCATCAATGCTTGGACGTCCTTCATTTTTGAACATATTTTTGTAATAAATTGAAGCTAAATCGTCCCAAGGAATTTTTTGCGATAATTTGACCCATCTATTATTTTTATCCAATTTTAATTCAAAAGGAGTTTTAAACTCTTCAATAGTAAGCTGTTTACAAGAATTATACCTAATCATAGAGTCCTTTATACAAAAAAACATAAATGCAAAGAAAATCATCCAAAAATACGGAATATTTTGCACTTATGCAAATAAAGTTATTCACAACTTATTGACATTTAATATGCTTATTACTTTTTGAGAAAACTCTAA
>CAZKGV010000062.1:0-1861 GCA_964552625.1 uncultured Acholeplasmataceae bacterium | reverse complement strand
TAACTGTAGGAAAAATATTATGTGCTCTTTGAAATAGAAAAGATGTGCCACACTTGGGAAAGTGTGGCACATTTGAATATCACACAGTGGATAAGGTGCAAGCAGCAGTGTCGTATTATTGGGTTATTGAGGAGGCATTGCAATCTTTAATGAATTCCAGAATTCAAGATGAAGAAAATTGGCGGATGGCTCGGAGTTATCGGAGAAACCTCCTTCACCTAATCTCCGATAGAAATTATTATTATGGTAGAGGCGGTGGAAGAACGGGAACGAATGGGAGTGAGAATGGAGTTTATGCTGGTTCTATGACTTTAAATAAACCGAAGAATGCAGGAACTGATGCAATATATGAAGCATGTAAGCCAGCTTTCGAGAGATTAGCAGAACTTCAAAATAAAAACCCGGTTAAAGAAGTTGGCTTTTTCCTTGTTTGGAATAAAGAGTTAAATGAATATAGAGCAGATTTTTATATTGGTAATGGTATTGGTGATTGGCTTACTTTTTATGCTAACAAACCACCAGATGGTTTCCTTAATATAATTAGTGATGTAGGCATGGGTTTTGTACATTCCCATGTCAGTGCACTTATGAGATTTGGTCCTGATGATATACAAGCTATAAGTGTGTATAGTTTAGGTGAATTGAATTGGGCTAGAGTTCCAAATCAAAATGTTAACCAAAATCCTAGTTATTTAGATTTTATGTTTTTTGGTTTAATGGTAAATGCGCAAATAGTAGATGCATTTAGCTGGAAATCAACTACTAAAGAGGGATTACAGTCGCTTTACAATAATATTGAATTACTAAAATCTCCTCGATTTTATGAATCATTTATTAATAATAAAGAAAAATATGGAGGTGAACCATGGAAAAAAAGAAAATAAATATAATATTAATTTTATTATTAACAATTTGTTTTGGCTTTTTAAACTGTAATAGTAAGGTTCAAATTGAAGAAATTATACTAAAAAATGATTATTGTAATTATTTGCAAGAATTTAAGAATGAATTGGATAATAATAGTCCTTTTATTAGTCAAGAACTTATAAAATATGATTCAAGTAAAATGTTCTCAATAAAAAATATTCTTCAAATTTGTGAAAAAGAATATGAAATGATAAATCAAGGTATCTTCATAGATTTTAAAACTAAATCTATTATTGGTGGATATTTTATATTTGAATATAATTCAGATTATGAATTTGAATTATCATTCTGTTTAGATTCTACCAATGCTATTCAATCTGAAAATAATAATGAATTAACTTTAAAAGACAAATTAGAACTACTTTTAAATTCTTATAATTTTAAATTATACCAATTTTTAGTACATAAACCATATTTTATTCCAGAGGCAGAAAATCCTATTAGTATAGATAGTTTAAATTAGAAAATGAGTAATAAAGCAGGGCAGCAATTTCCACTGCCCTGCTTTTTCCTTGCGGTAAGAATTTTTTTTCTGACTGCAGGAAAAATACTATGTGTTCTTTGAAATAGAAAAGATGGACTCCACCTCGAAGGTGGAGTCCATCTGCGCAGTGCAAGATTCCCAGTTCCAACGGGTCTTTACCCAAAGAAGGAGAAAGGGGATAAGGTGCAAGCTTGGAAAGAATTACCAGATTATTATGCAGAGCAGCAGTATTGGAATTCATTTTTTGGATCACTCAAGATGCAGATGATGGGCTTTTTTTGGGAACAAGAACACTTTCCTATTGGCGAATGGTATTGTGGTGCTCCAATTGGAATTATCAAAAAATTCTATGGTAGCGGCGGCGGAGGAGGAAGAACGGGAACGAATGGGAGCGTGAATGGGGTAGTAATAGATAAATATGGTAATGTTATTTACAAAAATATTAAAAAT
>CAZKGV010000061.1:0-2026 GCA_964552625.1 uncultured Acholeplasmataceae bacterium | reverse complement strand
TTTCAAACGCTGCCTCCATACACCAGAAACAACCACCGGCGAAGGTCGCCTTTTCAGTAATGGTTTGACTGAAAAGAAAGCTGTCAACAGATAGTATTATCAGAAGTATAGACAATAATATCGTAATTAATATTTTCTTCAACATCTCACCTCGTTGTTAATAGAGCATGGCATCCTTTGAATAGTATACTTCGACTCTACTCTATTATCTTTAGCCTGCTTTTACTATTTTATGTTTTTATATTATAACATATTATTGTTAAGAGGATTTCAGCCTCTTAACAACTCAAATTATTTTTAGCATTGGTTATTGACAGTTGGTATTTGTTCATTAAAGTTTTTAGCTTGAATGACAGAACAGAATAGTATTATTGTTTGTTAAAACTTTTTTTACCTGTCGCTAATCACTGTGTTGTATTTACGCAGGCGGTAGAGTATGAGATTTTTTAGTCGCTTCGCTACCCATAATGGAAAATCTCTTTTACGTTTTTCGTCATGTGTATTGGATTAATGTGCCAGACATGGGGGGGCGGTTTTTCTGTTTGTGTATTTGCCGGTCATAAGGATGTATCCTGTGTTTGGGATAATACAGTGATAAGTAATGATAATTAAAAGGCTTGGGCAATAGATTAAAAGAAGGAATAGGTGGAATTAGAGGCTTGAGAGGTGCCAGACAATAGCCTTGTATAAAGAGCAAGGACCTGATCAGATATAACATCACTACTATAGCGTTTTACAGTCTGTAAGGCATTGGAAGATAGTCTTTGCCTTAATCCTCTGTTCTGTATAAGATTTTCCAACTGTTCTGCAAATTGGGGGACATTGTCTTCTACTAATATTCCATCAAATCCATCCTGGATAATATCAATAGCTCCTGGAGCTTTCACAGCCAGAACTGGGAGCCCGGAAGCCAGGGCTTCAATTATTACCATACCAAATGTTTCAGAAGTAGAACTGAAGGCGAATATGTCTCCAACCTGATAGTAATTCCTAACCATCTCTCTATCAATGGCACCAACAAATTTTACTTTTTTGTTCAGCCTTAAAGAACCTGCCAGACTGTTAAGCTCCTTCACTGCAGTTCCATCTCCTACTACTATAAATTTAAAATTATCAATCTTATTATCCCGAATAATTGCCATTGCCTTTATTATCTTATCTATATTCTTTTCCAAAGATACTCGTCCTACATAGATAACAACTATATCATCTGGAGATATTTCCAGCTCTTTCTTGAGCATAGTAACATTCTGTATATCTTTTTTTCGAAAAATATTGATATCTATGGCATTAGGTATAACTATGATGTCTTTTTTGATCTTATAATTTCCGATAAGATCTTTCATTGATTGTGATGGAGTTGTAATAATATCTACTTTATCTGATAGATTAAAAATAATCCTTCTTATTGCTTCATTGGTAATAATATGAGGAATGGGTGAAATATAATAGGCATACCTCTCATACTGTGTGTGTATAGTCAATACTTTAGGAATTTTGAGCTTAGCGGCATACATAATCGCTGGCAAACTGAGAACAAAAGGGTGATGGAGGTGAATAATATCTGGCTTAAAATCATTAATAACCTGCCCGGCTCTTAAAGACAAAGGAATTGCTATCGGGTACTTAACTCTATGAGTTAAATTAATTGAATGGTATCTGAATATGCCCTCTTCTTCATCCTGATAACCTTCCACTCTAGGAGCAAAAATGAATGTCTCATGACCTTTCTCTTCAAAAGACTCTTTCAACGATACTATGCTGCTTACCACCCCATTGATAAGAGGCTTGTAACAATTAGTAAAAAAAGCTATTCTCATTGACACTCCTTTAGTTTAATATCGGTTATGTATGTAATTGCTAGTTTTCTAATTCTTTTTCTGTATTTTTTTCCAACTATCTCTCAGAGAAACAATTCTATTGAAAACTAGTTTATCTGATGTGGAATCCGGATCTACACAAAAATATCCCTTACGCATAAACTGAATTTTCTCACCGGCTGCCATATTTTTTAAACCAGGCTCTA
>CAZKGV010000060.1:0-2112 GCA_964552625.1 uncultured Acholeplasmataceae bacterium | reverse complement strand
AGGAAAGAGTTCTCATCCCCACCTGTGAAGGTGGGGAGTTTTGGCTGGAGTAAAAAACCCATATAATATACCACCTCTCTGCCGCAGAGCTGCGGGGAATTCAATCCTGGATGAACGACCGTAATGATAGTTCTATGTATCCAGATATAATCGAACCTGTTGGATGATAGCATAGCTGTTACGCACCACGGCTCTTCTTCCCGTAGACTCGACCTCTTTGTTATGTGTTTAAAAATATTCTTCCACTTCCAACTCCAAGGACTGCTGCAGTATTTTATGGACTCCTTTTCTGGTTATCTTTTCTAATAATGATAAAATTTCTAAATTTACTGTACAAAAATCCTTTTCTCCTGCATACTGTAAAGACATCCCTTTCTAATATTTAAAAATATTTTAAACGTACTTTGCTAATTTACAAAGAATATGCCTTTATTTATCTTCCTATCCACATCCACACTTTTGATTATAACTTGAATTTATAGATTTAGTAATTTTTTAACAAAAAAGGCTTATGCTTTTCATAAGCATATCCCACTTTAAGCAAAGTAAAATCTTCATACTCACGACCCATAATCATTGCCCCTACAGGTAGGCCTTCACTAGTAAAACCACATGGTACTGAAAGTGCAGGGCACCCAGTTGTATTTGCAAATCTAGTGTTTTTAACAAATTTGCTCAACATTTCCTTAGTTTGAGACCTTTTTTCTTGTGGAAATATCATATCTGAAGATAGGCTTTTTTTAAATGGAGCAAAGGATACGGTTGGGGCAATCACTACATCAACATGGGATATAATCTGATTCCAGCTATCAATTATTTTGTCTCGTTGCCGTAATGCTAAAATATAATCAGAAGCAGTATATTTTATGGCTTGTTCTAATCTTAATTTTTCTTCAATACTATATTCATCAGGGTAAGTTGCTAAGTAATCTTTATGTAAAATAATAGCCTCTGAATAAATAAGTTTAGTCGAAATATCTGTGACTATATCTAAATTAGGAATAGAAATGTGCTTGATATCAGCGCCTAATTCTGTAAGATCCGATATGAAATTTTCTACCAAAGCTTTAACTTCGGAATCAATTCCATCAAAAAAATAACTGCTTGGAATACCAATGGTCAATCCTTTAAGATTATCAATTTCTTTTAACTCTGTTGTAAAAAAGTTTGTATGTGACCCTTTATATCGATTCCGCCACGGATCATTTGGATCATATCCTGTGATTAAGTCCATTGTTATAGCAATATCAATTACACTTCTTGCAATTGGACCAGCATGATCAAACATTAGGCTAATAGGGATAACTCCGTAAAGACTAACAATTCCATTAGTTGGTTTGAGACCAACTACTCCGCAAAAAGATGAAGGAATTCTAATTGATCCACCTGTATCAGTACCCATTGCCATATATACCATGCCAGAGGCAACAGCTACTGCGGAACCACCACTCGAACCGCCAGGAGTTCTAGAAATATCCCAAGGATTACGGGTTGAAACGTAATAAGAATCACCCGAACCTCCTATTGCCCATTTGTGTAGGTTATTTTTACCCATTAATACAGCACCAGCTTTATATAATCGTTCAACAACAGTACTATCATAGGAAGGTTCATAATCCGAAAGGATTTTTGACCCTGCGGTTGTTAATATTCCTTTCGTGTAAAACAAGTCTTTTACCGCAAATGGGATACCATGTAGAAGACTTTTTGGACCATTTTTTATTATTTCTTGTTCAGCAATTTTAGCACTTTCCATGGCTTTTTCTGGTAGGAACGTAATATAAGCACCTAAATCGTTTTCTAATAAATTAGTTCGTTCAATAGCTTTCTCAACTAATTCAACTGGAGATATTTGCTTTGTTTTGATTAAATTTGAAATTTCAAATATACTCATCGTTAAAATATCTTTTTTTTCCATATCTCGCTCCATTCTTTTTTCTTACTCACAGAATCATTATATAGCTTTTTTTTATTTTGTCAATGCGTCACATTACCTTTTAATTTAAATGTACTATTTTCGAGTACTGTTTACACTTTAGATTAAATTTACATCGATTCTCTCTTACAGGCGTGGTATGGTTAAAACTCAAGCTGTGTTTGTCCTGTTTCTTC
>CAZKGV010000059.1:0-2228 GCA_964552625.1 uncultured Acholeplasmataceae bacterium | reverse complement strand
TATGTTGATAAATAATAAAGATCCTGCTATGTTGCAGATGTATTGGACGCAAGCAAGTACTTGACATTGTTCTATAATGAATATATAATATAAAATATAAATTATATTTTATTTAATTTTAATTTAGAATAATATTTTAAGTATGGGACTATGGTTTAATTAATTATTAAAAACTTAGTAATTAATCTGGATAATATAGAATAAATATATTCAAAAAATATTCATGGGAAAAGTTCATAATGCAAATAAATAACAATGATGTCAATATAAATAAAACTATATCTCATAGAATTCAGGATATAATGAGGAATAATATAATTACTGGAAAGGTTAGAATGGGGGAAAAAATAGATGTTAACAAAATAAGCGATAACTATATGGTGAGCGGGACACCTGTAAGGGAGGCTTTAACTAGGTTGGCACATTCAGGTATACTGGAATTTGTTTCGAGAGCGGGTTTTTATGTAAAAATATTTAATGAAAATGAAATTAATGATATTTTTGAGTTCAGAACAATTTTAGAAACAAATGCATTAGAATATTCAATAAAATATATTGAACAAACAGATTTAAATATATTAATACAGAAAGAAAATTGTAGAAAAAAATCTTTACAAGGTTGTTTTGATAAAAATATTGATGAAGTAATTTTATTTAATAGTAACATACACATATCAATTATAGACAATTGTAATAATCAATATATAAAAAAATCTTATAGTAGTATATATGAATCTGTAATGATGTTATGGAGCAATATATACAATGAAACTGAACCAGGCCTATTTATTGAACATATAATTAGTCATACGGATATATTAAAAGCAATAAAACGTGGAGAATTACAAGAATCTAAAAACCTGTTAACGGATCATATAAATAAAATGAAATTTTTTATTATAGATAGAGTTATAAAAAAATAATACATAAATGGAGGATTTTAAAATGTTATTTGATTTGAATGAACATGAAAGCCGGCTTAAGAAATGCCAAGATTTAATGAAAAGGCATGGTTTTGATGTATTAATTTTGTCTCAAGCCAGTAATGTATTTTATATGACTGGCTATAGAACTCAACTCTTTTTTACGGAGTTTCGTCCTTTTATTTGTTTGATTCCCAGAGAAGGGTTGCCAGCATTGTTAGTACCATCTCTTGAAGGGAAAGCAGCGAAAATAGAAGCATGGTTTGACAATATTCATTTATGGGGATTAGGTGTCGATGCCGAAAACCCATTGCAATTAATTAGTAAATATTTTAAAGAAAAAAAACTTTTAAATGCTACAGTTGGAATGGAATTAGATATGGGGCAAAGACCAGGTATGGTGCAAGAAGAAATAGAAGCAATTTTTAAAGACCTTAGTAAATGCAGATTTAAAAGTTGTTCTGAATTAATGTGGAAACTAAGAAGTGTAAAATCAAAAAAAGAAATAGAGTTTATGAGAGAATCATGCCGGATTAGTGAAAAAGGTTTTGAAGTATTTGCGGAACAAGCTATAGAAGGAATGACTGAAAAAGAAGGTTACTCAATTATATCGCGTACTATGGTTGAAGAAGGGGCTGAATTAAGGGGTTTTTTAACAGTTATCGCAGGGGTTGAAAACTATCCATTAGCTAATCCTTGGCCTACTGACAGAAAATTTAAGAAAGGCGATATGGTGATTATCGATTACGGAGCAGTTTATAATGGTTATTGCACTGATCTAACTCGCGCGTTGTTTATTGGCCCTGTATCAGATAGGCAAAAAGAATTGTTTGAAGCAACATTTGAGGCACACAAGGCTGCAGTGAAGGTGATTAAGCCAAATATAACTGTAGGTGATATAGATAAAGCTGCTATGAAAAAAATTGAAGAAATGGGCTATATACATTTAATCAGGCACAGAACTGGGCACAGCATAGGCATGGAATTACATGAGTTGCCTTCTATTTCATCTGATAACACGACACTTTTAGAACCAGGAATGGTCTTTTGCATAGAACCCGGTATCTATGACTTAACAGCTGGAAAGTTTAGGATAGAAGATGAAATAGTAGTAACTGAAACAGGTTTTGAATATTTGAGTAATCACCCAAAGAATTTAATTATTAAATAGGAAGTACAAATTCTTACTGAGTTAATATAATGATATTGGTAATCCTATACTTAAGTTGCACTTAGAACCTTGAAAAACTGTTGATAAATAAGTATAAGCGGAGGCGGCAGTCAAAAATTCTGGCCTCTTTCTAA
>CAZKGV010000058.1:0-2536 GCA_964552625.1 uncultured Acholeplasmataceae bacterium | reverse complement strand
CGTTATGGGCAATTTTAGAGTATGGTTATCAATAGTATTTCAATTGTTTAAGAAATAAATAAAGCATTTCAGATGATTAAAATTAAAGTACTGGTTGTTTCACTACTTGTTTTATTTGTATTGTTTGGTTGCAAAGAAGAAGAAACATTACGACTCATATCTTTAAATGAATCCGATACGACTCTTCTAATTGGTGATGAATTTCAACTTATTGTTACAACAACTCCAAGTAGTATTCCTGTTCCAACAATAGTTTGGACTTCAAGCAATTCAAATATTGCTAGCGTTGATAGTGAGGGGCGTGTTACCGCAAAAACCGTTGGAGTTGCAAAGATTACTGCGACAACAGAAGATTTTTCATTTCAAAGCATTTGTAATATTTCTGTTATGCCAATTATCGCAACTGGGATTAAGTTAAATACAGACTCTTTAGAACTATTAATCGGCGAAGTATATACTTTGACATATATTATTACACCACCTAATACAACAGATCCAAGAATCAACTGGTTTTCATTAGATAGCAAAATAGCACTTATTGATCAAAATGGTAAAATTAAAGCAAACGAATTAGGCTCTACTACAATTATTATAAAAACCGGAAACAATTTATCTGATAGCTGTAATATACTTATTAAACCAGTGCCAATCACTGGTATAGAATTATCTAAGAAATCAATTACGTTAGAGGTTAATGAGTCCGCTGTATTAGAAGTTACAATTAAACCTATAAATGCAACAAATAAGAACATATTTTGGTCAAGTTCCAATAGTTCAATTGCAACTGTAAACAATGGTACTATTCACGGAAATGGAGTAGGCAATGCTGTAATCACTGCTAAATCTGAATCGGGTAACTATATAGCTTTGTGTGATGTGATCGTAAACCCAATCTCGGTTAAAAGTGTAATACTTGACAAAAATAATCTTAATTTAATACCAGCAGAAAAAGCACTGCTAATTGCTACTGTTTTACCTACTAATGCATTTAATAAATCACTTAAATGGGAAAGTTCAAATGAAGGAGTTGCAATTGTAGATAATTATGGTAATGTCACAGCAAAGAATTCTGGTTCTGCAATTATTACAGCAAAAAGCGAAAATGGCAATTTTTCTGCAAGTTGTAATGTGAATGTTGGAAATATAATGAGCTTTGTTACTTTAATTGCAAATCCTTCACTTGTTAATATTGGTTCTACAATATCAACTTTTAATTTGATGGCAAGAATGACAAATACCACAAATAATACTCTTTTTATAAATTCAGTGATGCTACTTGATGGCAATAATCACATTTTACAATTAACATTACCTGAAGGATCAAGATATAATACTAACTCAACCTCAAGAACTTATTTTAGTCCAGTTTCGTTTAATGCAAACTGGAATGGCTCCGTTGCTATACTCTCAAATTATTCGGTACTTGTTCAGTTCGATTTAAATGGGATTGATTATAATATTTCTACAAAGATAAATACATCAATTGTAGGAAATTATTAGATACATTTTGGCTTTTGGTTGACTATTAATTTTTTTAAAAAGAGGCCTCAGTAATTGACTGAAAATTGTTTAATCAACAAAGAAAATATATATGAAGAAGTTTATTGCTCAATTCACATCGTTAAATCTTGCTGATAAGATTTCCGCTTCCTTAGCTGGTTTGGGTGTGTTAATAATGATTATTTCAATTATCTTTCAAAAACCGGATATAACAACTCAATCTGTAATTCAATGTGCAATTAATTGGATTGGAGACCATTTGCTTCTTGTATGGGCTTTATCAACAACTTTGGGTTTGCTATTTCTAGTTCTTCAATATATCAGGATAAGAAGACAATTATCTCTTGTTTTTATTGATGATTTCAAAAAACCGATTGAACATAATTGGGACTATGTAGGCAAATGGAGAATTAATCATGAAAATGAGATGCTTGTAACAGGTTCTGATCAAGGTGGTTTAACAAAAAAAGGCGCATTTTGGGAGAACTACGTTTACACATTTGAAGTAAAAATTCTTAGTAAATGTATTGGTGTAATTGTTAGAGCAATAGATTCTCAGAATTACTATATGTTTCAGATAACGACAGAAAGTATTAGACCACATAGAAGAGTCTCTGTACCAATTTTAACACCTTCTGAATCTGAAGATGGAAAATATAATTTAAGTGAGAATAGAGTTGGATGGTTAATTATGAATAACATAACATCACAGCATGGAAAATCATTAGATAGATGGTTTAAGGTGAAGATGTATGTGAAGGGTAAATCAATTGAAATTTATATTGATAATGAACAGGTATTCTATAAAGAAGATTTATTTGAAAACACATATGGTAGAGTTGGATTTAGAAATGATATTAGTGAAGAAGCGCTGATTAGAAACTTGAAAGTCGAGATTATATAAAAAAATCAAACAAAAACTGCCCATAACATCACCCAAAGCACACCTGCCTTCGGCAGGCGAGCTCTGGCTACTCGTTAGCGGTCAGGTTGAATGAAAAAACAGATTATGATATTTGAATACAACGAAAACAAA
>CAZKGV010000057.1:0-3106 GCA_964552625.1 uncultured Acholeplasmataceae bacterium | reverse complement strand
TAGCTTACCAGCCTCTTCTCCTGACAGTCCTCCTCTCAGGAGCTTCCTTAGCTCTAATTTCTTTACCATGTGTTACTCCTATCTTCCATAACAGCCTCCAGCCTATCCAGTCTCTCTTCTATAACTACCAGCTCATAAGCCTTTATCATGGCCAGGATGATAGACTGCTCTTGTCTACACTCCTCCAGGCTTATCATGCCTGCTCTATACCTTATCAGTATTCTTCTGAGCTCTCTGGCCAGTGCTTTCATATCCATAGAGATACTCTCCTTATCAGAGATTCCAGGAAGCTCTCTAAGCGATTTTTAAGGCTATACATAGCATCTAATATCTTTAAATCGTTTAGTTTTATGCCAGTTTTGTTCACTTCTTCAGCTCCTCTATCTCCTGGCTGGAGAGAGGCTTGAGCTCTGTCTTCTCAGCCTCCAGCTCCTCATAGAGCTTCAGCTCCATGTCCAGGAGCTTATCTGTAGATATATTTTTATAATCTCTACTTCTCAGCTCCTTCTGGATAGACTTGAGCTGCCTTCCTAGCTGCGTTATTTTCTGCTGCTTAGTCATGTAATATCTCTCATAGAGTGCATCCAGCTCTTCAGCCTTCAGAGTGGCTATCTCTCCTTCTAGCTCCTGCCTCCAGTTAGAGAGAGTAGTTATAGATACATCTAGCTTCTTAGCTATCTTCCTGTAGGAGTAGCCTTTAGCTCTCAGCTCTATAAACTCATGCTTAAGCTCAGTTTTACCTACATCTTCAGCAGGTAGGATAGAGCCTGACTCATGCCTAGCTAGTGCCATTTAAGCTCCTGTTTTCTATGTCTGTAATACTGCCTTTATGGACATACACGCTAAAACACACGTTAAAACTCATGGATATCTAAGCCTCCTCTGACTCTTTCACAGGCTCTGACTCACTGAAGTATTCAGCCAGGCTATCCTCTGAGACATACCATCTCCTGGCTAGCTTCCTACCTCTCAGCCTGCCATCTCTGAGATACTTCCTGATAGTTGTCTCCTGGACTTCCAGCAGCTCAGAGAGCTCCTCTACTGTAAATAACTTGATATCTCCTATTATTTTAGGCATCTTATCTCCTTTATATTTACCAGCCTGTAGCTGATTTATCTGATATTTTATAGACTGGCTGATTAAATGACAGTGTAAACTTGCCTCCAGCCTGGCCTGTTCTGTTTTTTAGGACATATACTTCCATGTCTACTACTGGCTCCCTCTGAGCTATCTTATAGGCATCATCATCTTCTCTTTTGTCTACTGCCTGAGTGTATAAGCCTAGTATCATGTTAGCATCCTGCTCTATATCTCCTGACTCTCTCATGTTATCTAACTTAGGCCTAGCTCCACTCCTGTCTCTAGTAAGCTGAGCTCCTAAGATGATAGGTAAGTCATGCCTGACAGCCTGCTCTAGGAGAAGGCTGGAGATATACTTGATATCCAGGTATCTCTGGCCTTCTGACTTCCTGCCTAGTGGTATTCTCTGGATATAGTCCACTATGACAGCTCCTGTATCTCCTCTAGTGGCCAAAGTATCTATAACAGCTGCTAAGTCATCAGCTTTATACATACTATCGCTTACTGAGAGCCTTCCTGTTAAAGTTAACTCCTCATATTCTGCCAGAGCTGCCTCTATTTTTTTATTAGAGCCTCTCTTATCCTGAAGATAGTTAGTATAGGCTCCCATATTAGTCTTATCATGGAGCGTCTCTTCTGCTAGTATCATCAGGAGCTTCAGCCCTATGGCCTTCTTAGCCTCCTCATAGCTAAAGTAGTAGAACTTCTTCCCAGGATAGCCTCTCATCATGTTGGCCAGAAGATTAAGCTGGAAGGCTGTCTTACCATGTCCTGGCCTGCCTGCTATGATAGTTAGAGCTCCTACTGGTATCTTAGCTATACTATCCAGCTCCTGGAAGCCTGAGGCCATAGCTGGAGTAGTGGAGAGGATATCTGCTGTTAAGTCTTCCAGAAGATAAGGCTCTGGAGGCTCTATGCCTCTGCTTACCCTGACTTCTCTCAGAGCTCTGGCCAGAGTATCCTCAGCTCCAGTAATATCTCCAGCCTGATTCTGCTGCTGGATATCTCTCAGATAGCCTGATAAGACTGCCTGAGTCTTCCTGGTATAAGCTGCCTGCTCAGCCTTCTCCAGCCTGCTCTCCAGCTCATCATCAGAGAGCCCTGTAGCCTCCTGGAGGCTGTTCCTGAAGGCCTTAGCCTCTATTCTGTCTTCCAGCTCAGTATAAGCCTCCAGAGCCTCCTGGAGAGCCTTATCCATGCCTCTATCAGTGTCTATCTTATGCCTGGAGACTATCCTCCTGGCCATCCAGGAAGCTCCTCTCTCAGCCTTCTCCAGTGCCTCCTGGAAGACTTCAGCTCCTGCCTTCCTGATAAGCTCATCAGCATCCTTATAGCCATCTGGAAGAGATACTACATAGCCTCTCAGCTTAGAACTGGCCAGCCTTCTTAATATCTTCTCAGTGGCTGCCTGGCCAGGCTCATCCATGTCTAGAGCCAGGAGCAGCTCCTGAGTGCCTACTGCCTCCAGTGCCTGGAGCTGAGAAGTAGAGAGGCTAGTGCCTCCTACAGCCACTGACTTAAAGCCCTTAAAATTAAGATACAGAGCATCTAGAACTCCTTCCAGGAGGACTATCTGCTCTGAGCCTCTGACTGAAGAGAAGCCTATCAGGCCAGCATCCTTCTTCAGTCCATAACTGTATTTATACTTTGGCAGCCCTTTAGCCTTCAGCTCATCCTCTGATAAGATAGCTCTGCCCACTATGCCTATAGCCCTGCCAGCAGCATCTCTCCAGAGAAGTGTCAGCTTATAGTCTTCTCCAAAGCCAGCAGTTAATAGGCCTGAGTCTTTTATCTCCTGAAGAGAGTAACCCTGATTCTGAAGCTCCTCCTGAAGAGCCTGTCTATCCTTATAGGCTCCTAGCTCCATAGCGTGTATATCGTCTAGCAGGTATCCCCTATCAGCCAGGTAGTTAAAGACTTCTTCATCAGTGTCAGGATTCTGGAGGATATCCTGGAAGTAGCCATGAGCTGCCTCCAGGATATCAGCCTTCTTAGTGTAAGTCTGATAAGCCTGCTGACTTTGAG
>CAZKGV010000056.1:0-3240 GCA_964552625.1 uncultured Acholeplasmataceae bacterium | reverse complement strand
AATAAATTGATTTTATATAAATCCTGCTAGATGAAACAGAATTTGGCCATTGGATCAAAACACTTTGGCAATATTGAGCTGAAGTAGTAGTTTTGTGGGATATGGAGATATATTATTTACTGGTGGATTTTTTACTGATTGTACTGGAGCATGAATAAGCGGTGATGGAATATTTTGATACATAGAACATGAATATAGTGGTAATACTTACAATCTTTGGGCTTGAGTAGAATATGATTTGTCAGCTTGAACAGCTACATGAATTTTTGATAATACACTAACTTTTATAACAGGAGCAAATAATACTGCTAGTGGATATATATTTGATACTTATGGTGGTATTGCTAACGTTTACAGTGGAATCGTAACTACAGAAGAACCAGAGGAAGAAAGTTTTGATTGGGATAATGATAACTTTATTACTGGAGCTTTTCGAGACTTAAATCCTAGTTCTGGAGATGTTGTGGCTGCTTTGTATGGAACATGAATTGATGATGAAACTGCCTATACTCAAAACTGGAGTGGATATGATGGATCTTGTAGTGTTGATAATATGGAAGTAGAATATATTAATGCTGGAACTGACAATATACCAGAAAATCTTAGTTGAAATACAATTTATGTGTTAGAATCTTGAGCACATATTATCAGTTATACTGGTGGTATAGATATGAGTTGATGCAATGCTATTATAGGTAGTGGAGATGTAACTATGTATAGTACATGAGAAATAACTTATCGAGCTTCTAAGGGGTTTATAAATCAATGGGGTGAAAAATACTGAATTTTGGATAACATAAATATAAATGGAACAGATAATTGAATATGATGAACCCATACGGGTAATGACAATGGGATATCTTTTCAGCACCTGGAAAACAACACAATTAATAATTCTAATATATATAACAACAAAAACTGAATTGGTATGATGTGATGAAGTAATAATACAATAAGTAATTGTCTAATTTTTAATAATCTAGAGAATGGATTGAAAGAATACTTCTGATCTAATAATCAAATTGATAACATTCAAGTTTACAATAATTGACACAATGGAATAAAATTTCATGCATCAGAAAAAAATACAATTAACAATAGTCAAATTTATAATAATTGAAAAAATGGAATCATCTACTGGTATTGAACTGGCAATGTAATTAACAATGTCCAATCTTATAACAATAATAATAATGGTTTAGCTATGATATCGTCAGTTAATAATATTTTTAATAATTTTCAATCTTATAATAATAATGATTACTGATTTAATTCGGATTACTTTGAGTCAGATGATCGGTCTACATGAAATATATTTTATGGAGAATTAAAATTATTTGATAATAATTTATTAGATGATCCAAGTGGGGTAAATTTCTACTTAACAACAGGAAATGATGAATTTTTGACTGGATGATTAACAGATGATTCTGCAATAGCTTGATTATGACGAAGTGATTGAGTAATTAGTACTACTGGAACTATGAACTGTGAATGGTATACAAACCCCAGAAATAGTCTTTGAGAGTTTTTAATGAATACTGGAATATATACAGAGTGTAATATAATCTGAAACATTGAAACTTGGACTAGTACATGAGAAGTTCATTATATATATGGAAGTCAAATACTTAAACAAAAAACTGGAGTAATATATGATATGAATAATGATTTAGTTTACTCTGATCTTGCGTATGACATTACAAAATATATCGCAGAGGTTAATAGTTTGTGAACATATCTAGAACAAATAGATACTACTCCACCTAATGTAGACCTAGAATACCCAAATAATGGAGCTACAATTACAAGTAACCCAATAAACTTACAACGAACTTGATCTGATAATGTATGAATAGAATATTATGATCTATACTTAAGTTGAAATTGATCAACTATGTCTCGAAATAGCATTTGATGAAATCCACAAATTGCTACTCCATTGTCAAACTGAAATTATTCATGGCGAGTAGTTGCTACTGATACTAGTGGAAATACATGACAAAGTAGTATGCGATCATTCACTATTTCTGGAACAAATACAGTAGAATTACCAACTCTTATCAGTCCTACAAATTGATCTCCTATCTATTTAGGAGATCTATCGTTGACTCGAACTGGTACTAGCAATAGTGGATACACTCGACAGATATCTACTAATAATACATTTGGAAATATTGTGGCTAGTGGAAGTACAAATACTACCTGAGCGACTATCATACATCATCCAAACTTTATGACAGGAACATTTTATTGGAGAGTGATAGACAAAAAAACAGCATGAGTATCAGAGCATAGAACTGTAAATATAATTGATTTGATGAGTGGTGTAGATACGCAAGTAGAACAGTTTAATTTTAATACAATAACTGGGGCAAGCTTATCACAAGTATATTCGTCTAACACTTGAATAATAACTTGACTGACAAACAATGTATCTGTGTTAGCAAGATTGGAAAATAATGTATGAGCATTGTTTGTAAACAATATAATGGTATGAAATCAATACTTGGTAAAAAATAATGATCAAGTTCGTATAGAGTTGATATCTAGTAGTATTTACAATACTTGAGTATCAGCTAAGTTAATTGTGGGCACTGGAAATAGTTTGATGTCTGGTAAATTTGAAGTATACACTTCCACATGAACATGAATAAACACTTGAACATGGAATATACCTTATGCACTCAGAATACAAGCAATATTGTTTGTAGATAGTATAGCAGAAATGTACAAACATAATCCACAAAAATTTGCACAGTTTTTGACAACATTTAAAGCAATATTAAAAGATAGATCAGACTTATTGGCTACCACAATATTGCAAACAACAAACCTTCAAGAAAAAGCATTTTTGGAGATGCAAAAAGATAGTATAGATTATCTATATTTTGTAGTAAATGAATATCTAAATAATATTGATTATAGTCAATCTAGCACATATATAGCACCAAATGGAAAACAGTATCTAGTGCAATTTGATGACAATAGATTTGCTTATACTTCTCCAAATTTCATATATCCTAAATACTTCCCTACACGAGAATTATTTAAAAGACATATAGACATAAACAATCCATGAAATTATTATGATGGAATTAGTGGAGATACTATAACTGCTCCAAATGGTAAAAAATACACAATACACACAGAAAATGGTAAATGGACTTCACACAATATGCTTCACAAAAAATATTTTGATACTAGAGATCAGATTATAGAACATATCTATATAAACAA
>CAZKGV010000055.1:0-3249 GCA_964552625.1 uncultured Acholeplasmataceae bacterium | reverse complement strand
GTCGCTCCACCCGATCGCAGCGCCAGCGGCGCTGCTCCGGGTGAGCTCTTCGTTAGGCCACAACAAGATATTTAATAGCTAAATCATACACGAGAGGTAAATATGAAAAAAAACAGTATCGCACTCACCATCTTCATTATGTCAGTTGCTTTTATCCTGTCCATCCTACCAGCTGTCGGTGGAACAACGAAGCCAAAGACGATTGCAGACTTCGAAGCAGGCACTTTCTTTAAGAAGCAGGTATTGGAAAGCAAGGATGCATGGGATCTTCGCACAGGGGGAAGAAACAATTCCTATACATTCAAAGATTCTGAAAATCCGCATTCCTCCTTCGGTGTTGAACTGACCACTAGGGGGCAGGAAGTGGTAGAAATCGGTATTCACTGGAATGGTAAATCGACCGATCAACCGGCTAAAATAACCCCAAAAAAGATGGAGCATTTAACCGATTTAGCTTCATTCTGGGGAATCGAAAAGCAAGCAAAGCAAATCATCGATTATGGCAAGAGTCAGCAGTCCAAACGGTATAGCGGTGGCTCCAGTGAAGCTCCGAGAAAAACCTTAGGGATAATAACCATTCATTGCGGCACCACAGGGGAAACGTTGTGGCTGGGGTGGAAGTAAATTGTCTTTTACTTGAGCCATACCGAAGATAGGCCTAACAAGCCGCTAGAGCCGATCGCTACGCTCCGGCTCAGCTTTTCGTTAGGGGCATCGGATGGCCGAGTGGCAATCAATCCTTCTGGCCTTGGTAGTTGCCTTGGGCGGCCTCGCCCTGGTTGGCACTGGAATTTTGTATCTTGGCGACCGGCTACATCGGAGGCTAGGATCTAAAGGGAGCAGACTGGGCTGGGCCATCCACATCGTCGCGTTTTTCGGCTTCCTAGCTGGCGTCCTGCTTGCGTGGATGGCCTACGACAGCGACCACCCGATGAAAGAGCGGCATTTGCTTTTGCCGGCAGTATTCGTCGCCCTTGTCTACGGATACCTCTTGGTGAACTGGCTTAAGGCGCATTCGCCGGAGTTGTTGTACAACCTAGCTCGAAGCATCACTGAGCGGAGTCCTCCGAGGCGCCCCTAACTATGCGTTGGAGCGGACAATGAAGGGTAAGTGGCCACGCGCCTCGGGCGCTTTCAATAATCATGCGCCCACGGCGCGTGGGCTTACGGCGGCGTTGGCCGCTCAACGCAGGGGTTAGCCAAAAAAATCATGGGACTATTCGACTTTCTAAAACCCAAGCCAAAATCGAACCTGCCGCCAGAGCTGGAGAAGCAGATGAATATGGTAGCCCTCGCAGCGTTCCCTGGAGGAGAGGATCAGATTCGAGAGGAGACCGGTCAGCTACACGCACTTCTACGCGGCAAGCTTACCAAGTCTGAAGCTAAACATTTACTGACTCGCACGAAAGCACTTCTAATTATCTCCGATGACAAGTCGAAGGAACGGATCGTTCCAAGTATCGTTAACGCGACTGGGGGGAAGCTGACCACACATGAGGCATCACTGGCGTTTCAGTTTTTCACTGGCGTTTCTGGTGACCTTTTTGGTGGCGGTGACGGATCATCGCAAGAGCAGGCAGTGATCATCAACGCCACCTCAAGCAGCGTTGGCATTCATGCGGAGTATCAGTGGCTCGAGAAGCATTTCGGCAAGAGAGACGAAGATTGGACGATTGAGATGCGTATGCATGGAGGATCTGACGACGGAAGATCTTTCGAGACGTATGACATCAAGCTAGCCGATGGCACACAGAAGACGATCGTTTTCGACATTTCTTCTTTTTATGGACGCTTCTAATCACCCAATGGCTAACAAGCGGGTGCTACCAACAGGCTACCCGCCGCGAGTCGGGAGCGTCACGTCAACTACAACCCCAATCTTGAAATCGAGCGCGGGCTGCCAGTAGCCTGTGGCAGACCCTTGACGTTAGCTGCAAATAAACATGGATAATCTTTCTGCAATTGAAACAACCCGAAAAATTGGCGATGAACCTTTTGAATTTAATGGATCGTCATTGCCAATGAGCCTATTGTCATTTTGGCAGTGGTCATCTTCCGATATTGTTGGCAATGCTATGAGAGGCATCTTAGCTGAGTATATTGTGGCATCTTCGGTCGGCATGAACTCTGGTATCAGAACGGAATGGGATGCTTTTGATATAGAAACGCCCGAAGGCATTAAGGTGGAAGTGAAGTCTGGTGCATACGTTCAAAGCTGGGAGCAGAAGAAGCACTCAACCATTCAATTCAGCATCCGTCCAACTCAGGGTTGGGATTCTGAATCAAACGAACGAAATATCGAAGTCCGTAGACAGGCTGATGTCTACGTTTTCTGTCTTTTAAAACATAAAGATCAATCCAGTATCAATCCGTTAAATCTGGATCAATGGGTATTCTATGTCTTGCCTACAAACACACTTAATCAGTCTGTCGGGGCACAGAAAACCATTACATTAAATAGTTTGGAGAGCTTAAATCCAAGCAAGGTAAATTATTGTGAGCTACATGCTTCAATCAAAGCAGCAGCTAACAAGTAGCTCAACCGGACAAAATACTCGCTGCGCTCGCATTTTTCCGGTGAGCTAGGCGTTATGCCTAAAAAGGAAAATGGAATGCGCATCAATTTCTTACTAATAGTTCTTGCCTTTCTGAATTCGAGCATTGTGGTAGCGCAGGAATGCAAAATTCCGTCATCTGACAATCCCAATGTGGCTTACTCTATAAACCCTAATGTCACATACAAATGGAATCCTGACGTTACTTACGCCATCAATCCAAATGTCACCTATTCAATAAACCCCAACGTCACCTACAAATATAATCCAAATGTTACGTACTCCATCAACCCAAACGTAACCACAAAATTAAACCCGTACATCGGCGACTGGACAGGATACTTCGTTTGCACTCCAGATGGTGATCTCATTGGTGCTAGTGTAATTGCCAATGAAGATGTCATGGTTATCTATACAGGTAAAAACTGGATTGGCCATTTCGTAACAAATAAGAAAGGTGGCTTTAATTATTTTAATCGTGAAAATGAGTGGAAAGGGTTTTTGGTGCCAACCAGCTCGGGCGGATTTGCATTCTTTAATAAAGAAAAAGAATGGGTGCTTTCATTAACAAAATAGGCATAACAAATAGCTTCACCGGACAAAATACTCGCTGCGCTCGCATTTTTCCGGTGAGCTAGGCGTTAGGTCAGATGAAATCGTCGCATAAGGGTGTTGGGGATGCGTCCAGGAGAAA
>CAZKGV010000054.1:0-3262 GCA_964552625.1 uncultured Acholeplasmataceae bacterium | reverse complement strand
ATTGTAAAAAAATAGATTTTATCCGAAAATCTGAGAAAGATAAGGGGCAATCTGATGCTATCAACAAATGATTGAAGTTAGCTACAGGAGATATTTTAACATATTTAAATAGTGATGATACCCTAGAGCCATGAGTATTGCAAGAAATAATCAATCATCTTGGGAAATCTGGAAAAATGCGATCTTATGGTAAATGCAAAATAATCAACAAAGAAGATAAAGAAATAAGAAAACCAATCACTTGGTACAAGAATTTTCTTTGAAGAAAATATTCATATTCTAAATTACTTACAGAAAATTTTATATCTCAGATGACCGTTTTCTGGAAAAAAGAAGCGATGCAAGAGGTCTGATTGTTTAATATAAATGAACATCTTTGCATGGATTATGAATATCGATTGAGATTAGGAGAAAAATATGATCCTGTATACATTCCAAAATATGTAGCTAACTTTAGATTTTATCATACAAGCAAAAGTGGATCTAGATTTGTACAACAATTTCAAGATGAACTGAGATTGGCAAAAAAGTATGCAAAATGAAAATATAAATTAGCTTTATTTTTACACAGGATTAATTATTACAAGATTATTGTTGCCTATAAAATTTTAAGCTTTCTTAAGATATAATGCAAAAAAATAAAAAATTACTTATTATTATTCCATATTTTATCCCTGCTTATGGATATGGTGGACCTATAAAAGTTGCTTATGATCAAGCAATAGAATTATTGAAAAAATGATATGATATTACAGTAGTCACTACGGACGCTTTGGATGATAAAAATAGAATAAAAAAATTAGAGGAAACAATTGATGGTATCAAAATATTTAGATTTAGAAACTTATTTAATAAATTAGCAAAATTTCATAATGGATATTTACCATTTGCTATGAAATATTGGTTAAAAAAGAATATAAAAAATTATGATATAGTTCATATACATGATATTTTGAATCTTCCAGCCATATGGTGAAGTAAATATGCTACTAAAAATAATGTAAAATATTTTTTGCATCCACATGGTACATTATCAGACACAAGAATAAAATCTAGAAAATCTTTTATAAAAAAAACATTTCTTAAGATCTTTCATAATATGATGGATTGAGCAAATTGAATTTTTGCTTTAACAAAACAGGAAGAAAAAGAAATCGCAAAATACACAAATAATAAAAATATTTTTAATCTCCCTAACTGATTAGATCTTAAAGAGTTTGAAAACATTGAAAAAATAAATTTACATAAAAAGTATAATTTAGATAAAAATTGTAATATTTTTATATTCTTATGAAGGATACAATACATCAAATGATTAGATATAGCATTTAAATTGTTATCAGAATATAACAAGAAAAATACAAATCGAAGATATCTTATTATATGACCAGATGAGTGAGAAAAAAATAAATTAATTATTCTAGCAAAAAAATTATGAATATCCGATAAAATAATTTGGTATGGTATGAGTAGCGGAAAAGAAAAACTATCATTATTAGCATCTGGAGATGTATTTCTGTTTACATCAAGAGCAGAGGGCTTTCCTATGACAATATTGGAAGCTTTGGCATGTAGATTGCCAGCCTTTATATCTACAGGTTGTAATCTACCAGAAATAGAAAAAGCTAAATGTGGTAGGGAAGTAAAGAATGAAGAAATACAAAAGAACTGCATATTACTTGACGACTTAATTAAGAAAAAAAACCAACATCAGAAAAATATAAACGATTTCTTACAAAATTATCAAGTAGAAAATCTTTTAGATGATTTGGTTGGTGTCTATAATAAATAAAATATACAAATTAATTATTATTAATAGTTTTATAATATAATTTATATATAGTAGCATTTACTCATATAGTAGCATTTACTTATATAGTAGCATTTACTCATATAGTATCACACTCAGAAAACAATAAAGAGAGTCTAATAATAAATTTACAACGAAATAAATAAAAACTAGATATATTTAGTAATTTGACCTTATGAATAAGCAAAAGATAGTTGAGATAATGAACTTAAAATATATTCAATTCTTTTATATAATATAATAACACAAAATGTTTAAAAAATATATTAATTTTCTTACTCGATATATAACTAACTTTAACAATATATTAAAACTTGCTATAATTTTTTTTAGTTGAAAAAAAAATAATAGAATTATCTTGAAACACAAGAATTGATTTAAATTTATAGTAGAAAATAGATTAGATCTTATAACAATAAAAGAAGTAATGAATGACTATAATATATTATCTTTAAGTTGTTCTTGATGAAAAAATGTTATAGTAGATATATGATGACATAAATGATATTTCTCTTGCTTTTTGGCATATCTAAATAGCGAATGAAAAATATATTGTTATGAACCAGATCCCTCATTGTGTAAAATTATAAAGAATCATATAAAATTAAATAATCTAAAAAATTGTTTTGTATATAACGCAGCTATTAGTTGAAGCAATTCGATAATGGATTTTTGAATTTACTGAAACTTTAATTCAAATGCTTGAACACTACAATTTAATAAAATAGCTCACAGTAATATTAAACTTGAAAAAGTGATAAAAGTTAAAGTAATAGGGATAAACAATATTTTAGATAAATTTCAATCGGTATCTTTCTTAAAAATAGATTGTGAATGAGAGGAATTTAATATTTTTGATAAAATTTCAGAAAATAATATAAAAAAAATAGAAAACGTTATATGTGAATTCCATGAATTCGATAATAATAAAAAAGAAAAAATATTAAATAAATTTTTAAAAAACGATTTTTTGATACAAAAACTATATTATATACTTAATGAAAACAAACAATGAATAGTTATATTCAAAAATAGTAATTAATTATATCACAAGATTCTTGCAATAATTTTATATAATCAGACCCTCTTTAACAATATCGCAATATATTGTTTATAAGATTGAATAACCTTTTTTTCTGTATATTTAAATATTTTTGTGTCTGGAAAAATAAAATCTGGGTGTAAAAGATTTTGATATTTTATTTTTTTTGTCGGTAAATTAGCTATCCAAGTTTCGTTTTTTGTATGCAAAGCATCTGGAGAAAATCATATATTACTTATCAAATTTACTCATGGCAAAATAGCTAATCCATTGTTTGATCGCATACAATAAGTCCATTGATAATCCCATGTATCATGTTTTCAATCAAAAACCAATTCAAAATTATGTAACCAAACTCTTTTACTAAAAAAGTTACTAGTAATATTGGTTATTAAATTAAGTTTTTTAAA
>CAZKGV010000053.1:0-3644 GCA_964552625.1 uncultured Acholeplasmataceae bacterium | reverse complement strand
GAAGACCCAAAGGTGTATCTTTACACTGAATTATGAGTTTATGAATTAATCAGGTGAGGTACTGGCCAGAGTGTCTGGTAAAATTGGTCTGGCCCATTTGACCAATCAGTGGAGGTGACATTTTATATAGTGTTTTAGGTTATATTAAGTTAATGTGAAAAATAATCTTAAGAACCGGACTTTGTTTTTAATCCCTTCAGTTAATTCTGGAGGAATTGAAATGTTTCTGCTTCGGTTTTTGCAAACAAAAGGGGATAAGCTAAATTCAACCATTATCATAAGAAACAATAAGGAAGGTGATTTGCTTGATGAATACAGTAGGTTAAATGTCCGTATTATATTTATACCGTTAAGCTATTTCAATCCAATCAGATGGATGAGATACTATAAATTGTTTAGGTCTGGTGCATATCATACAGTTTGCGATTTTAATGCAAATTTTGCTGGTATTACAATGACCATAGCCCGAATGGCCAAAATAAACAGACGTATAACTTTTTATCGTCAAGGGAGCAATCATTTTAAGAAAACAATTTTGAAAAGGATTTATAATTATCTTATTAATAAGTTGGTCTATTTTAATTCAACTGTTATTTTGGCTAATTCAAAAGCAGGAATGGATTTTTTCTTCCCTTATCGAAGAGCTGATGTCATCAGATTTAAAGTTTTATATAATGGCGTAGATTTCAATAGGGTAAATGTCGCGGTGGATAAGAACAAGGTTAGAACGGAAGTAGGTATACCTGAAGACTCTTTTGTTATTGGTCATGTAGGAAGAGCTGATATATCAAAGAATCATCAGACTATTTTGGAGGTTGCGGCTAATATAATCAAATATTATCCAAATGCTTATCTGATCCTTTGTGGCAATGGCACCGAAAGATTACAAGACTTGGTTAGAGAACAGGAAATTCTGAACAATATTCGATTTCTCGGCTTTCGATCTGATGTTTATCGTATAATGAAGATCTTTGATGTGTTCTATTTTCCTTCACTAACTGAAGGGCAGCCCAATGCGTTGTTGGAAGCAATGGCATTAGGCATTCCCGTTGTTGCTAGTAATATCCAGTCAATTAAAGAGATCATGCCTGAAGATATCCAGTTATATGATCCATATGATACAAAAGAGGTCACAAATCATATTATTGATATTATTGAAAATAAAGTAGCTTATCACGATAATAACTTGCCTAATTACATCATAAAACAATTCAATGTAGGTGAAAAGTTTGATGAGTTTTTCAAAATTTTATCTGATTATGAAAACTGATAACAAAAAAGTCTTATTCGTCCATGACGGACCTCTGTATAAGGACGAGCAGTCTGGCCTGCTATATGGAGTTCATTATGATAATAAGCTGGTAGAAAGATATATGTTTTTTGGTCAACATGTAACGTTTCTTATGCGACAAGAGGCTGTTCCCTCAGAAAAAGCCAGAGGATATTCCCCTTTAAATTTACCAAGCTTTTTCTTCGTTCCAATTCCAAACTTCAAGTCCATTAGAACTTACTTTACGCATAAGAGGAGTGCGACCAAAATAATAAAGAAAACTGTATTAACTCATGATATTATTATTATAAGGTTGCCTAGCGCTGCCGGTATTTTAGCTTATAAATATGCCAAGCTGTTTAAGAAAGCTGTTTTTATTGAGATGGTTGCATGTGTTTATGATGCTCTTTGGAATTATGATTGGCGGGGGAAGCTGATGGCCCACTACAAGCTGTATCAATATAAAAGACTTATACGGAACGCTCACCATATTCTTTATGTTACAAGTAAATTCCTTCAGTCAAGGTATCCTACTAATGGAAAATCTGTAGCTTGTTCCGATGTTGTTTTAAACTCAGTTAACGAGGAAACACTGGATATGCGTCTCGAACGTATTAAGAGAACGCAACGGCCCTATATCCTATCTACAGTAGCTGCACTGGATGTGCCATACAAGGGACAAAAAGATGTTATAAGAGCTATTAAAGAGCTAAAGGATCAAGGTGTACCGTTTAAATATAAATTAGTCGGACAGGGAAGCCCCTCCTTTCTAAAAGCCCAGACCGTTAAATATGGCGTTGAAGAACTAATTGAAATCCTAGGCCCATTACCACATGATCAGATTTTTACTTTTCTGGATTCCATTGATATTTATATTCAGCCGAGCAAACAGGAAGGACTTCCCAGAGCAATGATTGAGGCCTTAAGTAGAGGCTGTCCGTCTCTTGGAGCCCGAACAGCAGGCATCCCTGAGCTCATCGCTGATGTTTGTATTTTCAAGGCAGGAAGTGTAAGGCAAATTGTTAGGAAACTCAAAGAAATTGATAATTCCTGGATGAGTAAGAATGCCGTTATTAATTTTAATACAGCAAAGGATTTCAAAAAAGAAGTTTTGGAAAAAAGAAGAATTGACTTTTATAACCAGTTTATGATTGATTGGAATCTATAATTTAATTGTTGTTACTGATTATATAATAAAAAGAGATGCAGGGTAAGATTCTTTTTGTAGCTACTATAACGAAGCATATACTTCGTTTTCACATACCGTATTTGAAATGGTTTCAGGAGAAGGGATATGAAACTCATGTTGCGGCAAATGGTCCAGAAGAAGTGCCATATTGTAATGTTAAATATGAAATACCAATAGAGAGATCTCCTTTTGGACTTTCCAATATTAAAGCTTACCACAAACTCAAGAAAATAATAGAAGAACAAAAATATATTTTAGTGCATGCTCATACTCCAATGGGAGGAGTTCTGACAAGACTTAGTTCGCTAAATGCCAGAAGAAAAGGTACCAGGGTGCTATATACCGCACATGGTTTTCATTTTTACAAAGGCGCACCACTAATCAATTGGCTGTTTTATTACCCGGTTGAGAAAATACTTTCAAAATATACTGATGGATTAATTACCATCAATTCCGAGGATTATAACCTGCTCTTTACAAGAAATTTTAAAAGTCAGAATAAATATAAGATTAATGGCGTAGGCGTAAACATCGACAGATTCAGACCTGTTGATGAAAAAGTCAGATCAGAAATGCGTCGGGAATTGGGCTATCTCGATGATCAGTTTATTTTAATCTATTTGGCAGAATTCATCCCTAGAAAAAATCATATATTTATAATTGAATCTGTAGCAGAGTTAGCGTCAATACTACCTAATGTAAAAATCTTATTTGCAGGCAGGGGCGTCTTGATGGAAGAAATGCGTTCTTATACCAGGGAATTGGGTAATACAACTTATATTGATTTTCTGGGATTCAGGCAAGATGTTGATAAGCTTGTGGCAATTGCTGACATTGGTGTCTCATCAAGCCGACAGGAGGGACTGGGAATTAATCTGGCGGAAGAAATGTCTGCAGGCTTACCAATTGTAGCAAGCCAAGACCGTGGCCACAGAGAATTAGTTAAACATGGGATTAATGGGTTCCTTTTTGAACAAAACAATAAAAAAGAATTTGTGCACTTTATATCTATTTTAGCCCGAGACAAGGATCTTAGAAAAAAGTTTGGTTTACAGTCAATGGAGCTTGTCGAAAAATTTTCACTGAGGATGGCTGTTGCTGAAATGGCCAAAATATACTTGAATTATATTACCTGAATTATTCATAAATACTTAAAAAAAAGGGTGTTTTTGTTCTTTAATTACA
>CAZKGV010000052.1:0-3738 GCA_964552625.1 uncultured Acholeplasmataceae bacterium | reverse complement strand
GAACTAGATATGGCCCTAAAGGGGTGTAATATTTCAGCTGATTTGCTCCTACATTAGGTAGATTATCACCGGGTCTCACTCATTCCAAATCTATGATAAATAAAATCAACCAGAAGTTAGACCCTCAGATAAAACGCTGGCTAGAAGAACAATCGCAAGATTATTACAAATACCTATTTACCAATGCCCTATACTTTTATGTTCGGGTAGACCATCAGGCAATCTCTTGCCCTGTATCGATTTCGATTACCAAAGGCGTGGATAAGAATGGACATCGTAAGATCCTGGATGTTGATTTTGCATTTGAGGAAAGCTATCAGGGCTATTTGAATCATTTTAATAGAATTAAAGAAAGGATGTTAAAACATGTCGATCTGGCTATCTCTAATGACAATAAGGGGGTCTACTAAGTCAAAGTACAACAGGAATTATTCCCTAATACCCCACATCAGCGCTGTATCTGCCATTTTATACATATTTTATACATAATGTCTTATCTTATGTCTACTATCCTATTAAGGAAAAAATAAAAGTCCATATTATTGCCCAAAATCATCAACAAAATTATACCAAAGTCAGTCAGATGTTAGAAGAGGAACTGGAATTTACTCTTTCATGCTTGCCCTATCCAGCTCATCAAATGGAAACTAAAAAAGATGTTCCTCTCCTATGTGAAATAAAAGAAATGAAAATAAGGAGTCAAGGCCAGGAAGGAATTGGTAGCTATGTGATTTTACATAAAAATTGGGATTGATTCGATTTTTAAGATAACTCAGTGGATGTAATAGCAATAGAAACCTGTACCAACTATACCAATATTAGCATATTTAGATGTACGATTTTATACCCTATATATGTCCAGATAACATCTGATTTTGTAAAATAATAAAGCAATATTTTCAAATTGAGTAGTCAGGTTCTGCAAATTATATTTTGGTATCTATATTTTATTATTCATACACAAACGTCGTTTTATTATATATTCATTAAGTAAATAACTATCCACATATAAATTATGTTGTTACTGGATTAATAGAAATATTTTTAACAATACATTGAAAGCTGCTATTTTTAGGACTACAAGCATATATTCCCACTTCAATTTTTTTAAAATTTGTATGTATATGTGATACCCTCATTTGTGTCCATTTATTACCATATAAGGAGTTTTCAATAACCAAATCTTTCCCTTTCTTTTCTACCTTATACCACATCGATATAGTATCAGATGATATCTCAGTCATTGCCCAATCAGAATAACCTAAATTTGTAGCAACTGAGCCCAATTTACTTATTTTTTTGTTTTTAAACTCAATAGAAACTTTTGTCCAATAGTTTTCATTTATTCTGATCATTATACCGCTTTGGTCATATAGTTCTTTATAATAGAATTCCAAATGTGCCAACAATTCGAAGTCTTTATCTATTGTTGTTAAGAAACAGTGACCATCATCTTTCTTAAAACCATAATGGGTCCTTTGCCAAAAATCTGTATGTGGAGAGGTGTAAAAGACTAACTTTCCATCAAACTTGTATTTATTAGGTTCATTATACCAATAAAAATCTTTAGGAAATTCCTTTAAATCTACTTTTATCATATCCTCACACCACCATTCTTTAATTTAGTATATACTATATAGATTCAAATGTTGTTCCATTCCACCCCCACATAGATCTATCTATATCAGAAAAAACAATATATATTCTATCCTTATTAACTTTTAATTCTTTTTCCATAAATCTACATAGGGCTTCTGATATTTTTTTAACATCTTTTTTGAATCCTATGCTTTTAAACTCTATAAAGAGTAGGGAGTTTTTATTACTACCCAAAGACATGCAAACATCTGTATTGAATGAAATCATTACATATCTTTCTGGTTTGTTAAGCTCCTCTGATACAAATTTTGATAATTTTGCTACAATTTCGTTTTTGTTTATTACATCTTCACTATAATGAATATTTAAGTACGGCAAAATATTATCCTTATATTATTTTTTACAAAGTAGGGCATTATGTTTAGATAAATTTTTGTATTTTTAAATATTCTAAAAATACCTATGTCTTTTTATTCCACCGCTGACCCTATATAATAAGCATGTTTAATTAGAAAGGATTACTTTTAGAGTTGCTATTTATTATACTTTTACTACTTTAAGAATACTTATTATAAAATATTTATAATTGACACGTTTTTCACGTGTTAGGAGTTAACGTAATTATAAATATGGTCAAGTTTTTTTTGTATGCTTTTTTCTGGTCCAAAACTATCATCAAACAAAGCAGTTCCAATGGTAAACCCCCATGGCTTTACTTCTCTTATAAAATCAAGCCGTTCATCGTTATTAATTGAACCTGATACAACTAATGGGATGTCTACTTCATTCACAAATCTTTTTGTCAGTTCAATAGGATCTCCATCCTCATATCTAAAAACAGAAAGACAAATACCATCAACTCCTTTTAACGCAATCCTTTTGGCATCATTAATAATTTCATCTATTGTTCCATAGAGCATTCTACGAGGATACCCTCCTCGTTTTCCACATGTAGGAAAGTATTTTACTTTTGTATCTTTTATTAAATCATTGACACTGTCAAAATATTCCATAGCCGTTAAATAATCAGCATTACATTCAATAGCTAATTTAGTAATATCGATGGCTTCTTCCTCTTCACGCACTAGAGACTCAAAGAAAAATTCCTTTTCATCTCTTAAGATTTGTTCAGCAAGAATTTTTGCGCTTTCAATGCTAATATTAATATCTTTAAACCCCCAACATGGTGTTTTTGCGTTTTTATTTTTTTGATAAACTTCAAAGGCATTTTCAACTGTTTGATCATCTTTTGTGAGCATTGCAAGTACTCGTATCATATTATTAACCTCCATTAATCCATTAATAAGTATATAGGCGGCAGCACCTATAGAAGTACATTATCATATTGAAACTGTAATGATTATCTATGTTATTTTAACCTTATTTACATATTTTTATAGGTAATTGCCGCTCGACAATCGAATTTATATGTTTTAAATACTCTTAACTTACTTAATATATTGCTTTAAGCATATAGTGTCTATGGCTTCACCAATACTTTTGCTTCACTTCCTTTACCAGCTGCGTAGACTGCTTCAACTGCGTCATCAAGAGAATAGCGCGAGGTTATTGCTTGGGTCATATCAATTCTGCCAGAAGCCATTAAATTGATAACATTTGGGAAGTCTCCATGTCCTGAATGGCCCAAAGTACCATATAGGCTTCCAAAGTTTCTTTGATATATCATTGGATCTATTTTTGGTGTTTCAGGAGCCATGCCGATAATTACAAGTTTACCAGCAACTCCTAAACATTTTTCCATTTCACTAATTGTTTGATAAAAAGCCCCAGCAGCTTCAACAGCCATTGCAACTCCAGTACCTTCTGTTATTTCTCTAACAATTTCACTCGGGCTCTTTTTTCCTTCGGTTGGATCAAAAATATAATCTGCTCCCATTTGTTTAGCTATATCTCTTCGGGTTTTATGTGGTTCAAAAGCTATAATTTTTGCAGCTCCAGATGTTTTTGCTAAATGAATTGAAGCTAAGCCAATTGGTCCGGTACCAAATACTACAACATGCCCTCCAGGGCTAATACCTCCCGCAACTGTAAACATCCCATGATATGCAACACAAGTTGGTTCAACAAGAGCTCCTGCCTCAAGAATATCATTTTCATTGTCATAGCTATTTTTTAAAC
>CAZKGV010000051.1:0-3841 GCA_964552625.1 uncultured Acholeplasmataceae bacterium | reverse complement strand
GCTGTAAATGTTTTTTTTGGTTCAATGTCTTCTCCAATATTATCACAAAGTCCTGCATATGTTTGCCAATCTTTATCTCCGGTTCCGTCATAATACCAGCCAATTCTTGTAGCAAATCTGTAAATATTAAAAGATGTTTGACAATGAAATTTTATTTTTAAGATTTGATTTTCGCCATAAGTTTCATTATAAAATTTAATTTTGTTTATGTAGTTATTAGAAGCAAGTGCTACATTATTAGGTTCATAAGAAAATAACAAATTAGCAATTTTTTGAATTGCTAATTCTCCAATTCCAGTTATTCCTAACAATATGATGATTAGGAATAATACAATACCTGTTATTTTTGATGTATTATTCATAGATAAATTTTAAGACACCTTAAATTTGATTTGTGTGCTTTATTTTTTAGGGTTTTAGCAAAAAAAGGTTAAAAAATTCTAAAACCCTAAAAAACAACCTTTTTTTAGCTAGGCTATTTGACAAATCGTCTGAACAATCTGACAGCAAGCATTATTCCAACTATTCCAGCTACAACAATCATAATTGTTGAAACATTATCAGAGAGAACTCCTACAATGTTTGCGTATAATGTTCCAACTGCGTCCTTGGCCAATCCTGTAATTTCTGGGTCTGCTGTATATGTTCCAGTTGCGTGGGCTAAAGGAATAAATAAATTATAAAGTTCAATCATAATTTTAATTTAAAATTTAGTTATTTTCAAAACTATACCGACACAAAACCCAGTAATTATTCCCCAAAATATTGTTTGGGTTAAAATTTGAATTGTTTCATTAAAAATCTCCATAGCACTGGATTTTATAGTTTATTGATAATATTTACAAAAAAGATTGTCATTGTTATTATGGCCACAAAAGCAAAGATGCTTTTTGTTATACTGGAAAAGAAAATGTTTGAAAATTCTATCATAATTTTACCTTATTAAATTTTTAATTAAAAAGATCACCATAAAAAAAATAATAGTGATCAGTAAAAAATTGCTTGTTCTACTTTGATAATTTACAAATGTTATAAATTCATTACTTGGATAATAGCAATAAGTAGTTGTTGCTAAATCTTGACTTTTTTCGCAAAATAATGGTATTTGTGTATTCATAGAACAATAAAAAGAGTTTTTTAAATTAGTTTGTCTTAAAATTTATAATTTATAAAAAGGAATTTAAATTTTGTTTTAAGAACTTGGTTTTTTCAGCAGAAAAAAGCAAGTTGCTAATTCTGGGGGGTTCTCCAAGGGGGGGATTTCTTTTAAAATTTTTTGTATTTAAATCCCCCCCATGGTATTCCTTGGTTTTACTACTGATTTTTTATCAGTTTTCTTTTTATTGTCCCGTCGGGTGCTTGTGTTGTGTGTGTTCAAATTAAGTCTAACATCTGATTTTCTTTTGTCAAGTCTTTCTTAGGTCCATAGAGTTTATCCATCTCGGCCATTCGTTCGTCAAAAACTTTGTTTTTAACAAAGTTTTTGACGAAAATTTCTTTTGGAATATAAGGTCTTTTATAATATCTTTTTTGACTTGTTCCATAAGTATATTTTGCTGGTGTAATTCTTTCATAAGTGTTAAATTTCTTAAAAACATTTTTCTTTAATAAAAAAATATTAAAACCAAATCTTTCTCTTTTTGCTTTTCCAATTTGTTCTGGCAAGAATTTTTGTATTATTCTAATGCCAAAAGGTAAGGCATTTATCTTGAAAATAAATGCTGAAACTTCTTTAATTGCTTTATCTACTCTGTCCTGGTGTTGCGCTGTCCAATATATATCTAATTGTTGTTTTCTTGTTTGGGACCACCAATAAAGAAGTTCAGTTGGTAATAAATCCCATTTTCTACTTGGGCATAAGATATTAATTTCATCAACTAAAATTAAGGCATCATCTACATTAATTAGTTCTGTAAGTTCTTTGTAATTTATTGCTCCTTCCAGTTTATAATTAGAATAAACTTTTTTCCCTTTTTTCATTGCTTCTAATCCAAGTTTTGAAAGATAATAAGTTTTTCCTGATCCTGGAAGACCTACAATTCCTTGTATCATTTTTCAAATTTTTTAATTAAATTAGCAATATCAGAAACATATAAATTCATTTCTTCTTTGGTTATTAGTTCTTTCTGATATGCTAATAAGACTAAATTTAATAATTTAGCAAATTCTTGCCAAGTTGGTTCTTTTTTGTAAAGATCTTTGACTTTTTTCATTATTTTGTGTTAATATTTTTGACATTTACTATATTATAATGTTTTTAAGAAATTTGTCAACCACCACCTTTTATTAAACTATAAATCCAAAGTGCTAAATTTATTGTAATAAAGATTAAAATAATTCCTAATGTCATCTTTATTATAAAAAATAAAGTATCAAGAGCCAAAAAATTAGAAAAGTATTTTAAACTGGCAATGACATTTTGGAAAGATGTCTTTGCTTGTTCTGGAATTGAACCTGTTGGTATTTTTGAGATAATTCCAGATATAAAATTGTAGAAAAATCTTGCCAAGTAATCCATATTAGTTTTCTGTTTTTGATTGTGGGTTTAAAGTATTTTTTCCTATGTTATACAATGATATTAGCCAATAAAAATATAAGGTCCATAAAACAACTCTTTGAAGTGATAGAAATGAATTTATTAGTCCATTATTTTCAATGATTTCCATATTAAATAAATCCATTTCTATTGTTGTTTTAATGTCGCCGTCTTTATCTTGAATATTAATTTCAAGTGGTGGTATTACTTCTGCTTCTGGTTCTTGTAATTCATCAATTATTTCTTTTGCCTGGATGAAATAACACAAGGGGATTTTTGTTTTTAATTTTTCTGATAAGTTTAGGTATGCTTGTTTTGTTTCATCACTTATTAAAAAGATATTTCTTAAAGTTTTTTCTATCCAAGTATCGCCTTGATAAGGTAATCCTAAACTTTCAGTTCCAATTTCTACTATATGAAACATTGTTCCAATAGCGTGGTTATCATTAGTATCATAAACATCTACAACTATCCAGGACGGAGTGCTTGAAGCATTAAAACCACTTACTGAAAAAAAGGGATATTTTTCATTAGGTATATCTTTAAATTGTGTTTTTGCTAATTTAGTTTGGTCCCCTTGTGTTATTTCTACTTGCCAATTTCTTGGAAAGAGATATCTAAATGTTATTTCTCCCTGGTCTGCTATTCTATAATATCCGTCTGTGGACATATTTGGTTGTGCTATGTCTATATAATCATACCATTTTCCTTCTGGATCTAATTCTGGAAGACCAATTTCTCCAATTGTTTTTATTTTTAAATCTGGAATTATATGATAATTTTCATAAGTTTCATTATTAAAAACAATAAATCTTATACCTATCCATTGTTCTTTACTATCTGGTAAATAATTAACATATCTTCCAAAATATCCATTTAGTTCTTCGCCTAAATTAATATCATCAACATAAGATATTATATTATCATAAACATTATCTGGGTTATTTTCATCATACCAATAAAATATTGACATTACTTTGTTATATATTTCAGGACTTGGTTGGGTTACATATCCAGAAAGTAAAAATTTGTTTTCAATTTCTGCGTTATTTATTGGGTAGTTAATTTCTATGCTTGGTTTAGTTTCCATTAAATAGTGTTCTAAATCTGTCCATAAAGCAGTAGATCCATTAGGGTATTGTGCTTGTAGAGCTAAGATAGCATATGGATTTTGTTCAGGTTTATATTTTGCTATTTGTGATATTTTACAACTATTTTCCCCGCCTATAAAAAATTCATAATCCTGTCCTGCTGTAAATGTTTTTTTTGGTTCAATGTCTTCTCCAATATTATCACAAAGTCCTG
>CAZKGV010000050.1:0-4357 GCA_964552625.1 uncultured Acholeplasmataceae bacterium | reverse complement strand
CCAGTGCAGATGAAATATATCTGGATGCCCGAGCTATCGATAACCATATAAGTCGTGGAACAGTATATCGTAATCTAAAGATTTTAGTTCAACAGGGGAAAGTCCTCCAGGTTAAGCTGCCAAACATAGATAGATTTGAAGCACAATTGGATAAGCACTACCACCTTTTATGCACAGAATGTGATTCAGTATACGATATACCTTTTCCATACCATGAAGCTATGTATAAGCAGGTAGCCAGAATAACAGGGTATACCATTGAAAGGCATCGTGCAATATTTGAAGGAGTGTGTCCGGATTGCCAGCAGAGAGCATTGAATCAAAAGAAGAATCAGTCGAAAACTGATTAAAACAATCTGTGTCAATCAAGGGACAGGCCTCAACATTTGACATTCCTTTCTTATGTCAAATGTTGAGGCCTGTCCCCTCTGTATATAGGATAACAGCTATCTGCCAGGTGGAAAATGAATTTACGAAAAACTATTGACGGTACTTTTTTATTCAACTAGCATGCAATAATTGTTAGGACATAGCCTAACCCAACCATAATGACATTTGTGATACTATGCATCGTTATCGGGTATATGATGCTGCCACTTTTTTGATATGTAGCACCGTAAACTACACCTAATACAAAAGCAAAAATTAATTGAAAATAGTCCATGCTTATTGAAACAGGGTTAACTGTCCATCCAATATGTGCAACGGAAAACAAAACAGCAGAAGCAATAACGATCAGGGAAATATCCCACTTAACTATTTTTATTTTTTTGTTACTCCCAAACCAAAAAATTAATACGCTAATAGGCATGGCACGGAATAAAATTTCTTCCGATGGTCCGGATAATAGCATTTGAAACCCTAACGAGCCAATGATGTTTTTGGGGTTTAGTGGATATCCGTATTCGGTATCAGATTATTTGCATAAGCAATTCCGTAAGAAATAAACGTATAAAGAAATATAGCTACAGTAAAATAAAGTACATTTTTTATTCCCAGTTTTTTATCCCCTACACAAAAACCAAAATTAATTTTATATTTCCTTGTAAGTACTGAAATGGCCACTAATGCCAAAAGCATCTGCACAATGTGGTGCACTGAAATCTTTGCAAAAATACCATATTCGTCTATTGCACTGTAAGTAAAATTATTGGCGATTAAATTTCCAGCTTTGCTTGAAAATTGTTGGAATACAAGTAACAGACATACTATGAATACGCTTAAGCAAGGCTTGTTAAATTTACTTGTTTCCATATATTTACCTTCTTCGCAATTTATAGTTTGGGGTTTACTTTGGATTAGTTTTTTTTCATTTACTTTTCTACCCTTAGATGTCTAAAAAATCCTATGTCTAAAATAATTGCAATAATGCCTAATATTACGAATGAGACAACCAAGCCAATTAACTGCTGTATGGGAATTTCAACACCCATATATGATTGGAAAATGTTTTGCCCGATTACGGTAGCGCCAACAATTGCTATAAATGTAAGCAAAATAGGTGTGAGTTTGTAGCCTATTTCTTTTTTCTTTAACAGGGCAATTCCAGAACCCCAGTAGACCGGGAGGATAATACCTAAATCCAATACAAAAGTAGGCTAGGTAGTATAAATTTCAATAATAGAAAGCTGCTGTCCCGTTACTAGAGAGGGGATTATAAATTGTAACCACATTAAAACGGAACTTCCGCTGATGATTAAAAATAGTGCTGTACCTTTAAATTTCTTTCCAACTAAAGGACTGGTTAAATTGTCGTTTTTAATTAAATCACTTAATATGAGTATCATGGTAAATAAAGTAGAAGAAAATAATAATACATAGATCGGAAACAAACTATTAAAAGTTACGCCAAAAACCAAACAAGAAGAGTAATAAAGCAGACCTGCTAAAAATCCAATTTGTAGATATCCATATTCAGTTGCCTTTTCTTTTTTTACTGTAAAAAAGGTAAATAAAACAGCTACAATTAGCATAACGAGATCTGTGCCCTTAAAACCCCCGGCCTTAAGAATAGAATTATACTTGTAGATGCCATTTCCATAAAGTTCGATGCTTTCCCCATAAATGTTTTTTACTGCAAAGCTATCGCCTCCTGTTGAGTAAAAGATTCCTGTTCCGGCAGAGATCAAGGTTAATAGTACTATAAAGTAGCAAAGATAATTAACTTTCTTCATAAATGTTTCCCCCTTTGAAAGGAATTTAATATTCCTTGAAGATCCCCATTTATTTTGCCCAGGTAACTTACTTCTTAATAAACTTTTTTTCCGGCACTTTTCGGTTCTCATGTATACATCTTTCAGTATTTTCTAGCATTTTACCTAGCAGGATCGCGGTTTCCCTTGTTTCCTCCAAATTTTGTTAAAGTTATTTAATTTTTTAGATCATTGCCATGGTCTTTTGATACGATTTCAAATCGGGTATAGGGGCATCCATTATTTGAGTGACCTCCTACAGCACCGTACTTACCGTTCGGTATACGGCGCTTCCAAAGTTTTCACGTTACTTCGCAGAATAACATTCCGTAAAGCTAAGATATCCAATCCATTTGAATCGCTCGTTGGATAATGATTTTGTTAAGATTGGGCTATGGGCAGTACGCCAGTAACCTTTTCCTGTATTTGCCCACATCCAGGCTTGCTCTTCGCTTACACCAAACTTCTTTAGGTTTTCGAAACTTGTTCGGATTTTCTTCCATCGTTTCCAAGCCGCCATTCTTATGCAACTTCTCAGCCATTCATCGAGGTTCATTAGCAGAAGCAGAAACTCCTGCTTTCAGGAATTTATAGATTAAGGATATGACCCGCCCATCTTTGATTGTCTCCTATAAAATCTGAATCAGCTTGCTTTGATTAACCGTATCAAAATACTGAAGTGCACCACTCTGACTATACAAATAAAGTCTTAGCTTTCTTCTCTTTCTGAGAGGCATTCCCAGTAAGTAGAATCTCGAATTCCTCTGGAGGCCGGTAGCCCAAAGCTGAATGTAGCCTCTTCCTATTATACACCTCTAGAATATCCAGAATAAAATAGGAACCCTTTCTATCACATCCTGATATCTCTCATACTTTCATAGATACATCTCCTCCTGTTTTAAATGTTTTAAAGAAGGACTCCACTTAGGCATTATCATGGGGATTGCCTCTGGCTGACATAATGATTCTGATACCATTATCTTTTAGTATTTTTGTATACTCTTTGCAAGTATCAAGTATATTGGATTCCCCGATCTGAATGTTTAATCAGTTTGTCGGTATTTCTATGGCTATGGCATATTCAAAACAGCAAAAGCTAATTCAGAAGATAAGGTTTTACCAATGACATAGTTGATGATCTTGCGTGAATAGATGTCTATAATGGCTGCCAGATAGACAAGCCGAAAAGGATGCGTATATAGGTAATATTACTGCACTAGGCCTGATTGATGCCGGCGGCAAGGGAATCTTTGATTAAATTAGGTATACTCGATTACTATGCCTGCTATTGGTGGTAGTTTTTTGCCTGTGTTTGATTCTGGCATGGGTCCCCAGCTGGCATGTCATCCTAAGCACACACTTATGTTTGATATTGGCCTTTTCCCTTCTTCTAATTTATATTATAATAGACTTTATTGAATTGGAGATTAGCTAAAGTGGCGACATTGCACAACACAAAATTACAGTCCTTGTAATAAACTGATCAAGAACTACTCATCATGAGAACATTCTTTATTATATCTCAAAATATACAAATATACTCACTAGAAAGATGAGCAGAAGATTCTGCTTGAGGAGGTTTCAATTGTACACTTTAATTGTATGGGCCAGCCCCAATGAAGACGGATTAACAGCAGCCGCTAAGAATAAAGTTATAGAGGGGATTCATGCCTCGGGTGGAGAGGTCAAAGAAGTCCATCTCAACAAGCACAAGATAGATGCCTGCCTCGCCTGTGAAGATGGTTGGGGACAATGCCGCTCTCAGGGCAGCTGTATTATAGAGGATGATTTTGCCGATATTTATAAAAGTTTCGTTTCTGCAGAAAAAATTGTGCTGATTACACCAGTATACTGGCATGACCTAGCAGAAAATTTAAAATGTCTGCTTGACCACATGCGCCGTTCGGAGACAAAGCACAATCATTTCCTGAAAGGTAAGAAATGTTTAATCATTGCCTGTGCAGGAGGTACAGGCCGTGGGGCTATTCGATGCCTTTATAATATGGAATACACCTTAAACCATATGTAGATAGAAGTCGTTGAACGCTTACCGGTAATTCAATTCAACCGGGAATATATGCTTCCAGCATTAATAGAATCAGGCAAAGCTTTTTTCAAAGCCTAAAGACTACCCTTCATTCCTTAATTGCTGGATATCTTTAAAG
>CAZKGV010000049.1:0-4690 GCA_964552625.1 uncultured Acholeplasmataceae bacterium | reverse complement strand
ACAAACACAGCTTGAGTTTTAACCATACCACGTCTGTAAAGGCGTGGGAATCGATGGAAACTGCTTTAAAAGTTTAAAAAGTAACACTACCAACACAACAGTGCTTTACTAACTAGTAGTAAAAATAGAAAGGAGGGTAGAATTACTTAAAGGGCTTTTTAGATACCTATACAAAATTGTAAAAATATTAAAAAGCTATTTTGAAAGGCAAATTAAAATATATTAAAAAAGGAGATATTTCTATGAACAAATTTTTCAAATGTTTTTTATTGCTGCTTCTATTAATAAGTTGTTCACTAGTTTCCTATGCTAGCACTAATTATCATTGGAGGTGGGGGCACTGGCAACCTGTTGATTCAGGTATAGACCAAGTATCCAGAGCTGTTATTGAAGAAATCGCTGATAAAACAAATGGAAGAATAAAAATTGATCTTTTTCCAGCAAACCAATTAGGAGATTGGCTCGAGCAATCTGAACAAGTAATGAGAGGCTCGATAGAAATTGCACTAGTGCCTGTTACAACAACCTATGATCCAAGATTACAAGCATACACTCTTCCATATAACCTTGCCACTTGGGAGAATGTAAAACAAGCCTACCTGAGCGAAAATCCTTTTTTGTATAAAATTATGGATGAAGCAATGGAAGACAACAATATGAAATTACTAGCAGCGATTGGTGAAGGATTTTGTGGGGGCGGTTTTGTAAGTATTGCTTCTGATGTTGATGTACTCGACCCTTTTAGTAATAAAAAAGGTATGAAAATGAGATTTCCTCCTGGAGACCCTGCTTGGGAGAATATGGTCAAGTCTTGGGGGTTTACACCAACTCCAGTCCCTTGGAATGATTTGTATATGGCCCTTCAAACAGGACTTGTTGATTGTCAAGTTGGTGGACAACCCTACAATACATGGGCTTCCTTTCGTGATGTTGTAAAGTATTGGGTACAGTATAATAACGCGTTTCAACATTCTTTTATTCATATGAATTTAGATGTGTGGAATTCACTTTCTAAGGAAGACCAAACAATCATTAAAGAAGCTTGCCAAAAGCATATGTTGCCAAGTTTTGAATTTGCTGAAAAAGAGGATGAGCTGTATATGCAAAAAATGGCAGAAGAAGGAATCGAAATCCTTATTCCTACTGCTGAACAGAATGCAAAAATTGCGAAAGCAACAAGAGATTATGTATGGCCTTTAGCAGACGAAATCATTGGAAAAGAAACTATGGATATAATTAGACAATTTTATGCCGAGTAGCCGAGTAAATGAGTAGAGGAGAATTATTATATGAAAGTCAAAGATGTAAGCCGTGAATTTAAAATATATGGCAAATATTCTACATTGTTATTGAAATGTCAACGTACCATAATGCTAGTTTCCCTACTAATTGTTATTTTAGGAATGATTATTGAAGTATTATCACGGTATATATTTAAAATTTCTATAGTGGGAATTGAAGAATTTGCGGCTTATGTCGCAATTTGGCTTTATTTCATAGGAGCCTCTTATGGCTCCTATGAAAGGAGTCACATTAGTGCTGAGCTTGTCCATTTAATTTTTAAAGATCCAAAACAGTATGCAAAAGTACGTGCATTAACAAGTTTTGTTACTTCTATTATAATATTTTATTCTTTGCCATGGGCTTATAAATATTTTATTTGGGGAATGACACGAAAGGAAATATCTATTGCAACATTATTTGGGTCTCACTATAGAGTATATTATTTTCAATTAGCCATTTTTGTAGGTTTGTTATTAATGGGGTCCTATTCTTTAATTGAGGGGATTCAATGGATGCAACCCATAATAAAAGGAACTTCGATACCAAATGAAATGATGAATCCTAGGGAGGAAATAGAGTCATGGATATAATAATTGCAGCTTCTATCATAATTTTTGTAATATTACTGTTTTCTGGTATTCCAGCAGCTTTTAGTTTTTTAGGAACTGTAATTTTTTTAGTTGTTACAAAAGGATACGATCCAAGCTTTCTTTTGCCAGCGGGTTTTAAAAGCCAAGTTTCCGTTACACTTCTTGCTCTACCACTTTTCATAGCTTTAGGATACATTGTTTCAGGAAGTGATCTTGCAGAACGTCTTATAAAATTTATGAATATTTTTGTTGGTAGAATAAGAGGTGGCCTCGGAATAATTGCTGTGGTTTCATCCTGTTTATTTGGTGCAATATCAGGCGCTGCTGCTGCTTCAACTGTTGCGATTGGTACAATTATGATTCCTGAAATGGAAAAACAGGGATACCCAAGAGGTTATTCGGCTGCGCTTATTAGCAGTTCTGCAGTTCTGAGTACAATGATTCCACCGAGCATTGCAATGATTTTATATGCTTTTATTACAGAACAATCGGTTGCAGCTTGTTTTCTAGCAACGGTTGGGCCAGGTTTGTTGCTGACAGCAATGTTTTCTATCGCTAATATGTTTATAATTAAAAACATACCTACCGCTGATTCTATTGACAAAATGCCCCAAAAATTAAATTTTAAGCAAACTGTAAAAGAAACCTTGGCTAAAGGAAAGGAAGCATTAGGAATTATCTTACTACCAATATTGATTTTAGGAGGTATTTACGGCGGGATTATGACTCCTACTGAAGCAGCTGCAGTTAGCGTTGTTTATACAATTTTTATTTCTATTATCATACATAGAGGTATGTCCATTCAAAAAGCATTGCTGTTACTTCGTTCATCTGCTTGTAATACTGGAGTAATAATGATAATGATTTTTTTTGCTTCAATTTTAAGTCGGATTTACGTTATGGAGCGAGTTCCACAACAGGTAAGTGAAATTCTATTCAAATTATCTACAAATAAGATATTTTTGCTATTGTTGATTAATATTTTTTTATTATTCACTGGTATGCTAATGGACGAACTGAGTGGGATTTTAATGGTAGTTCCAATTTTATACCCTATAATTAAAACATTGGGTATTCACCCTATTCATTTCGCAGCCATTGTTGGAACTAATTTAGGCATGGGCTTGATGACCCCACCTATGGCCCCTATGTTATATTTAGGTGCACGTGTAGGGAAAGTAAAAGTTGATAAAATGTTAAGAACATCAATGGTTTTAGTCTTATTCTGCTCCCTGCCCCTTTGTCTCTTAGTGACATATTGGCCTGAGCTGTCTTTATTTATTCCAAGACTATTTGGATTTGTTAGATGAATCATTTATAGATAACCATATCTAACTAATATTCAATAAAAAAAATTATTAGAAGACTTGTTTTTTTAAATGTTGTAGACTAAAAATTATTATAGAAAAGAGTTAAAAATATGGAAATATCCGGAATTGAAATTATACCTATTAAGATTCCAACCATAGATGCTTATAGTCTTTCTTTTGGTACTGTTACTGCAGCAACTTCTGTTATAATAAAATTGTATACTGATAATGGGACTTATGGCATTGGAGACACCTCTCCCTGTCCAATGTTTTCGTATGAGAGCTCTGAATCCGTTGTCGGTATTCTACAGAATTATTTGTTTCCGGCTATTAAGGGCATGGATCCTTATAACATTGAACATATTCACAAGGCTATGGATGAGGCGGTTAAGGGGAACCCATTTGCAAAAGCAGCAATTGATATCGCGTTATATGACATTATTGGGAAATTATTAAATATTCCTATATATAAACTCCTGGGTGGTTGTTTTGTGAAAAAACTTCCCTTATTATGGCCACTTTTAGGGTCAGATGCTGAAACAAACGTTAAAGAAGCAACTAAAGCAATAAAAAGAGGTTTCAAGTCAATTATGATTAAAGTAGGGCAGAATGTACCCGATGTAGATATTGAAAGAGTTTCAGCTGTCCGTAAAGCAATTGGTGAAGAAATTATAATAATTGTTGATGCTAACCAAGGTTGGACTCGAAGTACAGCTATTAAATGCATTAGAAAAATGGAACCTTTTAACATTGCTTGGATTGAACAACCTGTTCCTAGGTGGGATATCGATGGAATGAAATCAATCAAAGATACAGTATCCACTCCCATTTCAGTTGATGAAGGTCTCTGTTCATTAAATGATGCAATTGCAATAATTAAAGGAAATGCTGTTGATATTGCAAGCATTAAACTACAAAAAAGTGGGGGTTTTTGTAAGGCTAAAAAAATAGCTGCCATAATGGAAGCAGGTAATATTCCCATATTTATAAACAGTATGATTGAAACCGGAGGTTCTGTTTCAGCTAGTTTACATTTTGCGGTTTCAATACCAAATGCCATTACTTTTTCTGCTGCTCTTATGTCTACACTTAGATTGAAAGATGATATTACAAAGGAAGGCAGCCTTCTTATAAAAGATGGCTTTATTTTAGTAACCGATAAGCCTGGTTTAGGAATTGAGTTAGACCAGAAAAAGATAGATTTTTATACATATTGTTAAATTATTATAAATAATTAAAAAATTAAAAGATAATCAAAAAACATTTGATATTAACTTAATAAATAATAAAACTAAAGTAAAAATATGAAACACTTTATTTATTAATTGGTCATTATAAATAACTTAACACAGCTCTCACTCCCCACCTTCACAGGTGGGGATGAGAACTCTTTCCTGTGTCTTCTGGTCGTTCTTTGATAGAATAAAAGGTATGAAATTATACAAGTCAGTCCATACCGTATACAAGACCCAATATCATATCGTCTGGATAACTCGTTATCGTAGA
>CAZKGV010000048.1:0-4774 GCA_964552625.1 uncultured Acholeplasmataceae bacterium | reverse complement strand
GGGGACTTTAAGAGCTTTGTAATTGTTGGTTGTTTTGTTTTTTTTAACGTCTTTTTACTGAGGTGAACCTAAATATAAGACCCTTATAATCACAAGCTTAAACCCTTATTTCAAATTTTAACCAGACATCAATGATTTTTAATTTATAGGACTTTCATTAAGCCAATCATAATTTTATTTAATTCGAATATTTTATCGTGAATAATATCCTCCCCATCCATATATAAATCCTTATTCACCTCAATCATTATAGATGAAACCCTTTTTTCTTTGTTTAAATACTTAATAGGTATGTTGGTGTTTGAATAAGGAAAATTAATAGCAACACTGTAACCTAAATCTGTGAAATAGTTAGTCACGAAATCTTTTAACTGGATTGGTGTGTGGTAATCATTCGTTCCTATACATATATCAGGTCTTTCTCTTCCATTGTCATTTTCATAAGGAAGAGGAATGTTATTAAATGAATGGCAATCTATAATTAAAACTTCACCCACCTTGTTAAGCTTATCTTTAATGAAGTCATTAAACATATGATAATGCTCATTGTATAAAGCCTTTACCTTATCAACATCACTTTTACTATATGACCTGATATGCTGTCCATATATTCCTTTCACATAGTATATCCCTCTACCCACCTCATCCATTTGTTCATTTTCAGGAAGCCTCTCCACATCACAATAGATTCTACTAAAATCACATTTTAGCGTGGTTACATCATCCGCTTGAAATATTTTGTCTGTTTCCCAGTCAGTTATTAATGCCAACTCATCGTGAATTTCCTTGCTAAAAGAAACATAAGTAGAGTCATCTAATATTTTAGCTGATGAGTGCGGTATATGTAATATTAGTTTCTCGTTTTTGACAGTAAAAAACTCTATTTCATCTTTAAATAAATTTAAAGCATTTTCATGATCAAAAATACGAGCAGCCGAACAGATGTTTTTTTTATCCATAATATAATTAGATCAAGAGCTCATTCACAATTCATCATTTCTCTTCCAAAATTCTATTAATCAACAATATTTATTGCTCCATCGATAAGTTTCAGGCAATAAAATAACTGGTATTGGATGCTGACTTTGTTAATTGAGATTACAGCTTAAGTCAGTATCAATCGGAAATATGCGTGCATTATTGAGTGCGAAAATAAAATCTTCCAGAACGAAGAGTGTCATCTCAGTGAGTCTGCTAATCACCTCTTCTTTGCTTCTGCCAACTACAGCAACTTCTAGGTTGTTTACACCATTATTATGAACTTTGGTTTTCCCATAATACTGACGTGTCTTTTGGTCTGTTTTTATTTTGGAGGATTCACCTTTAAATAGTCTGCCTCGACCAGCATCTACTATAAAAAGAGAACGAATATCAAACTCATCAAATAAATTCATATTTCAAGAAACTTTGAGACAGTAACATGATACGATTTTTTATGCTGAATGTTACAAATCCTTGCTATGAAGTGCTTATGAATAGAAGGGTGAACGCATGAATAATGGCGTAAGTTGACTTAACAGCTGGTGTTGTAAGATGTTGTTGCTACCAGCTGAGTGAAAGTTGGTTACATCTCAGATTTGAAAGAATCAATGAACTCAGTAATTGCGGGGTTGGAAGCACCATAACTTACCAGCCTAATATCTAAAGGTGTTTTTGAAAACTTCTTAATTGATTTTGTGATTGCATTGAAAATCCACTCTTCTTCATTGCCAAAAGCTCCACCGCCTATTAAAGTTAGAAAAACCTTGTTGCTTCCTGTTATTTCGTAGTTTTTAAGAGCCACATAAAAAGTTGCCTCATAAGTTGCTTCGAGGATGAGTTTTGCAAAATCTTTCCACAACTCTATTTCAATGTCTGAATATGAAATGGGTAGTGCAGAACAATAAACTTGCGTTATTCGGTTGCGATTCTTACTGATCGTAACTTCTGAATCCCATTGAACTCCTATTCTTAGTTTTCCTTTCAAATATTCATATTCTTTCTCAGACATAGAGCCAATCTCTTTGTTAATAGTTATTAGCCCATCTCTATTGGCAAGTGCATAGCCATTTTTCATCTCCCAATGATTATACTTATCATTTTCAAGTTCAATCCCTATATCATTTAAACAGTCAATTTGTTTAGTAGAGGTTTGTCCTATCTGCCCATCTACATTTGCGAAATAGTTTCTGTAAATTGTCCCTGCACCACAGGCAATTGCACAGGCAGGCCCTTGTGTTGCGTCATATTCATATATTCCAACGCCATCTTCAGGTGTTCTGTTTGGATTTGTCATCTCTAACAGATTGAATTGAGAAGCCACTTGAATCACTGAGTAGTTATTAGAAACATATTTATGGAATGATTGAATATTTCCAACTACTTCAGACGCTTTAATTTGAGAATTGTATTTCTCTTTTAAATTTAGTTGATTTCTTAATTCCTTCAAAGAGGGTATTTCAAGTTTGCCAAAAACATATTCTCTGTTGTTGATTTTAGAAATTAATTTATTGTCAACAACTTCTATGTTTTCTTTCACTTGTTGAGGGTTCTCCTCCTTAAATCCCATTAATTTTTCAAACCACATTTTTGTGTTATTTGTTTTTTTTAATGCTCTACGGTAGCAGCGGTGCGCGGTATGTTAAGCAGTTTGGGTTCTTTCACGGGCTAATATAGTTTTTTTTGTTGTCATGTGATAAATTAAAAATAAAAAAGGGGAGACGCCTTAAAGAAAAGCTGTCTCCCCGATACCCTAACCCGAGTTTAAAGATAGTGAGTTGGTTTTTTATAGCTTAAATTTTGGTGTTTGGTGCAATCTTTGGCTGAGGAGATTTCAAACCTTGGTGTTTACAATTAAAGATTTCGCTTGGGAGCTGATCTTTAGAAATCAACATTTATTTTCCAAGAGCTGGAATTGATGTCATTTTTGAGTGTAGTTAATGATTGCATAAGATCTGTGAAGTTTGGAGAATCGCCATGAATCATCTGTTCCTGCATAGTTTTGTAGTCAGCTTCCCAAGCTGAAAGCATCTCTTTTGGCGGAATGAAATTTATTGTTTGGGGTTGATGTAAGTTGTAATCAACTCCCCCTAAACGAGTAAAACTGTGACGGTGCTTTACAATGGTCTCGTATAAATCTTTGTTTTCGATTGCTTTAGCTGCATAACTCTTTTTTGATATTTGATAGATATCGTATAAATGTCTGCTTAATCTATCTACTCTTATTTTCTCTTTGGGGCGCTGGAACTCTTCATGCAATAAAAACACTTTTTCTAAAAATGTGCGTTCAGGCAGTACGGAAGGTATTTGTAGTGCTTGCTGAGAGAATTCAGCTTCAGGGTATGTCTCATCCACTAAAGAGAGAACCTCTCTATTTTCAAAAGGCTCTCTTAGAGATCGACAGCTAATTTCTATCTGAACTCTGGGTTGAATATATCCTGGGGTATAAATAACATTTGGGTAATATATGCTTATAATAATTGGATCCTGATCTGTCGATACAATTTCTTCGAGTTCAATATTCACATCCGTTAATCCTATTGCAATAAACGCATTGTTTAACTCAGAATATAAGGTGTCTGTTATATACGTGTTGGCAGTCTTGCGGAGCTTCGTTCGTTGATTTTTTCCTAAATCGCCTTCGAATCCGAAGAAAGTACGGTCAACGGCTAAGTCTATATCTTCCGAAAATCTTTCTATTACATTCCATGCCTTACTTAATGAAGTGCCCCCTTTAAATACTAAATGTTTGCCAATTTCCATTTCAAATAAAATAGAAAGGGTTTGAACAACCCACCAATCTTTTTCTATGGCATAGGCAGGAAGGTTCATTCTTTCACCTACCTCTGAATAAATACGGCTCTTTGCTTCTTTTGGTATGTTGTAAAATTTATTCATTCAGTGCTTGTTTCATTATTCTTTTTATCCATTCAGGTGCTAAAGTGATGTCATGCTGCAATGTATTGTTGTCTTCTTTTTGTAATAACCTCAAGATTGTGTCAACTTCTTCTTCAGTCGCTTTATCTTTCCCGATTTCACGTAAAGCTTGTATAACTAATGAGCTTATTTTACCCTTGGCTTTTAGGTTCTTTGGTGTTGTTTTTTTTAGTTTTATAGTTCTTTTTCCAACTTTTATGGTTCGTGGAGCTCCATCCGTTAAGAAAACCAGGTTAAGCGGTATTTGTGTACTGAGTCCTAATGCGTGTAAGGCATAAACTCCAGTTGGAATAAGTTTTATTTTGTCTCTTCTTGCAATGGTCTCTGCAACTTCTTCAGCTGTGGGCAATACTTCTCCAATATATTCGCTAATTACAGGACGAACATATATTCCATGCGCTACAGATCTTATTAAACCTTTTTCTCTCAGACTTTGTAATGCTTTTCGTACTGATTCTGCAGATCCGTGTTGAGCAAAATCATCTGGCAGCAACAAAAAACCTCTTGGCTTTGCTTTAATCGATCTTTCTATTTTACTTTCAACGCTTTGCATGCAGTAATTCTTATGATAATTTCACAAATATAGAATAAATATGTGAATTGTTTGCTGTGAAATTGCCGATTAATTGCAAATGTGATTGGCTGTGTAAGATCATTATGTATTGTTGACCTTTTTTGATGATTACAAATAGACAAAACTATATTACGGCAGCAAATGAGTGTAGTTGCCGATAATTAGAAAGTGTGGTTCTAAAGAAAATTTCTTTCAAATGTTGGTGTCGAGCTGGCTAGTTCGGTTTGTTTTGTGCTCAAGCCGCACGGGCTTTTACTTTTTTATAACCCCTACATCCCCTGAAGG
>CAZKGV010000047.1:2978-4879 GCA_964552625.1 uncultured Acholeplasmataceae bacterium | reverse complement strand
TTTAATACTGACATATTGCCTTTGAATATATTGTTAATTTTTCTTACTGTCTCAGCGTCTAGCTCAGAGCCAGCCAGCTCTATAGTCTTCAGAGCAGCCTGATACTCCAGGCTATCCAGGTTTAAGCTGCTATGCTTTTCTTCAGCCTTCTCCTTTAGTCCTTCCAGGAGCTCAGCTATCTCTTCGTGCTGACCTTGCTTAACTGCCAGCATCTCATGCTTGAGCTGTCTCTTCTTCTGCTCTATATACTCATGACTATAGGTATCAGTCTGAGCTTCCAGCTTAGCCAGCTCTGACTTGTAAGTCTGCCTGGCTGCCACTGCCTTCTTAAGTGCCTTCTCTAGTAACTGCATTTTATATTCCATGCTTACTCCTTAAAAGTTATTCTGATAGTTATTCTCATACTTGTCTTAGCTATATCCAGCCTTTTTATGTAATATGTCTATCCCTCTGGCCTCCTGTCATATGTCTGTAATTCTATATTTATAGCCATACACAGCTTTTTTATCCTTCTATCCTGGCTATGTAAGCCTCTATATCTCTCAGTGTCTCTACAGGCATATCAGAGATAAGCGTATTAATAGACTTAATTAAGGCAGGCCTCTCAGTAGCCTTCTTATCATTAAGCCAGTGCTGAAGCTCTCCTAGCTCTGGTAAAGTTAAGTTATTAATGTCTCTTGTTATCCTCAGCTTAGCTCTCTCTTTAATACCTTCCTTCATGCTCTGAGTGTCCTGTTCTGTCATGTGTATCCTCCTAGTTAAAAGTTGATATGTCTCTCAGCAGCTTCTTCTATCCGCTTCAAGTTGTGAAAATAGACCATAGTAGTCTCTGGACTCTTGTGTCTGGCCATAGCCTGAGCCTGGTGAAGACTAGCTCCTCCCTTGATAGAGAGCGTTATGGCTGTATGTCTGAGGCTATGAGCTGTTATCCTGTCATCATCCAGGCCTATCCTTCTGAAGGCTCTCTTGACCAGCCTGGAGATACTCCTGGTAGTCAGGCTGTCTCCTGTATTTCTATCTGAGTGAGAGCAGAACAGAGGCTCTGACTTTCCTACAGCCTTACCTACAGCTCCTCTGGCCTTGAGATAGTCTCTGATAGGCTTCTCAGCTTCTGGCATCAAAACTACATATTTATCTTTAGCAGATCTACCTTTACCTTGAATATACAGAACAGCCTCTCCTGACTCCTGCCTGATATCCTCTACCAGAGCCCTACTGACTTCTATATCTCTCAAGCCAGTCCTGGCCATCAGGTTAAAGATGGCATAGTCTCTCTTACCTACTAGAGTGCTAGTATCTATGGCATCTACAGCCTCTCTGAGCTGTTCTGGAGTGAGTGTATCCTTCCTAAAGCCTTCTGGCTTCTTCAGTCCACTTATGTCTCTTGTGATATCTGGATATATCCGACTGCTCTCCAGCCACTGGTAGAGCTTCCTGACTGCTGTCAGATACTGATTAACTGTATAGACTGACAGCCTCTCCTTCATGTAATTTTTATAAGCCAGGATATCTTCTCTCTGAAGCTGGAGGCTCTGTCTACCAGTCTCATCCAGCCAGGCTATAAACTGCCTCAAGCTCCTGGTATAGGTAGCCTTAGAAGATTTAGCGACATCCAGACTGGCCAAGAAGTCCTCAGCCATGTCTCCAGGAGAAGGTAGATAAGTTATCTCTCTAGATTGACCTTCTATGATATCCATAGGCCTAACCTCTTCAGCCATCTCTGCCTCTCTCTCCTGATAAATTCTCTCCTGGTAGATATTTTTCTGGTAGATATTCTTCTGGAAGACTGTATCTGTTATCATCATAATACAAGTATAACATAGATGATTTATAATTACAAGTTATTTTATATCCATAATTCTATAATTGCATATGAAAATTATATAAAAGGTATATGAGAT
>CAZKGV010000047.1:0-2878 GCA_964552625.1 uncultured Acholeplasmataceae bacterium | reverse complement strand
TTATATCCATAATTCTATAATTGCATATGAAAATTATATAAAAGGTATATGAGATATGATAATAGGAGCTGCCTACTGCTGTATTAAAAAAGTGAGCCTGCCTCATTAAGAGAGCAGGCGAACACTTTTAATATCTTTAAAAGATATTTAAGAGACTGAGACTCTTCCAGCTTGATATATTTAAGTTATTCTGATAGTGTATTTATAATATATCTAGTCTCTAGCATCGTGATAGCATTTAAAGAGCTTGCAACGGAACTAGTGGCTATTTGCAACGGAACTAGTGGCTATTTGCAACGGAACTAGTGGCTATTCACACCCCCACACTTACGGGTGTAACAGATGTTTTCAAGTGGACATTTTGTCCACTTGCAACGGAACTAGTGGCTATTTTATCAGGTATGTCTATAAACCTAGTATTACAGACATAGAAAATAGAGTGTTTTTATCGTTTATCTTTAGCCATAACTTGACAGAGAATCTGGCTAGCTTCTGGCTCTTCTGACTTGATAATAGAGACATCTCCTAAAGGCTTCCAGCCATCAGATACCATCTCATTTATCCTTTTATCTAACTCTTCTGATTTATTGACTAATAAAACTGTATATTCCATCTCTCTCCTATTCTCCTATTATTATTTATCTAATAGCCTCTTATTTATCTAATATCTTCTTAGCCAGGCTGCTCTTCTGGCCAGTCTTCTCCAGCTCCTCCAGTGCTATCTGGAGAGCAGTCTCTACTATCAGACTTTTAGAGATTCTTGTCCTGGCATCAGTGGAGGCCATCCTCCTGAGCTGATACCAGCCTTCTTCCAGAGCGTCTACAGCTTCTACAGCCAGGTAGTAGGTAGCCTTTAGCTTCTCTTCTGAGGACTCCTCAGACTTATCAGGAGACTCTCTGCTGACTTTATCAGCCTTACTGATAGATTTTTCTTCTGTCTTACTGTTTTTATGGCTTACAGGCTTACTGGTAGGCTGTTTTACTGGCTTACTGTCTTTATGGTATTCTGGCTTTATGGTATTTATATCTTCCTTCTTCTCAGCAGCCTTCTTACTATCCAGAAGACTTCCTAAGATATCTGGAGTCTGTTTTCTATCTGCTGCCATCTCTCACTATCCTCTCTACTAGTGTCTGGTAGTCCTCAGCTCCTGGAGAGCGTGAGTCATACTCATAGATAGTCTGGCCATAGCCAGGAGCTTCTGACAGTCTGACAGAGTATCTAATAGGCTCACAGAGCTTATCCTGGTAGGCTGCCTGGAGCTGAGCCAGTATCTCTTCTGACTTCTTTACTCTTCTATCATAGAAGGTAGGTAGGATATACCTTATCTCCAGCTCAGGCCTATACTCCTGAATAGCAGCTATAGACTCCTGGAAGTAGAGAAGGCCTGTTAATGTCAGAACTTCCATGCTCACAGGAGCTAAAATCTCAGTAGCATAGAACAGGACATTAACTGTCAGGCTATCCCATCCAGGAGCTGTATCTAGGAGGATATAGTCATAGTGGCTATCCAGTCTCTCTAGGCTCTCAGCCAGAGTCCTCTCAGCTCTAAAGTCCTTCCTGTCTATAAGCCTTTTGAGTCCAGCCAGGCTTCTACCTCCAGCCAGGAGATACAGCTTCTCTCTAACTTCCTGGATGGCCTCCTCTGGAGTGGCTTCTTCTGAGACAAGCTCAGCCAGTCCTATCTCTGGATTAAATCCTAAAGCTCTTCCAGCCTGGCCTTGAGTGTCAGTATCTATCAGGAGGACTGAGTAGCCAGCTCTGGCCAGTCCAGCAGCTATATTAACTGCTGTAGTCGTTTTACCTACTCCTCCTTTACTGAGTGATACAGCTATTCTCCTCATCCTGTCTCCTTATCCTTTACTATTTTCTTCTCCTTTACACTCTTCTTCCTGGCCAGCTTAGCTCTAACTCTGCTGCATCTCTCAGGATTTAATCTGAGTGTTAGAAGTCCAGTAGCATCCTCCTCATAATCCAGAAGGAAGTCCAGCTCTTTAGCTGTCTTTAGTGCCTCCTGTATCCTCTTATCTATCCTAGACTTCTGTCTAGTCTCTATCCAGGTATCCATATTTAATTTATAGGCTAGCGTCTCTTTACCTATCTTCCAGTCTGCTATATCTACTAACAGCAGCAGTGTTATAAACTGGCTGTTAACTGTAGATATCCTTTTTCCAGGATAGAGAGCCTTTATCTCATCATGTAAGCCAGAAGGCTTCAGCAGATAATATCTATCTATATCATCTATGAGGATAGGAGAAGGCAGGACTAGTAGCCTGGTAATTCTCCTATTTTCCTTCTCCTCAGTCAGCTCTTTACCAGAGAGTATCTTCTGGATATCATCCTCAGTTATGTCATGATAACTGTCTCCAAACTGGAGATGGATGAGAGGCTTCTTAACTCTAATAAAGTCATAGAGAGGCTTACCATCTTTGTCATACTTGCCAGAAGGCTTCTGGTAGCTCATCCATCTCATCTCTGTCAGGCTCTCCAGAGCGTCTCTGGCTTGCTTAGCCTGAGCTCCATGATATCTACCATCTCCAGCAGGCTCTAAGCCATAGGCTTGATAGTAGTCAGTCCAGCTTATGGATAGATAAGGTAGGTAGGAGTCATATATCTTAAAATCTGCTGAATTTAGTGGTATCTGGCCATCTCCTTTATAGCCAGTCTCATGAAGTAACTTCTGAATAGCATCCTTAGCTCTCTCCTGGCTATCAGTTAAGTCCAGTCCATAAGGTATATCATCCAGCCTGTCTATATCTTCTCCTAGTATGAGCTGCCTGCTCTTAGTGCCTATATCGAACTTCTGCTGTTCTGCATACATACTGGCTCTAAAATAAGGCTCTACAGCCTGCTCTTCTGGATATACAGCTCTAGGCTGTA
>CAZKGV010000046.1:0-4981 GCA_964552625.1 uncultured Acholeplasmataceae bacterium | reverse complement strand
TTACTGTTTTGCTAGTTGTTTTAATAAAAAAAGAAAACAAAAGATATAAAAAAGCAAAATTATTATCAATTGATGATATTGTGACACATGATGATTTGTTAAAGTTAATTGATTTTAGATTAACGCAAACACATCAAGTATACTTTTCGCTTTTTTATGTATCAATTGACCAATTTGATCATATTGGCGAGTTTGTGCATGAAGATGGCATTTTAAAGTATTTGCAAAATGTTGGTAAAATCCTGCGGATGCATTTACCAAAAAGTGCCAAGTTTGCTCAAACCGAAGAAAGGGAAACGTTTTTAGTTTATGTACCAGAAGTTTTAGATGAAAACCAACTCTTTGATACGGCATTTAAGTATAAAGCAGCCTTAGAAAGAAAAATTATGATTACTCAAGAACTTTCGGTGCAAAGAACACTAACAGTTGCCGCTTTGAGTTATCCAAAAGATGGAGCAACCTTAGAAGATTTAAGGCTTAATTTAAAATCAGCTTTATATCATGGTAAAAGATTAAACGGAAATACGATTGCGATTTACAATGAGACAATGAAGCAAACAGAAGATTCGTTTAATGAATACAGAGAATATAAAAGAGCTATCAAAGATAAGAAAATTAGCCTGCTTTTCTCACCGGTATTTGAAAGTGAGGGTAAAACTTGTTATGGTATGGATATTAATGTCTTTTACCAAAAACAAAACAAAAGACTTAATTATCGTGAGTTTTTGCCAAACCTTGAAGCTAATAATGATGCTTTTTGGTTTGGCAATTGGGTTTTTGAAAAAGCGATAAAAGATTCGTTAAATGTTTTTACAACAACTAAGAATAAAGAGTTTTATACAATAATTCCCATTTCACTTGAACAGTTGGCCAATGAAGATTTTGTTACTTTTGTCGATATGACAATGAAAAAGTATCAAGTAGATCCAGGAAAGATTGTCCTTTATTTTCCGGTTGTTAATCGAGCAATGACGGTTTTAATTTTAAAAAGCGTTGTTCAGTTGAAAAAGTTAGGATTTAATTTTAGTATTGATTATCAAACAGATCAAGTGACATTAAAACAGTTAATTAGTAATTTTCAAATTGATTTTTTAAAAGCAAACATTGATATATTAAATAAAGAGTATGATGTTCTTAAAAAAGAATATCAAGACATTAAAATAATGGCAACGAAAGTTAGTAATGTTAATCAGATGAATATCATTAGTCAAAAGCAAATTCCTTTTGCTAGTGGCTCTTATTTTCAAACTGACTTAAACAAAGATGAATTAGTGCCATTTATTACAAAAAGCAGGTTATAAAGGAGAAAAATATGGAACAATTTGCACAGTGGTTTATTGAGATTTTCAGAAAAATAGTAAACAATATTTGGAAAGGTTTAGTCTCTTTTGGTAAACTGATCTATGAGCGAACGGTTGGGGATATTATTGGCTATTATAAGGACTTTATGGAAGCCTCCAAGACATTTACGCCGCTTGATTGGGTCTTTTCTGTTTTAGGAGTGCTCTTTTTAGCAATGCTTTTTCTGGCGATTATATTTTTTATTATTATTTTAATAAGAAGATATATTCGGTTTGTTAAAACAGAAAAAGATAAAGAAACACTTCTTCATCAAGTTGCACTTCTTAATTACGAGTTAACGCAAGTCCAAGATGAAAAAAATGCCATTTTAGCACTTGGGAGTCACGAAGAAACCTCTAATAACTTAACACCTAAAAAATCTGGAAGGAATCAAGTTAAAGCAGGTATTTTAGGTAACAGATTTCCTTTGTTGGCAAAAGTAGATGAAAGCTACCGGTTTAATATTTTGCAAACACCGATGAAAGATGAAAACAAACTTCTCTTAGATCAACTTACAGAAAGGTTTATTAACTTTTGCGCTTCTCAGCTTAATTTGTTTTATACACCAAAGGTTGCTAGGACATTTTTTGCGGGCATGGCTACTTCAAAGTTGATGATTTTAGAAGGTATTTCTGGAACCGGGAAAACTTCACTAGCTTATGCAGCGGGTAAGTTTTTTGAAAATGATTCAGCTCTAATTTCGGTTCAACCATCTTGGCGAGACCGTAGTGAGATGATTGGTTATTTTAATGAGTTTACTAAAAAGTATAATGAAACTGATTTTTTAAAGGCAGTTTATGAAACGACTTATCGAACTGATATTAATTTTGTTGTTTTAGATGAGATGAACTTAGCAAGAGTAGAGTATTATTTTGCTGATTTCTTATCGCTTCTGGAAATGCCTAATCCGAAAGAATGGCAAATAGGTATTATAACCGATCAAATCCCAGAAGATCCGGTTCATTTTGAACAAGGTAAACTGTTAATTCCGGAAAATGTTTGGTTTTTAGGTACCGCTAACCGCGATGATTCAACCTTTGGTATAACTGATAAAGTTTATGATAGAGCCATTTCAATTGAATTAAATGAGAAAGCAAACATGATTGAAGCGCCTGCGACAAAAGGTGTTAAGATGAGTTTTAGTTATTTAAATACACTGTTTAAAGAAGCATTAAAAACTCATGAATTTTCAGCTGAGAACGCTAGAAAATTAGGCGATTTAGATAATTACATTATTGATAAATTTAGGATTGCTTTTGGTAACCGAATTTTAAAGCAAATTCACACCTTTATTCCTGTTTATATTGCTCTTGGTGGCGAGGAGTTAGAAGCGCTTGATTACATGGTTTCAAGAAAGATTATTCGGAAATTTGAAACTCTTAATTTGCCATTTATGCAAAAAGAATTAGAAGAACTTGTCGCGTTTATTGAAAGTTTATTTGGAGAACATACATTTAGTGAAACAAAAGCACAAATCCAGTCATACATTAAAGAGTTTTAGTAGGTAAAGTCAATGGAAAAAAAATACGATGTAAAACTGTTTCATGAAGTCTTATCGCTTTCGCTTGACGAGATAGATAAAAATAGCGATTTTTCCGCTAACTTTTATGATGCTTTATTAAAAGGAGAGCGAAAACTATATCAAAAACAGTTTACAAAAATAAAGAAATTTGACGATGAATGGATTGAGACAATTGAATCATATTTTCCTAGTATCGACCGAATAACTAGACAAGCTAAATCACACTTAAGATATGATGAAGAGATTGTTCCAATTGAAAAGGCTAAAAAAGTAGGAACAATGTCAATTAAGCATCTATCTTCAAGCACTAGATATTTAAGACAAGTTGGTGATGATGAAGACGAATTAATGCCTACAAGTATTTTAACTGACCTTTCGGATATTGAATATGGTATCTATGAAAACCGGTTTATTATGACGCTTATATATAAGCTACAAGCCTATATTCATGAAAGGATAAAAATTCTGAGAAACGATATTTATGGAAAAAAACAAGTTCATTTTAACAATAGTAGCGAACTGAGATACAATAAAGCTAAATTTAGTATTAATATTGATATTAAAAAAGAAGAAACGATTGAAGCAGATGAAGTAAATTTGCATAATTTAAGTGTTTTAATTCGGACAGAAAAATTATATAAATTAATAAATGCTTTAATAAATAGCCAATTTATTCGGATTATGAACAAATATAAAAAAGTATCACCTCCCATTATTAAAACGCAAGTAATCTTGAAAAACCCAGATTTTAAAAATGCTTATTTTCTATGGATGTATCTTGATCAAAGCTATCAGCTTGATTTTGAGCTTGAAAGTAAAGAAGCAAATAAAGAAATATCAGAAGATTATGAAAAAAGTCTTAATAAGATGTTGCTTCATATTTTTTCGACAATGGTTGCTTATGAGCCTTTATCAGAAAAAGAAAGCGATTATGTAATTAATCCAGTTATTAAGCATAAGCCACTGCAAGTGGTTAAACAAATGCCAGTTGAGTTTGTGGTTAATGACTTAGACAGTAAAACTGTGGTAGAAACTCAAGCGATGAACGAGTATTATTTGGCGAAAATGAAAGATGTATTAAGACACAATATAGAGCTTAAAGAAGATTCATTTGAATCAGTGAAAGTTTCGCTTAAAAAAGCATTAGAAGATATGATTTTGATTACCAATACTTTATTTGAGTCATTTTTTCAGTATAATGCTGATGAAGATTATTTTAGAAAACTAATTTTTGATAAAGATCCAGTTAGACAATTAGATAAAGCCAACCAAAGACATAAAATTGCTTCGATAGTTAGAAAAATAAAGGAAGATGACTACTATAATGCATTAAAATTAGAGGAAAAATGGAGCAGTGAAATTGAAAAATGGCAAGAAGAGTTACTAGCTTCAGAGACTAAAAGCAGTAAAGCAAGAATACTAAAAGCTGTTACAGAGAAAAAGAAGAAATTAGAAGAAGAAACAAAAGCTATTTTAGCAGAGGAAAAACAAAGACAAGAATCTGAACTTAAAAAACAAGCCAATAAGCTTTCTGTTTACAAAGAGGCTTTAGATAAAAAGCGAAAAGAAGTAGAAAAACAAATTAAAGAAGCAGAAAAAGAAGCGATTTTAGAGCAAACTAAAGCTATTGAAGCAGCGGCACTGGAAAAAGTCAAGACTGAACTTTCTCTTGAAAAGGCTACTTTTAAAGAAAAGGAAAAAGCGATAAAAGTTGAGCAAAAAGCAATACTAGAAGAAATAAAAAAAGAAAAGGATAGTGTTAAACCAAAAACTTTGTCGGCAAAAAAGCCAGCTGTAAAAGCACAAAGTAAGCCGGCAGCTAAAACAACTAAAACTACTGCCAGTAAAAAAAGCACATCAAGTGTTAAATCAAAATGATTTAACTATTATAATCCTTATTATTAATAGTAAAAAAGCCAATTAGAATATTTTTTAGGAGTAATTTTCTTTAAGGCTTTTTTTCTTTTAGAAAAAACTGGTTAAAAAAGTTGCAATTTCACTTATTTTGATATAGAATGTATAAGGCAGTAAAGAAGCTAAAAAAAGTTAATCATACTAAATTAGGGTTAAAAAGTATTGACAACCCGATTTTATAATGATAGAATAAACAAGCGCCAT
>CAZKGV010000045.1:4236-5013 GCA_964552625.1 uncultured Acholeplasmataceae bacterium | reverse complement strand
CTATCAAGCCTATGGCCTGGAGCCTGCTGGAGATGGTAGATATCATGGAGCTCAGGCTAAGCAGGCCAGAGAAGCTCTGGAGAGCCTAACAGAGATGAGATGGATGAGATATAAGAAGCTCTCTGGCAAGTATGAGGATGGTAAGCCTCTCTATGACTTAATAACTGTAAAGAAGCCACTCATCCAGCTGGAGCTTATAGACAGCTATCATGACATAACAGAGGAGGATATCCAGAAGATACTCTCAGGCCAGAAGCTGACAGATGATAAAGAAGATAGAAGAGTTACCAGGATACTTCTACTTCCTTCTCCTATTCTCATAGATGAGATAGATAGATACTATCTGCTGAAGCCTTCTGGCTTGCATGAAGAGATAAAGGCACTCTATCCAGGAAGAAGGATATCCAGATATAACAGCCTGTTTATAGAGCTGCTGCTCTATGTAGATATAGCAGTCTGGAAGATAGGTAAAGAGACACTGGCAGAGAATCTTAACATGGATACTCTGATAGAGAACAGGCAGAAGTCCAGGATAGATAAAAGGATACAGGAAGCTCTGGAGACAGCTAAAGAGCTAGACTTCCTGCTGGACTATGAGGAGGATGCTACTGGACTGCTGACACTCAAGTTAAATCCTGAGAGATGCAGCAGAGTTAGAGCTAAGCTGGCCAGGAAGAAGAGAGTAAAGAAGAAGGAGACAGGATGAGAAGAATAGCAGTAAGCCTCAGTAAAGGAGGAGTAGGTAAAACAACTACAGCAGTTAATATAGCTGCTGGA
>CAZKGV010000045.1:2009-4216 GCA_964552625.1 uncultured Acholeplasmataceae bacterium | reverse complement strand
TCAGTCCTCCTGATAGATACTGACACTCAAGGCCAGGCTGGAAGAGCTTTAGGAGTTATGCCAGAGATAGGACTGTCTGAGCTTATCTCAGAAGAAGCCACTCCAGAAGCAGCCATCCAGGAAGTCAGAGAGAAGCTGTATCTCCTGGCTGGAGGTAGAAGTCTGGCTGGATTAAAGAGGCTGATAGACAGGAAGGACTTCAGAGGAGAGAGGACTCTGGCTGATGGCTTAGAGCAGCTAGATAGCAAGTATGACTATATCATCCTGGATACAGCTCCTGGATGGGATAGCCTGACTGTTAATGTCCTCTTCTATGCCTCTGAGATACTGGCTCCAGTAAGCATGGAAGTTCTGACACTAACAGGACTGCTTTACTTCCAGGAGTCCATAGAAGCCATCCAGGAGTATAGGCCTGAGCTAGAGATAAGATACATACTACCTACCTTCATGGATGGAAGAGTAAAGAAGTCAGAGGAGATACTGGCTCAGCTCCAGACAGCCTACCAGGATAAGCTCTGTAAGCCTATCAGATACTCAGTCAGGCTGTCAGAGGCTCCTGGATATGGCCAGACTATCTATGAGTATGCTCCTAAGACTACAGGAGCTGAGGACTACCAGGCACTAGTAGAGAGGATAGTGAGAGATGGCAGCTGACAGGAAGCAGACTCCAGATATCTTAGGAAGCCTTCTGGATGGTAAAAAGGAAGATAAAGATACCATAAAGCCAGAATACCATAAAGACAGTAAGCCAGTAAAACATAAAGACAGTAAGACAGCTCTACAGCCTACCAGAAGGCCTGTAAGCCAGTCTACCAGTAAAACAGATAAGACAGCCACTAAGCCAGATAAGGCTGTTAGAGAGTCTCCTGATGCCTCTACAGAGCCTTCTGGAGAGAAGTTAAAGGCTACCTACTACCTGGCTGTAGAAGCTGTAGACTCACTGGAAGAAGGCTGGTATCAGCTCAGGAGGATGGCCTCCACTGATGCCAGGATTGGTATCTCTAAGAGCCTGATAGTAGAGACTGCTATCCAGATAGCACTGGAAGAGCTTGAGAAGTCTGGCCAGAAGTCCAGGATAGCTAAGAGGCTGCTGGAGTGAAGGCTTATCAAGTGGTAAAAATTACCACTTGCCTAGAGTTACTTCTGGCTAGCCTAAAGTAAGGACTATATCAGCTTATGGAATAAATTCCAGAAGCTATATCATCCAGGAGGAGGCTTAACTTTGTGGAATTAATGCCACTAAGTAGGCCTCTTCTTCTATGTCTGTAATACTATGTTTATAGACATGGAGGATAAAATAAGCACTACTTCTGTCGCAAATAAGCACTACTTCTGTCGCAAATAAGCACTACTTCTGTCGCAAATAAGCACTACTTCTGTCGCAAACTAAAAAACAGCCTATAAGGTAAGCATATCCTATCTGATACATAACTACACTATAAACAGATATCAAGTATATCAAGCTGGAAGATGCTAAAACGCTTAAATATCTTTTAAAGATATTAAAAGCTAGCAGCCTGCTCTCTTATGGAGGCAGGCTTGCTTTATTTAACTGCTGGATGTGATAGATATAAGCTAGTTACCTTAAAAAGTCTCACTATTTAATATAAATATAGCTTTATCGCTTGTATCTGTATAATACCTATGGTATACTAGTATCATGATGATAACAGATACAGACTTACAGGAGAGAGAGGCAGTTATGACTATGGATATCATAGAAGGCCAGACAAGAGAGATAACTTATCTACCTTCTCCTGGAGACATGGCTGAGGACTTCCTGGCCAGTCTGGATGTGGCAGACTCTTCTAAAGGCACTTATACCAGGAGCTTGAGGCAGTTTATCAGCTGGCTGGATGAGACTGGCAGGCAGAGCCTCCAGCTGGCCAGAGAAGATATCCTGGCTTACAAGAGAAGCCTGATAGATGAGCTGTCAGCTTATACAGTTAATCAGTATCTTACAGCTGTCAGGAAGCTCTACCAGTGGCTTGAGAGTCAGAAGATATATCCAGATATAACTAGAGGTATCTCAGGAGTGAAGAAGCCTGATGGCTTTAGGAAGTCGGTCCTGACTAAAGAGCAGCTGAGAGAGGCTGTAGATGCCATAGATACAGAGACGCTGGTAGGACTGAGAGACTATGCACTGTTTAACCTGATGGCCAGGACTGGACTGAGAGATATCGAAGTCAGTAGAGCTCTGGTAGAGG
>CAZKGV010000045.1:0-1790 GCA_964552625.1 uncultured Acholeplasmataceae bacterium | reverse complement strand
AACAGCTCATAGCCTCAGACATACAGCCATAACGCTCTCTATCAAGGGAGGAGCCAGTCTTCACCAGGCTCAGGCTATGGCCAGACATAAGAGTCCTGAGACTACTATGGTGTATTTTCATAACTTAAAGCGGATAGAGGAAGCCGCTGAGAGGCATATCAACTTTTAATAAGTCCAGAGGAGGACACATGACAGAAGAATTTAATCAGGAAGAGAAGTTAAGGCAGAATAAAAGGCTCAAGGTATCAAGAGATATCAAGAGCCTCTCACTGGAAGAGCTGGATGAGCTTGAGGACTGGCTGGATGTGAGGCAGGCAGAAGATAGGCAGGCTTTAATTCGCTCCATTAATACGCTTATCTCAGATATGACAGTAGAGGCTCTGGAGAAGATAGAGCTCTATGTCGCTAATACAGAAGACTAACAGAGGAGGTAAAGATGTCAGACTTAATCAGACTTACAGGACTTTGGAAGAGCCAGACTAAGGCTGGAGATGCCATGCTATCAGGCAGTATGTCTCCTACCAGTAAGCTTATCATCCTTCCTAACACCTATAAGCAGAAGGACTCAGAGCCAGACTACATAGCTTTTATGGCTCCATATGAGAAGCAGGAAGCTAAGCCTCAGAAGCCAGAGATACCAGGCTTCTAGGCTGTATGACTGTAAAGATAGAATAGCAGACATATGATAGGAGGTCAGAAGAGGCTGGATAGAAGTATATCTAACTATAGAATAAACTGTAAAAAACTACTATAAAAATCTACTATATTATGAGGAGCAAGATATGGAATACAAATTCAAGTTACTAGAGAAGGCTTTGAGAGAAGCGGTAGAGGCTAAAGACAGCCATAGAGAGCAAGTTCAGAAGCTCAAGAAAGACAAGGACTATTCAAAAGAGTATAAGGACTTGCAGGAGAAAAGGCTTCTCAGACAATTCGGAGCTTCACAGCAAAGAAAGTTTGAAGAGGTAGGAGACATACTTAGAGGCCTAGAAAAGGCTGCGGCAGAAAAGCACCATGAGTTTAATCTTGAAAGTGTAGAGCTTCAAAACGCTCTTAAAATAATAGAGCTATCAGGCTCTAAGCTTTCAGGAGACACAGCAAAGAACATTAACAGCAAGCTCAAAGACAGCTTTCCAGTTCTGAAGGCTTTAGAAACAATTTATGAAGCTCAAGGAGTCTCTTATAAGGGCGGTATTGAGAAGCTAGTTTATTCAATTCCAGACACCTTTGAGAAGCTCAAAGAGCTGAATTATTCTGCTTTTGTGCAGCAAGGCTCACTTAATCAGCTCTCCAGAGGCATATCAGAAGTCGCTGAAATTGAAGGCTTTGAGTTTCCTACTATGGTAGATGAGGCTGGAGCTGTTGAAGTTATGAGAAAGTCTGCTGGCCTGGAGTAGATAGATAACTGAGGAGATAGCTGAGGAGGCTACTTATGACTGACATACAGAATATCTACTCTATCCTGCTGGCCAGAGGCTACCAGGATGAGCTCTTCTCAGGCTTAGGAGAGAAGAAGAGGCAGAAGAGAGGCCAGGAGACGCTGGTAGACTGTCCTTTTTGTGGCTCAGAGCAGCACTTGAGTTATAACAGCCAGAAGCCTGTCTGGAGATGTCTAGTCTGTGGAGAGTCAGGAGACTGGATAGACTTCCTACAGAAGACTAAAAGCTATGACTTCATGATGTCTCTCCAGCAGCTGGCTCAGGCTGCTGGAGTGGAGCTATCTCCTCAGAGCCAGAAGGCTTATCAGACTTACACTAAGAAGGCTGATATCCTGGAGGCTGCTCAGGCTT
>CAZKGV010000044.1:0-5166 GCA_964552625.1 uncultured Acholeplasmataceae bacterium | reverse complement strand
GATTGTCTTGATTAACTTCACCCTCAATACTCCAATCATGTGGGACATTTAATGTTCGCCAGTTTTTATCGTTAAATTTTGATGTTTCAGCTCCATTCGGATCATCTTGGATAAAGCGCCAGTCTTGATTAAATGAAATGCTGATTCTTGAATCTGAATAATCCTGTTCTTTGCTTTCACATGATACAAAGAAAATAAGTGTAAAAAATAGCGGTAGTATCAGGGAAGTGATTTTTTTTTGTTTAAATGATTTCATGGTTATGCAGCTTTGTATGATTTATAGATTTTTATTTGTAGGTACATGTTGTATATTATCGGTATAAAATTAATTGAGCAACTGTGTACGTCAGTGTATAAGACAAGCTAAATTGTTATAACAAATATACATGTATTTACAAGATTATACAATGATTTAAAGTTTAACTATTGTTTTTAATGATAATATTTTTAGACATTTGGTTTTAACAGATAAGCTACTATCTTTCAAAAAATATTTCCCATTAGTTTAAAATTATATTTTCTATTGGATTCGTTATTTAAGTTATTGTAAATTTATATAGAATTGCCTAGTTCCCAGATGATAAGAAGATTGTTTTATTTCAATCCAACTTGTGAGATGGCTATTGTGAATGGTCGGACTTCTTATATGCCTCCACAGAATTTAAGACGTTTTGAGGAAGACTTGGAGTGTATTTCATTATGGCTTGCTGGTACAAATGACTTTATTCTGCTTAGAAGCAAATTATCAGATAACTACCAAGAATATTTAGAAGATCTTCATATAAAACATCCTTGTTTTATTTTGTCACGAGAAGATATTGGAGAACAACTTATCAGTGAGCTTCACCCCTGGGGCTGGAGTCCGGCGGTTCATAAAAAACTAAAGGAATTTTTAGCAAATATGGAGTCGGGCTGGCTGGATCATCCTATGAGTTCATGGAAAAAATCTCATTCCTTTTTGTTGAGTCGGCTAAGCGGTTTAAAGATTATAGATGAAATTTTCAATAATTCCTTTGAAGGTTATGATAAAATTTTGATTCCTCAAAAACCTGTTGTACTAAAATCTTTAGAAGAAATTCAAGATTTAAACTCTCTTATATCGCCTCCTTCTTTATTAAAGACACCATGGAGTGCATCCGGAAGAGGCTTGTTTAAAATTAGAGATGAAAAGGAAGAAACTGAAACCAATCAATGGCTTATAGCTAAACTACGGCAGCAAAAATTTTTATTGGCAGAACCTTTCTTAAATAAGATACTTGATATTTCATTCCACTTTATAATAGATAAGGATGGCTACCATTTTTTAGGCACTACAATTTTCAAAACCGATAATAAAGGTCGGTTTACAGGCTGTTATACACACTATCCCGAAATAATGCAACTTGATACATCTTTAATTGAAACAGCTATATTACAGGCAAGGCAGTTATTGTTAAACGCTTTAGAAAACTTGAAATTAAAAGATGTTTATTATGGACCGGTTGGAATTGATGGTCTTTTCTTTATTCATTCTGATGGTGAAATTTATTTACATCCATGCATAGAAGTTAATTTACGATATACCATGGGTTTGCTTAATATAAATCTTCAAAAATATCTGCATCCAGAAAGTAAAGGGAAGTGGTCAATTGTTTCAATAAATAATGATGAGTGGAAAGATTTGTCAGATTTAAATAAAGTTGTATTAACTGATGGTTTTATTGAAAAAGGGACTGTAGCCTTGACTCCACCACCTAAAAAATCCGGATTTATGGCAATTTTAACTATTAAATAGCTATAAGTTTTCCTTGTTTTATTATATCAAGAGTAAAATCGTATCCCACTTTAATAATTTTATCAGCTTTATTATAATCCCAGAATGAAAAATCATGTAGCTCTGAAGGCTCAATTAAAATATCGCACATTTTCATTGATTTTTTTACGTTTTCGCCAATAGCCAGACTAAACACTCTTTCTGCTACCGATGTTATTCCTTCAAAAGTATCGACAGTTCCAATATAATTTACATGTACACCTATTAATGATTTGCATTTATTTCGAATTGCACCGGCAGGCAAATTATTAAATAAGCCACCATCTATATAGGTGTTTTTATTAATAACTTGAGGAGCAAAAATAACCGGAACTGCACATGAAGCTAAAATATAATCAAAAAGGGCTCCCTCACTTATTACTTCATTTTCCCCCTTGTTAATGTTTGATACTGACAGGTAAAAGGGTTTTTTTAAGACAGAAAAGTCATCTTTTTCAAGATGTTTTTCTAGTAATTCCCTGATCTTATTCATTTTGAATAATCCGTTTTGGTTCCATGCAGGTCGTACCATTTTCACTATAGGCTCCTTATTTACAATTTCCTGAATTTCTTCGGGACGCAGTCCTGATGCATATAATACTCCTACTAATGCACCCATGCTGGTTCCCGAAATGATTTGCGGTTCTATATTATTTTCATGTAAAGCTTTTAAAACTCCTATATGAGCAAGTCCACGGGCACTTCCACCACTAAGAGCAATTCCTATATTTGTTTTGCCTTTATCCGACCTTTTGAATAAAGGCACTTTGTTTTGTAACCAGGAAGTTAGTTTCATAAATTAATGGATTTAGAGAAGTATGAATATAAAATTAATAATAATTTTTATTGATCATTGATATGTAGGTGTTAAAAAAGAATTACGCATTTTACAATAATTTAATAATTTGCATTATTTTTAAATATTCGAAATCTTTTTCAAATAACAATTAATTCCAATGTTTAATATATTGAAATAAAGATGAAAACTCAATCGGCATTATTAATATTGACTTTCTTATGTTTTTGTACTTTTTCATCATGCAAAGGAAGAAAAGATCTTGGGTCAAAAACTAACATTATTGAATTAGAAATCAGGGAGTTATTTAAACAAAAAGAAATGCCACTTTCTTTATCTTCCATAACTGAAGAAGTAACATATGTTCCTCTTGAAACAAATGATTCTTGTGTGTTACACGGTGTTTACAGACTGATGTTAACTAATAATTATATTTTAGTTTCTGATGGTTCTGTGCTTTATCAATTTGATTTGTCAGGTAAATTTATTAGGCAAATAGGGCGATATGGTCGAGGGCCCGGTGAACACGGCAGAAGAATTAAGGTAGATATTCAAAATGGTAATGTATTTATCTTCAGTTCCGGCATTATGAACATATATGATTTCGAGACAGGCATTTTTAAACAAAATTTTGAAGTAGATTTTGATGTCTCCGACTTTGTAGTAACACCAGAGGAGAATATTTTATTCTTCACGTTTGACTTACCTGTAGATTTGTTGTTATTTACCGAAAACGAGATATATATTACTAATAATGAAGGAGAAATAATCAAGACTATTTCAAATAATTCCAGATTGAATAATAGAACTCAATCACAAGGTTATGTGAATATTTACAGAAAAAATGATGAAATTAAATATATGTATAATTTTAGAGATACTCTTTATTCAATTGCAAAGGACTTTAGACGTAAACCAGGGCTAGTATTTAAGTTTGAAAACTTGCTCGATAGGGATAAAATAGTTGTTAATTTAATGGATAATGTGCATTCTGATACCTCTGATTTTATTTGGATATCAAGAATATTAGAAAGTAAGAATTATATGTTTTTTTCTGCGCAAAAGGGCATTATTGTAGAACAACCTGAAGTTAGTAATATCTTATATGACATTTCGAGCAAAAATTTATTCAGAACATCCAATTTTATTAATGATATTGATGGTGGGATGCCCTTTTGGCCTCAGTTTTCAAGTGAAAATATATTAATAGACCATCATCAATCATATCTTATAATTGATTATTATAAATCAACTCTTGACTCTGTTGATCATTCTGGTAATTTTATAAAGCTTGTTGAAAGTCTTGATGAAGGTGATAATCCGGTTTTAGTATTTATAAAATTATAATCTTATGAAGCGATTGATTTTATTATTTCCATTATTTGTATTGCTTTGGTCTTGTTCTTTCAATAAAACGAAACATAATAGTTTAGCTCAAATATTATCTATACCGGATAGTCATTTAGATGGTAATTACTTTAAAAACTGTTTTGAAATAGCTGAAATTATTCCTATTAAAACTGATGATTCATTTTTAATTTCCGACATAAAGAAGATTATAAGATATAATGATAAGATCATATTATTTTCAAAAGGAACAAGTCATGTATTTATTATTGATGCTTTTACTGGAAATGTTGAAAGAGAAATTATAATGCAGGGAAGAGGTCCCGGAGAATCAAGGTCAATACTCGATATCGCCTTTTATGCAGAGCTAGAGCAGATAATAATCCACAATGATTTCAATAAGTTGCTATTTTTTGATCTTAGTGGGAAGTTTATTTTCGAAGAGGAAGTAGGAGAGCCGTATGAAGGCATTAGCATACATGCGGGTGAGCTTGTTATGCATAATAGCTTGCTTGGTTATTCTTGTTTTCCATATTCATTTAAAATATATAACATAAAAGATAGAGTTTGGCGAGAGGTGGGGGGAGGTGATAAAGTTGATTTTCATATCAGAAGCCAAGGTTTGAATTTGGTTAAAAGCAAAAAGATTTGGTTTACTGCCCCTTTAGATTATAGACTGTTTGTTTTAGAAGATGATGAGATTAGTAGCATGTTTGAATTGGATATTCCCGAATATGCAATAAACAGTGATATAGCAAAGTTGTCAATTTCTAACCCGATGAGCTTTTTCCAAAAAGTGTTAGAAAACAACCTAATTTACTCTATTAATTCTATTCGCGAAACTTCAAATTTTATAGTGTTTAAATCCAACCAGCCGGGAATTTTTATAATAAACAAAAAGAATAATACAGTTTATTGGGATAGGTCTTTTAGCAGGCAATCTTTGCTTTCTTCAGTTGGTTATTATCCACATGAAGGAGATGACAATAAAGTTATGTTTATTCTCTCTCCACATAGTTATACACAGGGTACCGCACCAGAAGTTGACGCTATAATAGATTCTTTTGATATAAAAGAAGATGATAATCCTATTTTAATTTTCTTTAGAGAAAAGTAGAATGTTTTAGAATTGGGCAAAGGATTATTATTGATATGAAGGGGTTAAAAAAGAAGCTGGGTATTGTAAATTAAACTGTGTCAGATTTTATTTTTCAGTTAATTTGGCAACTCA
>CAZKGV010000043.1:0-5171 GCA_964552625.1 uncultured Acholeplasmataceae bacterium | reverse complement strand
ACTAAAAGGAAGATAATTTTAGCCATATTTGTTTTTATCGAAAATGTAACAGATTCGAATTTTTTGTGATGGTTTAATACTAAACTATTAACATGGATTAAAATTACTGTGAATGTAAATAGAAATGATTAAAAAAGGAGGGAGACAGGATTATAAAAAATGTTACAAAAACTAGATAAGGTTCTGGTAAAAATAAACAATTTCATTATTATATTAACTGCTATTATCATGTTCATACTGGTGTTTACAAATGTTATTACCCGATATCTAATGGGCTTTTCGCTAAACTGGGCAGAAGAAATATCACGTTATTTAATGGTATGGAGTGCTTATCTGGGCATAGGATTAGCCATGAGAGATCATCGCCATGCATCAATTCAAATTTTGTTTGATATTTTACCAAAAAAATATGGCCCTTTTATAAAAATTATTACATCCTTGATAATAGTTATATTTATGATTTTTTTAATCGTTTTAGGTTTTCAATATTCCCAATTTGCTATGAGAAACAAAACGGCAGTTTTAAGAATACCTATTGGATATATTTATTTATGTATACCAATTGGAGCCCTTACCTTTCTGTTACATTTTATCCTTATTCTAAAAAAATATATAGCTACAAAAGATGAGGGAGAATTGTTATGAGCACTGTTTTGATGATCAGTTTTTTTATATTACTAACTATGGGAATACCGGTTTCGTTAGTAATGGGAGTTGCTTCATTAATTTCTTTACTCTATTTAGGCACCATACCCCTTCAAGTATTACCACAACAAATATTTGCAGGTATAGATTCATTTACGATGATGGCTATACCATTTTTTATTTTAGCAGCCGACCTGATGTCAGTGGGGAAATTAACAGATATGTTAGTTAATCTTTCTAACCATATAGTTGGCCATATAAGAGGAGGATTAGGTCATGTAAATGTACTTGTTAGTATACTCTTCGCCGGGATTAGCGGCTCCGCATTAGCTGATGCAGCTGGGCCTAGTGCAGTTGTTATGAAGATGATGCGCGATGCAGGATACGACAGATATTATTCAGGGGCTATAACTGCAGCTTCGTCAGTGATAGGTCCTATCATACCGCCGAGCATTATCATGGTTGTCTATGCGCTGAGTGAAGCAAGAACTACTGTTATAGGATTATTTTTAGCAGGGATAATTCCAGGACTTATAATTGGCTTTTCTTTAATGGTATTTAACCATATAATTTCAATCAAGAGAAATTTTCCTTATTCTACAAAGAGAGCTTCGATATTGAAAATATTACAAAGTTTTAAAAGCGCAACCCTTGCTTTGATGATGCCTTTAATCATATTAGGAGGCATATTAACGGGGATTTTTACTGCTACTGAAGCCTCAGCAGTTGCAGTTGGATATGCTCTTTTGATAGGAGTTTTTGTAACCAAGACTCTTAATGTTAAAAATATTCCTCAAATATTTTTAAAGAGTACTATCACATCTTCTGCAATTCTTCTCTTGGTATCTATGGGAACAGCGTTTTCCTGGGTATTAACCTATACACAGATTCCACAAAAGATTGCTTTATGGATCGCAGGTTTAAGCCAAAACCCAACAACTGTGTTAATTTTAATTGCTTTATTATCAACTATAATGGGTATGCTGGTTGATACTCTGCCTGCTGTAATAATACTAACCCCAGTAATAGCCCCTGTAGGGATTAGCTTAGGTATACCCCCCCTCCAGGTTGGAATGGTTGTTATTTTGACTTTAACAGTAGGAATGTTAACTCCACCGGTAGCTCCACTGCTGTTTGTTGTTAGTACAGTAGGCAGGTTGAAACTTGAAAAGCTTATTAAAGAAGTTATTCCTTTTATAATTGTGGAATATATAGTTATCTTATTAGTAATATTATTTCCAGCTCTTACTAATTCCTTACCTAAATTATTTGGATTCTTACATTAATTTTACATCATAGGGGAGTATGTATTGAAAAAGAAATTAAAAGAAAAAAGACCATTAGAGGCAATAAACATAATCTCTAATTAAAAACAAAATTTCTTAAAAAATTAATTTTAAACTGACTTATCAAACATCAATGGTAGGAAACTTAACCATAAGTGAGGAGGTGGTAGGCGATAAAGAAGAGGCAAGAGTTTGAAAAATTCTTAAAAAGTAAAAAATAATAGGAGGAATTATTATGTTAAGAGACAAGACAAAAATAATCATTGTTACAATATTCTTATTAATAGTGTTATGTGTTTCTACAAGTGTAGCTCAAGGTTTGACTATTCGTTATGGTCATTTTCAGCCAGGTGCACTTGATCAACCCAAACATGCTGCAGCATTAGCATTTAAGCACTATGTTGAAACCAATACTAAACAAGAAATAAAAGTTGAAATATATCCTGCAGGGCAATTAGGTCCTGAAACAACTGAATTAGAAGGAGTTCAGCTGGGATCAATTCAACTTCTTGTTGTTCACGATGGGCCAATCTCTGGTATTTACAGTCCTATGATGATATACAACATTCCTTTTTTATTTAATGACCAAACTGAAGCCTGGAAAGTCTTTGATAGCGATTTTACCAAACAACTTGGTGAAGCAATGAGGGAAGAAACTGGCATTAGGGTAATGGCACTAGCGGATAATGGTATACGCCACATCACAAATAGTAAAAGAGAGATACATTTGCCTAAGGATATGGAAGGACTTAAAATAAGGGTTATGCCCAGTCCACTTTTTGAAATATTGATAAAGTCACTTGGAGCAAGCCCTTCTGCAATATCCTGGGCTGAACTACCTACTGCTTTACAGCAGGGCGTTGTAGATGGCCAAGAAAATGGTGTTACAAATATACTAGCTGCAAGTTTATATCAAACACAAAAATACATTACTCTAAATGGACATGTATATAGCTACCATGCCTATTTAATGAATGATGATTTCTTTAATAAACTAACTGAGGAACAACAAGGGGTTGTTGAGAAAGGAATCGAAATTGCTAAGTGGATTCATAGAGGTATGACAGCAGCTCAGGATATGAATGCCACAACAATTCTTACTGATTTTGGAATGACTGTTACTCCGTTAACCCCTGAAGAAGTTCAAGCTTTCAGGGATGCAGCTCAACTTCCAGTCATTGAATGGTTAAAAACTGAAGTAGACACTAAGTGGATAAATGGTTTGTTAGAAGAAGTGGAAAAGATTAGAACTGGAAATTAACATAATTTATTGGTGAGGTTTTATTATCATGGCCAGGGTTTCTCAAAAAAAAATAATAATACTGTTAATAGATATTAATTATCCAAACTATAAGATAGAAAGGGAAACTCTGGCTTCATTCCAGGTAGAAATAAATAATATAAATATAAATGGTGATAAAAGAGTAATACTAAATTATGTTAAGAAGGCAGATGCCTTGATGATAAGAGAAACTAAAATAGATTCAGAAATTATTAAAAACATGGAAAAATGTAAAATTATAGTACGTTATGGCATCGGCGTGGACAATATTGATTTAATAGCAGCAGCAAATAAAAAAATTTTTGTTGCGAATGTACCTGATTATTGCACTGAAGAAGTTTCTGATCATGCATTAGCATTGCTACTAGCGATTTCCAGGCGAATTGTCAAAAGAAACGCAGATGTAAAGAGAGGAATTTGGGGAGTAGGAGTTAATGAGCCTATTCATTCTTTTAGAGATAAAACTTTAGGAATAATAGGTTTTGGCAGTATTGGAAAAAGTTTTTATAAAAAAGTAAAATATTTGGGCTTTAAAAAGGTATTAGTTTATGATCCCTTTTTTAAGAATGTCAATGATTGTTTTAAAAACGTTAGTAGTGTTGGTATAAAAAAGTTATGCAGCAATTCAGATGTAATTTCTTTGCATGCACCATTAGTGCTGGAAAACTATCATCTAATAAATGAATCTAACCTAAAATTAATGAAAAAAAATGTTATCATTATTAACACTGCTAGGGGAGGATTGATAGATGAGGAGGCATTAGCAAAATATCTAAAGAGTAGGAAGATATTTGGAGCAGGATTAGATGTTTTCGAAAAAGAACCTCCTGATAAGAATAATCCATTATTTGAACTTGAGAATGTTGTGTTAACCGATCATAACGCATGGTATTCAGAAGAATCCTTAATGGAATTACAGAGAAGGGCTGCTAATGAAGTGAAAAGAGTATTTTTAGGTAAAAAACCAAAATCATGGATTAATAGGTGGGAATAAAGAAGAAAATCAGATTTATACTTACTGAATAAATAATACACTAAACTTGGTTATTATTTTGTGTTTAATAAAAATTTAAAAAATTGAAAGGACTATCTAAAATGAATAAAACCATCCTGTACGAAGATTTTAGAAAAATTGCTACAGCTTCTATATCAGATGCTATTCAACAAATCACTGGTGAAAGAACATACATGAATTATCAAATAAAACCAAGAATAAATGATCAAAAAATTGTTGGCCCCGCAGTTACAGTCTATGAAATTCCAACCCAGGAAAACGTGCCACCTACCCATGCCCTGGAAGCTATAGATACATCACCAGAGGGGAGTATTATTGTTATTGGCATTGAGGGGAGCACTCCTGATGTAGCTGTCTGGGGAGGAATTATGACTGCCGGTGCTGTTGCCCGTAAATTAGCAGGTGCAGTTCTCGATGCTGGAGTGAGAGATATTTCAGAAATCAAAAGAGATTTTTCTTTCCCAATTTTTTCTAGAAGTATATCTATTGGCACAACTGTAGGAAAATATAAGACAGAAGCAATTAATATTCCAATTAAATGTGGTGATGTAACAGTTTATCCAGGAGATTTGGTTGTTGCTGATGAAGACGGAGTGGTAGTTGTCCCCCAAAAGCATATTAAAGAAGTTCTTACTATGGCACAAGAAATAGAATTGAAGGAAGCTGAACAAACAAAATATATAAGGGAAACAAAATCCATAATAAAGGGGATAGAGAAATATAATAGAATATAGTTGAGCACAAGGATTAGAATTTAAACTTTTCCAGAATTGGATAATTGCTAACCCTGTAATAATGTTGATTACCTTTACAGTTTTTTTAGAACAAACGATCTATGATGTATTGCTGTTATTCAATGAAACATATTAAGTTTAAATTTATGTAGCTTGTACTAATTTCGAGTCGTGCTGACACTTTAGTAATTAATTAATATAAAAAGTGG
>CAZKGV010000042.1:0-5374 GCA_964552625.1 uncultured Acholeplasmataceae bacterium | reverse complement strand
AGTATCAGAGGCGGGAACTAAAGGTATTGAATATAAGGTTACAGTAGAAAGAGGCACTGCGGATACTGAAGTTGGTATAGAAGATTTAGAAGTATTAGACAAAAATGGCAACAATCTCTTAGATGGTATAACACCAACAACAAGCGGTACAAATACGACTTATAAATTTAGAGTAAATAGAAGTGTTGAGTTAGATGAAATTAAATATAATTTAAAATCAAGTCTAGCAACCGCTTCAGAAAACTGGTCAAATCTAGACCTTAATGCTGGGGGCACAAAAACCTTTACAATCACAGTAACGGCAGAAGATACATCTGTTAAGCATTATTATAATATTGAGATAACGCAAAAAAATGATGACAATGTTATTACATCAATCGAGTTTAATGGTGATCAAATAACATTTGATTCAAACCATGAGGCAACTATACCAGTACTTTATGCAGTAAATATTGCAACATTTACAATTAATGCAGTTGACAGCTACGCAACAAAATATATTAATGGATTAGCACCATCTGGAAGCTATAATTTAGCAGTTGGTGATAATGTATATAAGATATGGTTAGTATCAGAGGCGGGAACTAAAGGTATTGAATATAAGGTTACAGTAGAAAGAGGCGCTGCGGATACTGAGGTAGGTATTGAAAACTTAAAGATTTTATCAGGAACAACCAACCTATTAGATGGAATTGTTCCTAATGTTTCTGGAACAACCACAACATATGAACTAAGAGTTGATAGAGCAGTTAGCCTAACAGCAATTACATATGATTTAAAATCAAATGTAGCAACCGCATCAGAAAACTGGTCAAACTTAAATCTTACTGCAGGTGGTACAAAAACCTTTACAATCACAGTAACGGCAGAAGATACATCTGTTAAGCATTATTATAATATTGAGATAACGCAAAAAAATGATGACAATGTTATTACATCAATCGAGTTTAATGGTGATCAAATAACATTTGATTCAAACCATGAGGCAACTATACCAGTACTTTATGCAGATGACACTGCAACATTTACAATTAATGTGGCTGACAGCTATGCAACAAAATATATTAACGGATTCGCGCCAGCGGGAAGTTATAATTTGGCAGTTGGTGATAACGTATATAAGATATGGTTAGTATCAGAGGCAGGAACTAAAGGTATTGAGTATGAGGTTAAAATAGAAAGAGGCGCTGCTGATACTAATGCAGAAATAAAAGATTTAGAAGTTATGCTTAATGGCATTAATTTAATAGATAATGCGGTTATTACAACCGTTGGTAATACAACTACTTATAAAATTGCGATTAACCGCGGACCTACTGATGTTGATCTAATTGATTATACTTTATTATCAAATGTGGCAACAGTATCAGAAAGTTGGGGAAGCGATTTAAGCTTGATTGCAGGTGGAACTAGAACATTTACAATTGATGTTACTGCCCAAAACCCAGCTCATAAGAAAAAATATGTAGTTGAAATAACTCAGAAAAATGATGATAATGCGATTACAAAAATCGAAGTTAATGGTGATGAAGTTGATTTTGGTGGAGCATTTTCAAAAACAATCGAGGTTAATTATAGTGTTAAAAATGTAACGTTTGCAATTACTACAAGTGATCAATATGCAACCGCATATGTAAATGGTCAAACCTCATATGGACCACTTACTCTAAAAGGCGGAGCAAATATTTTTACAATTTATGCCAGATCTGAAAGAGGAGAAAAGGGTAGCGAGTATACTCTGACGATTAATCAAAAAATCCCAAGCAGTGATGCAAGTTTAACTCAAATTTCTTTTGCGAGCATTAGTCTTGTAATTGATAATCCAGTAAAAAATGATGTATATGATTATAGAGTCGACAGAAGTGTTAAGTCAGCGCCTTATACTTATACTACAGGTGATGCAAATGCTACAGTAGTAGTTAGCAAAGGGACAGCTCTTGCTGTTGGGTCAAATTTATTTGAGTTTAAAGTAACAGCAGAAGATGGAACGACTGTTAATTTTTACTATGTTGAAATTTTTAGAAACAATGATGAGTATGGTTTTAAAGATATTACAATTGATGGTGTTCCAATTGAAAATATTGCGACCTTTGATAACCAAACTAACACGTGGACGTTAACTAACAATTATGGATTTGATATTACAAGTATTGCAATAGGAGCAACGCTTCTTGATACAGATACAGGAACAAATGCATATATTGATGGAATTGGCACTAAAACCTTAATAACAGGATCACAAACATTTACTTTATATGGAGTGTCTGATTATGGCACAGTAATGCCATTAAACGAGCGAATTCATATTAAACTGGAGAAAAATGCTGCAAATAATGATAATTATCTAGATTCTTTAGAAGTAGATAACTTTAGTTTTGATAGTGGCAGTTTTGATAAAAATGTTACTAGTTATACAATCACTTTGGATGAAAATGAACAACCAACCACAATAAATATTGTGGCAAGTGTTAATTCGGTTTTTGGAAACGAAAAATATATTGATTTAGCCAGAAGTGATTTAGGCGTTCAAACGCTTAACTATGGATCAAATAATGAAATAAACAAAACATTTAAAGTAACGGTTGTTTCAGAGTCTAATAGCAGTAAAGAATACTCAATTACAATAATTAAAAATTCAACTTTAAGCGATGAGAATGGAATTAATTCTGCCCAGCTTAAAGACAAAGATCAAAACGTTCTTTACAACTTTGATATAAGTAAAGGAACACAAAACACTTCCGGTGACCCATTTTTAATTGATTATGCAATTGATGTGGTTTATTTGCACGTGGATAAAAAAGATCCTAATTCAACAGGAGACACACTTACTTCTATTCCACTAGTTGCCGGCAGTGTTAAAGATATTTCATTTCAAATAGTCTCACAAAGTGGAATTGCCGGAACTAATTATGTTTTATGGGTAGAAAGACAAGATCCTCTTTCTGATAGTTCGCTAGATTTCATTGAAGCGGTTTATGATAACTATGATTACTTGCAAGATGCTACAATTACAACCTCAGCAGGTCAAGTTAAGTATGCTCTTCAAGTTCCCGGGGTTGTTGACGAGTTAGAATTAACAGCTAAACTACCTTTAGGGATGAAATCAAGGTTTTTAGGATTGGGTAACACAGATACTCTCCAAGATACAATCACTCTAACAAGAAAAGTGCTTAAAACATATACTTTTGATGTTGTTGCAGAAGATGGTAGTTCGACTAAATATATTATTGAAGTTTTAAGAGCGGATGATGATTCAACCCTTTCAGCTCTAAAAGTTACTATTGATGGAAATGATTACATACATGATTTATCTAGTGGCCTAACTTTTCAAATACCTGGTCAGTTTGCTTATAGTGTAAATCAAGCAACCATTACTGCAACCCCAACTTTATCATCTGCAAGTGTTACTGGTGATGGTATTAGAAGTTTATCAGTTGCAGGCGGTAATAACATACTTACTGTGGACGTTACAGCTGAAGATGGAGTTAGTAAAACTACTTATACCGTTATTATTTATCGCAATGATGTTAATACAAATAACAAACTTGATGATCTTAGCATAAAAGATAGCAATGGAAATGAACTAGTTAGTTCGTTTTCCAGCAACCAAATGACATATTTAATTAACTTAGATAGAACACACACAGAAGTAACAATTAGCTATACTAAAGGTCATCTCAAACAAAAGATAACTGGTAATATCGGTCTTGTTCAATTAACTGCGGGTCTTAATACTAAATATGTTTATGTTGAAGCAGAAGATGGTTCAACAGCGACTTACACGATTAGAATTACGGTAGAAGATACAAACAATAATGTGTTAGAGTTAAAAGTTGATAGTGAAGTAAAAGCTGTTGTTAGTGGAACAACTGTTTATGTGTTTAGTGATGTCGCATACTCAAAGACCAGTGCAGTTATTGATATTGTAACTGAAAATAGTTACGCAACTAAGGTTGGAACCGGAACTAAAGCGCTTGTTGAAGGCTTAAATGAGTTTACTGTCTATGCGGTTAGTGAGTCAGGCGATGACGGAATTACATATAAGATTCAAGTTACACGTAAAGCGGGCGATTCATCAGTTGATCTTGAAAGTATTAGTCTGGTTCATGATGGTTATGATTATATTGCTGACGCAGTTATCACCGATGCAAGTGGAACTGTTAAATATAGTTTACAAGTAGGAGATGAAGTTGATCAATTAGAATTACTTGCAACACTAGCGCAATCCTCAACGGCTACCTTTGTTGGCTACGGAACAGATAGACAAATCACAGATACGCTAGCTTTACAAGTTAATGTATTAAAGACTTATTCATTTCAAGTTGAAGCAGAAGATGGTACGATTAAAACTCATCTGATTGAAGTATTAAGAGCAGATGACGATTCAACGCTTGCCAGTGCGAGTGTTGAGGTTGATGGAACAACCTATCAGCTGATATTTGACGCTAATAATGAAGCAACTTTGGTTGATAACGTAGATTATTCTGATAATTTTGCTGATATTATTGTTACTCCTAATAAATCAACCGCTACAGTCAGTGGTGATGGGGTAAGGTCAATATCTAAGGTTGGTCTTAATACATATAATGTTGTAGTAACTGCTCAAGATGGGGTCAGTAAAACAACTTATAAAATAAATATTATTAAAAATGCAGCGGATACCAACAAGTATTTAGATGATTTAGCGGTAATTGATAAAGACTTGAATAATCAAATTACATTTGATAGTCTAACAACCACTTATGATATAACTTTAAACAGAGATCATAGCGAAGTAACGATTAACTTTACTAAAGGTCATCTAAAACAAAAAGTAACAGGTAATATCGGACTTGTTCAATTAATGGCAGGTCTTAATACTAAATATGTTTATGTTGAAGCAGAAAATGGAGCAACACAAACGTATACAATTAGAATTACAGTAGAAGATACAAACAATAATGTGTTAGAGTTAAAAGTTGATAGTGAAGTAAAAGCTGTTGTTAGTGGAACAACTGTTTATGTGTTTAGTGATGTCGCATACTCAAAGACCAGTGCAGTTATTGATATTGTAACTGAAAATAGTTACGCAACTAAGGTTGGAACCGGAACTAAAGCGCTTGTTGAAGGCTTAAATGAGTTTACTGTCTATGCGGTTAGTGAGTCAGGCGATGACGGAATTACATATAAGATTCAAGTTACACGTAAAGCGGGCGATTCATCAGTTGATCTTGAAAGTATTAGTCTGGTTCATGATGGTTATGATTATATTGCTGACGCAGTTATCACCGATGCAAGTGGAACTGTTAAATATAGTTTACAAGTAGGAGATGAAGTTGATCAATTAGAATTACTTGCAACACTAGCGCAATCCTCAACGGCTACCTTTGTTGGC
>CAZKGV010000041.1:0-5518 GCA_964552625.1 uncultured Acholeplasmataceae bacterium | reverse complement strand
ATCACATCATCACATCATCACATCATCACATCATCACATCATCACATCTGCTAATCTACTAATTAAACTCTAAACCCTAAACCCTAAACCCTTCCCGTTTCCCGCTCACGCGGTCACGGGAACCTGTCCCGACGTTAGTCGGGATTTCGCTTTGCTCAAAAACCCGAAACTCCAAACTCTAAACTCGAAACTCATTTATGTTACCGGCAACTAAATATCTACTATTTTCGGCAAATAAGGATACATGATTTTGTATTAAAAATAATATGATTAATTATTAAATTAAAGGAAACGAAGACCTTACTTTCTAACAAGATGTATTAGGCCGAAGACTTACGGTCAACATAGACTCATCGCTGGGTGCTGCGCATCGTTCAAAATCCTATTTATTTGTTACAGATTTTTTAGGCGTTCTATATTTTTTGTTCTTACAGCGAAAGGAATTTCATTCAATCCTAAAAATCGAGCTAATGCAATTCTATGGTTTCCATCGTAAAATAACAAAAGGTTATTGTCTGAAATGTCGATAATAGGAGGACTAAGTGGTTGTCCGCTTTCAATATATTCAAGTATTTTTACGATTTTTGTATCACTACGCCCTATACCATAATCCCATAATCTATCTTTTGGATATACAGTATTTGCTTCTTCTTCACTTTCACAATGAAAGTTTAGAATTCTGTCAAGCTGTAATTTAACTACCGAAAAATTTTGTTTAAAATCATCAAAGAAGGTCTTGTTCAATATTGATTTCAAAAAGTCCATATCTAATTTTGAGGTTTCATCTCTCCATATGATTTCAATTTTTAAATTTCCTTGTTTAAGCCGCTCCCTGTAGTTTGCTTCCATTTCATTATACTTAATAATCTCTTCTTGTTCTTTCTTCATTTTTTGTTGATATTTTGCAAGTTGTTCAGGTGTAATCTCCATAATATCCTATTTAATAAACATTGAAGTCGTATTTTGTAAAATTGTAGCCAACGTTCAATTTACGAAAATATACAATATACGTATAAAAGTTTTGTTGGAATATTAAAAGTGCCTCTATGTTATTGATGGTCAAAAGGATATAAAACAGATATAAAAAGCAAGGGATTTTATAAAGGAATGATTTTTAATGGAATATTGATCTTAAACTTGTTTGCATAATTAAACCCATGAGGCTTTCAGCCTATTTTCCTTAAGGTCACTGTGTCATTAAACCTCGAAATAACTGAACTCGAAACTCCTAATTGTTTACTGATGACCATCTTATAACTTTTTTAATTTTACTTCGTATATAAGAATGTTTTGTTAAGAACTTATAAATTAATTTTTTAAATAAAAATCTTATAAAACTGCGCTTATTTACCCCTTTTTGGATACCTAAAGGAAATAAAGTTGCGTATATATTAGAATTGGCAACAATGTAAAAAAGACTCGACTCATTAAAAATTAACAATTATGATAGATAAAGACTCCAATAAAGAAACACTTCCTCTTTGTGAAGTGTTAGTCAAAACCGCTTATCAAACACAGATGACGCATCCTTCTGATAAAAATTGTGAAAAACCAATTGGATTTGGAAGTGGATTTATGGTTGAATACAATCAAAAAGTCTTTTTTGTGACAGCTGACCATGTTGTTCATCCTGATGATTATGATTGCAATGAAAGGACGGGGACTGATTATGTAGTTTCAATTTTTAATAATGTAAGACCTGAAACTGATTTTTTATCAACAATAGTAACCCCACTTGGAGGCTTTTACTATATGGATAGATTTGATTTGAAAAAGCCAGATGATGCACTTGAACTTTTCGATGTATCGGTCTGTATTATGAAGGAAAAACATTTTCAATACAGATTTTTAACAGATGAAGTTCGTTTCAATGATTTTACTGTAAATGCAGGTGAACCTAAATTTAGAATTCCATCAGAACTTTTTGCAGAACCATCAAAAGATAAAATGTATTTTGTTTATGGAAAAATTAGAACAGAACTTAAAGGAATAATTTTGCATCGCCTTGACACACTTAAAGAAGAACTTAAATATATAGATAAAGTAGGTGATTACTATTTGCTAAATACGCCTGATGTAATAAGTGACTATGAAGATTGGGCAGGATTGAGTGGCTCCCCTGTACTAAACGATACTGGTGAATGTATTGGCGTTTTATGTGCAGTTACCAAAAATACAAATTCAATCTGGGTTATGCCGATAAGTATGGTGAAAATGCTTATGGATATTGCAATTAATCAGGAAGAATTGACGAAATAAAAAACACTGTTGCCAATATATGGTATAATGCATGCGGGTTTCAGTGGTCTGCGAGCATTTGTGGCTCGTAAAAAAGACAGGCGCAAACTAATAGTTTTCGCTTCGAACTCTCGCACGACACCATACCATCATACGTTACTAACAATATAAAAAACAATAGAAAGATGAAAGTACTTGGAATCGAAATAAAAGGAAATTGTGCTATTTTTTGTGCTCTTGAGCAAAATAGTGAGATAACTGATGTGACAGGAAAAATGACAAAACTGGAATTAAAGGACGATGAAAATTCAGAGGAGATCCACGAGTTTATTGATGTTATTCATTCTCACTTTGATAATATGCAATTTGATGAGATTGCAATTCTTAAACGTTCAAAGAGTTTGAAAGCAAAGTTTCCATCGTCACCAATTTCTTTTAAGTTAGAAGGCTTAATTCAGACATATAAGTTGTCTGTTATTAAGTTCGTCGCGCCACAGACAATTAGAGCATTCTTTAAAAAAAATGAAAATGACTTTAAACCGAAGTATAATTATCAAAAATCCTGTTCAGAACTTGCTGTTTATCTATTGAGTAAATGATAAAAGATATAAATGTAGACGATCAGATAAAAAATTTTATTCGAAGTCAGAATGATGTCGAAATAGACCGTTATTCTGATACTGGTGCAAATGGTGAACTTTATTTCGGGAAGCGAAAAATATTAAATGACAGAGTAGCTTTAAAGTTTTATTATTACAATTCCCTTATTTCATCACATCAAGAACCTTTACTTCTGAAAGAGGTAAGACATGAAAACATTTTGGAAATATATGATGCAAAAATAATAAGCGACCAGCATGCATACTTCCTAACACCTGAGATTAATGGTGGAGATTTGCAGAAGTTTTTGGATAAAAATATTCTATCAACTTCAACATCCATTTCTATAATTCAGGGTATCCTAAAAGGGTTATCAGAACTTCATAAAAGTCCAAATGACTTTGTCCACCGAGACTTAAAACCTAATAATATTCTAATTGATAAAGATAGTTTACAACCCTATATTGCCGATTTTGGTTCGATAAAGAAAATCCCCGAAGCAAGTAATTCAGTTGTTGCTTCTAAAAACACTTTTATCTATAAGCCTTATGAATCAATAATTGACGGAGTTTATTTTAAGCAATCTGATATCTATCAAGTTGGTGTTATTTTGTTTCAGTTATTAGGAGGGTTCTTTCCACTGGCAGCAGCAGATTGGTTGACGGATAGGCAAAAAAACAAACTCAATAAAATTTCTGGTAACTTCGAGCAATGGCAGTTTATTGAAGAGTGTATTAATCAGAAAATAGTTAAATCAAAACTATTGGATTGTAATAGTTTACCACCATTTGTTTCAAACAAATTAAAGGGAATTATCAGAACAGCTACACATGTAGATAAAGATAAAAGATATCAGACTTGTGCAGAATTTTTAAAAGCTTTATTTGATTATCAAAAGTCTGCAAAAGATTGGTGGGCTTATGATGGGATTATTTACGCTAAAAATAAAAGTAAACAAGAATTTAAAATTTACAAAGACAAAAAAGGATATATATTGGAAAAACGAAAAAAAGGAAATTCATGGAGAAAAGACAATAAACATAATGGTAAATTGAAAGACATAATTGAAAAGATCCAATAAAAATACTGTTGCAATCCGTAATAGTACTAATTACAGGTGCTGTGATAGCTTTAAAATGTCTATCCCGTATAAACTTTGTAACAACTGATAGAGAAGTAACCTGTATTTCGATACTTGTCGTATTGCAAATTGCTGTCGGCTATCAACTAAGGACATTTGATAAAATTTTACGAGACGGTATCATAAAGGAAGCGCTGCATGAAAATTTTGCTGATTATTTTAGAATTCTTTTTACAGACCAAAGAGGGTAGAATATAAGAAATAATGTCTGCTATAGAATGGGTTTACCAAACATGTTTAACCACCAGACTTTTGACAAAGTAATACGTGCGTTATTGTGTCTTGTTCTAATTCACGAAACAAAATAAAGTTATGAGCAACAATTACGAAAAAATCTTTAATTCAGTTAAATACGCCCAAGAGAAAGGTATTAATCCAGCTGATCCTAATACCTGGGATGATAATTACCGTAGGCGACAACAAGAACTGGCAGGTATTCTTCCTGAAATTGAGGAAGACATTAGTTTAATAAAAGAGGGAATAGAAAAAGATAAAAAGTCCAAAGAGTGAAAGTTCGAAGGTACCATATGATGTAAAAACAATTGCTGGTAAAATAGTAAATTCAAGATGTAGCATTTAATAAATTTTTGTGATGGCGGATAGGTAATTGTCTTGAAAACCACAACTGCTCTTGCATTTAATCATTGGGGAGAATCAAAAAAAAGAGATCAACATGATAGTTCCAGATGAAGCGATATTTTCAAATAATCCTTGGGGATCAGGCAATCTTACATATAAAGATGCTCGGGATATAAATGATGAAAAAGAGATGATTAAAGCCCTTAAAGCACGCTTAGATATTTTTTTGATAAATCAAATTATACCTTTAACTAAATATGAAAAGAATAATAAATGTAAGATTTGGTCTCCTTTTCCATTAACTATATTGACTTTGCTTGGGATAGAAACATTAGGTAGAATTATTGGTAATAAATCAAGTATTGAAAAAGAAACCTTTGAAACTTCAAAAAAATATTCAAAACCAATATATCAACTTATAGATAGTAGTCTTTTGTATAAGCCCACAAAATCTTTTTACACGGATTTAGAAATTAGATTAGGCAAAAATGATAAGAAAAGTATTGATTCATATTGTGACGTAATTCATAAATACATGAGGAATACATATACTCATGGATTTCAGGGATTATTGGTATATTTGGATCATAAATTAACAGAAGGTTGGGCTATAAAAGAAGGTTATATAATTTTAAATCCTTACTGGTTTTGGGATAAATTTTTTGAAATATATGAAAATACCTTTGTTAGGTTGATTGATAAACAAAACAAGGGTGAATTTGAGAATGCAATTTTTTATTTTAAAAATTTAATAAAATAAACTGACTGCTATAAATAGGCTTTATAACAATAAGCACCATCCAGTGATGAGTTTATATTGAATGTACACCTCCAACGTAGTGCATCTGCTTATTAAAGTTTGGTGTTTTTTGAAGGCAAAAAATGAGGGTGCAATTACTTTTTTTTAAATAATTATTTCGGGGTTATTAAGGAAGTGGTCTTTTGAAACAAGTTCCGGTT
>CAZKGV010000040.1:0-5796 GCA_964552625.1 uncultured Acholeplasmataceae bacterium | reverse complement strand
CGAGGGGCCCACCCTCATCTCTGATACAGCAAGACACAATTTATTTCCTTCTATCAAAATTGTGTTGTCATGACACACGATGGCTGCTGCTTTTCTTTAATATCTCACGCTCCTCTCGAAGATAATCATCCTGTCACCTATTTATAAACTATATAAATTCTTTCTTCAATCTGTTCCATCAAAGCATCGAGTTCTAACTTGTTCTCGCAACATGCAATGTAGAAACCGATACGTGCAGCATCAGATTTGGCATTCTCAATCGTATCACCCGCACTAAAATTAAACTTTAAAGCAACAATTGAAGGATGATTCTTAAATGGTTCAAGCCCATGAATACGTTCGACGACACCACCGTTCTTCGGCCCTTCAAAGAACTTAAGTACTGCGCACCTTTCCCGATATTCTGGCAATGCCGTAAAATCAGGTGCTGTAATTTTACCAAGGCTACAGTCAATCAAATAGGCATAATTATCAATACCTGACAAGTACGGGACAATATCCGATGATATTAAGTTTCCTCCTCCTCTGGCCGCTACCTCAATAAGATAGAACATTCCATTCTCATACTTATACTCAGCATGGGTTAAACCAAACTGAAGGTCTGAAGCATCAATCAAAGCATCATTTGTTTGTCTAAGAAGGTCATAGTTAAAATTTCGATTGTAATGTGTGAAATATAATTGAGAGGCTATATTTTTATTATGTTCAAAGTGTCGTTTCTGAGATATTGCCAAAGAAAAGTGCTTCACAGGGGTTTTTAGGCCATCTACAGAAAATTCGACACCATTAATATATCGTTCGCATAGAACAGCCTTGTTGACTCGTGCATAATTAAGTGCTTCATCAAAGTGTTCTATGACATCTTCAGCGCTTTCAACTATGCTAACACCTCTACTACTGTTGTTGTCAAGTGGCTTAATAATCGCTTTTTTATTCATTTTACTAAAAAAAGCCACAGCCTCATCTGCTGAATAACAAATTTTATACTCTGGTGACGGTAACCCCTGTTTAATGCAAAACTCTCTCATTGCATACTTATTCGTGAACAAATGTGCATCTGCAACACTAAGAGTACTTAAACCAAGCACGTTCCCATACTCCGCAAGTGCAGGCATTGCAATGTCACATTGGTCTGAAATTATTGCGTCGGCTTTTTCGGCTTTGCAATAGGTAATGACTGCATCGCGGTCAAATATATCGCTTTGCAAGTGACCATCGGCATAGGGGAACGCTGGTGAGTCATCATACGGGTTTACAACCAGTGCTCTTAACCCTGCGCTTTTAATTTTCCTAATAATCGGTATTTGCCAGTCGCTTCCCGGGATTACCACAACGGTCTGTTTTCCCATCACGATACCCCTAATGCTTTAAACTTATGAATGCCTAATTTATTCAAACTATCATGAACGAATTGTTCATCATACTCTTGATTATCTATCACCCTCTTAATAATTTTTATCGCATCCCTCAATGTATCATCTGTTTCCACACCAACACTAACCCTAATGAACCTTTCGGTACTCTCGCCATATGAAGATCCTGGAACAACAGCTATATGGTGCTTGAATAGCAGGTATAGCGCGAAATCAATAGATGAGTACATATAGTCACCTATATTTATAAACATATAGAAAGTGGAAGAACCACTAAGAGTTTTGAGGCCTATACTTCTCACATATTCTTCTGTCCGATTTCGTTTTTTAGTTACTTCCTTTGCCTGCGGTAGCGTGCGTTGCAAAATATCGTCGAAATGCTTCGCCAGATACATCAAAAGTATCGTGGAAGCACAGGTTAGCAAGTGCTGGTTAAGTTTAAGAATATTAAAGATGATTTCTTGTGTCGATATTACATAACCTACACGCCAGCCAGATATGCCCAGGTTTTTAGACAAGGAATTAACTACAATGATACCGTCCTTATCAGGAACAACATTGATCATCGACTTAAAGCTTCCCACATCGAGAAAATCACTGTACGCTTCATCAAGAAGAATATAGATTCCACGGGCTCTGTAATATGCGTATAGTTTTACTAAATCTTCCTCACTATAAAGTCGTCCTGCAGGGTTGTTGGGATTATTTAGAATAAGGATACGAGTCTTATTAGTGGTATATTTCTTAAACTCGCTTACTGGACAATCATATGGAATGAACCTAGGCACACCGTTTGCCAATTTAACCTGTTCAGGATAGCTAAGCCATGCTGGTTCATGAACAAGCACTTCATCACCTGCATTCAAAATAGCTTGTAATGCCATATAAATAATAGGCTTAGAACCTGCAGAAATAAGTATTTCTTTATTGCTATCAATAGCTGCACCGTATTGTTTTTTGTAATATTCGGCAATTTTTTCACGCAACTCCTTTAAGCCAAGGCTTTCAGAGTAATGATATCCTTTTACGATATCCTGCCCTTCAAATCCATAGAACGGAATATCAAAGTAAGCTTCCCCAAGAGAAAGAGTCGTTACCTTAACTCCCTCCCCTTTCATTTTATAGACAACATTATTAATGTAAACAGACAAAGCTTCAGGAATGCCCTTCACTTTATCACTAACTTGCATCGCTGGCTTAGTGTTCATATTTCGATCCCCGTAAATATTTTTAGCTTTATGTACCATTTATCACGCAGTTGCATTTGTGTTCTCCTGTGAAGTTGTTTTATATTCCGACTTAATAGCTCCTCTTGATTATTATATTTTATTTCAGAATAAACAACCGACTATCTGTTAATATGAGGTAGCATCACGATTAGCAGTATTTATCACATAAAAACAGTAAACCAATAGTTTATTATAAATCATTGTATTAGCATTAATATATGGGTTATCTGTCTGTCAATGGCCACTTAGAAACCGGCATTTTAGCTACCAAAAGTCGTCAACTAGGTTTTCCCAACTGTTCTTTTCCCTCCTTTGTTTTGGTGATTGCTGGTGGGACCAAGCGGCTTCGCATTCGGTAGCTATCGCCAGCTAGAAGACTTTCTGAATCTATGCCAAGAATGATCGCAAATTTTGTTAAATACGAGATGTCTGGCAAACTAATTACTCTCTCCCATTTTGAAACCGCCTTGTCACTTATTTCCTATACGATCAGCTAAATCTATTTGCGTCATCCTAACTCTTTTTCTCAGAAAAGCTATTTACTCTCCGACTTTCCCCGTATCCATATTTCTTCTCCTCCGATTAGGTATCCTGCACAAAATCGCTATTTTAGGGTTTCGTCCACAAGCCCGATATTTCAAAAACGATGCTGCCGCAGGCAAAAATCGTCTTGCTTGCAGTAACATTTAAACTCTGAGGACGCAAAATTGTTCTTTAAAATAAAAAGCCCCGGTGCAAACGGGCCAGTTTCATCATGATGACAGTCTCGCTTCCAGACGGACGATACTTACCAAGTTGCGGCAAAGATAGCATAGTTGCTTTCTAAACGCCCTGTGCCTCTTCTTTTTTCTCGGCCTCTGCTTGTAGGCGTAATGGTTCTCCAGAATATGAAGATAAAATTCGAAGAATCCCATGGCACTCGAAACAATAAGATTCATTTTTTTTCTTCCTCTGCCAGGGAAATCAGATACTGGCCATAATCGGTCATCTGCAGTTCCTCTCCAAGCTTCAGCAGCTGTTTACTATCTATGAAACCTCGGCGCCAGGCAATCTCTTCGATACAGGAGATGTAAAATCCTTGTCTGCTTTGTACCGCCTCCACATATTCTGCAGCTTTAAGCATCCCTTCAGGGGAGCCGGTGTCCAGCCATGCCATACCGCGGCCCATTAGATGAACATTCAGTTCGCCAAGGGCCAGATATGCATTATTGATAGCGGTAATTTCCAACTCGCCGCGGGCAGAGGGTTTGACATTTTGGGCTATTTCGATAACTTTGTTGTCATAAAAGTAAAGACCGGGAACAGCGTAATTGGACTTGGGATGTTCCGGTTTTTCTTCAATGGACAAAACCTTGTACTGCTTATCAAATTCGACAACACCGAAGGAACGAGCCTCTTTCACCGGATATCCAAAAATGGTAGCACCGCCTTCTATTTCCATTCGAGCAATGACATCTCTCAAAATTCGCGTCAGGTCCTGTCCATAAAAAAGATTGTCCCCCAATATCAAGCAAACTGAGTTAACACCGATATGTTCTTCACCGAGAATAAATGCATCCGCCAGACCTCTCGGACTCTCCTGCACCTTATATGACAGCTTTACACCAATTCGTTTACCATCACCCAGAAGTTTTTCATAGACAGGTGTATCTTCAGGGGTGGAAATGATAAGAATTTCCTTTATGCCTGCTAAAAGCAGTATTGAAAGCGGGTAATATATCAAAGGCTTATCATAAATTGGCAGTAACTGCTTGGAGACAGCCTTGGTCATCGGGTAAAGGCGTGTCCCTCTACCGCCGGCCAAAATAATACCTTTCATATTGGTTCTCCCTCTCTTTTGGGGTAAGCTTGTATGGAACATGTGGTGGTTTTTCTCTTTTCACAGCATTGTGAAATATGCTTGTCCCATAAGTCGAAGAACGGCGACTCAACAAACCGAATGCGTAACATATCAATCAAAGAGCAGATAATAAATATACCAATAACACTTCCGAATGCATGAATTACCAACCACGGTGAACTATACATTCCAACATTATTCAGTGTGTCCTTCCACAGCCATTGACGCATTGCATCGCTGTTTGCGTGAATAAGAAGCACACCAAAGATAGTAGCCGCTATGCTGTTGATTAATTTGCTGTATCCGATTTTTAGATTCTTGAAGAAAAGAAGTCCACTCAGTGCGGTTGTCACCGCAAGAATTTTATTAGAATCAGCAACAAAATAATAGGGCATGGGTGAAAACCCTACTTTTGGCAAAAGGTATGTACATATAATAACACTCAGTGTAGAAATCAAAAACGAAGTCAGCGCTGCACAGCCCCAGAATTTTGTGCTGTCAAAGATTCGTTGTGGATACAGACGCACATATGAAGATATGAAGTACAGCACAATAAACCATGTCACATAATTAATTGTAACAGTAATTTTCGGTATAGTTGCCATCACTACATACACGAAGATAACTAAAATGAGAAGCCATCTATGCTGTATTCTCGTCATATTATGAACAAGTATGTTCAAAAAGGGTATAAATAGAAAGAAGATCAGGTAACAGCTGACAAAACCTGTACTGACACTTGTCACCGGAAGAATTAGTTTTATCAACCCGGTCAACGAAAAAGACGTGTAGCCTGTAAGCAAAAACACAAAGTAAAAGATAATCCTATAGAAATATATCACACTAAGCAGCTTTGCATATTTTCGCAATGTGATTTGCGACTTGCACATAAAGTAACCGGTTATTAGCACAAAGCAATTGATGCCTGTCTTTCCCCATGCGCCAAAAAGAAGAAGAAATATAGATCGAGGTGAGCTCAGGTTGGAGTAAATAGCACCATCCGCTACCGTTAACCCCGAGTTGACCACATAATGATGGGAAATGATCAGTAACATGGTAACGATTCTGTACAGCTCTATATTGGAGTCTCTTAACTTAGACTGGGTACCTCCCCCCGCATGAATTTCAGGTGCTATGTATTGGATATCTTTATTTGCATTCATGGTCTATCCTTTTAGTTTTTTGATAATGTCGCAGATTCGTTTCACATCGGAAAGTGCCAGGTCAGCATACATCGGTAGAGTTAGAACTCGTTCTGCAATACGGGCAGCAATTGGTGTTTTCTCTGCACCAGCTGTTGGGTAATCCTTATAGCAAGAACAAGCATTAATAATTGGATAGAAATATTTGCGAG
>CAZKGV010000039.1:0-5937 GCA_964552625.1 uncultured Acholeplasmataceae bacterium | reverse complement strand
TCAATTAGAATTACTTGCAACACTAGCGCAATCCTCAACGGCTACCTTTGTTGGCTACGGAACAGATAGACAAATCACAGATACGCTAGCTTTACAAGTTAATGTATTAAAGACTTATTCATTTCAAGTTGAAGCAGAAGATGGTACGATTAAAACTCATCTGATTGAAGTATTAAGAGCAGATGACGATTCAACGCTTGCCAGTGCGAGTGTTGAGGTTGATGGAACAACCTATCAGCTGATATTTGACGCTAATAATGAAGCAACTTTGGTTGATAACGTAGATTATTCTGATAATTTTGCTGATATTATTGTTACTCCTAATAAATCAACCGCTACAGTCAGTGGTGATGGGGTAAGGTCAATATCTAAGGTTGGTCTTAATACATATAATGTTGTAGTAACTGCTCAAGATGGGGTCAGTAAAACAACTTATAAAATAAATATTATTAAAAATGCAGCGGATACCAACAAGTATTTAGATGATTTAGCGGTAATTGATAAAGACTTGAATAATCAAATTACATTTGATAGTCTAACAACCACTTATGATATAACTTTAAACAGAGATCATAGCGAAGTAACGATTAACTTTACTAAAGGTCATCTAAAACAAAAAGTAACAGGTAATATCGGACTTGTTCAATTAATGGCAGGTCTTAATACTAAATATGTTTATGTTGAAGCAGAAAATGGAGCAACACAAACGTATACAATTAGAATTACAGTAGAAGATACAAACAATAATGTGTTAGAGTTAAAAGTTGATAGTGAAGTAAAAGCTGTTGTTAGTGGAACAACTGTTTATGTGTTTAGTGATGTCGCATACTCAAAGACCAGTGCAGTTATTGATATTGTAACTGAAAATAGTTACGCAACTAAGGTTGGAACCGGAACTAAAGCGCTTGTTGAAGGCTTAAATGAGTTTACTGTCTATGCGGTTAGTGAGTCAGGCGATGACGGAATTACATATAAGATTCAAGTTACACGTAAAGCGGGCGATTCATCAGTTGATCTTGAAAGTATTAGTCTGGTTCATGATGGTTATGATTATATTGCTGACGCAGTTATCACCGATGCAAGTGGAACTGTTAAATATAGTTTACAAGTAGGAGATGAAGTTGATCAATTAGAATTACTTGCAACACTAGCGCAATCCTCAACGGCTACCTTTGTTGGCCATGGAACAGATAGGCAAATCACAGATACGCTAGCTTTACAAGTCAACGTACTTAAGACTTATTCATTTCAAGTTGAAGCTCAAGATGGCACGATTAAAACTCATCTGATTGAAGTTTTAAGAGCAGATGACGACTCAACGCTTGCTAGTGCGAGTGTTGAGGTTGATGGAACAACTCATCAGCTAATATTTGATGCTAATAATGAAGCGACTTTGGTTGATAATGTAGATTACTCTGATAATTTTGCCGATATTATTGCTGTACCTAATAAATCAACCGCTACAGTCAGTGGTGATGGGGTAAGGTCAATATCCAAGGTTGGTCTTAATACATATAATGTTGTAGTAACTGCTCAAGATGGGGTTAGTAAAACAACTTATAAAATAAATATTATTAAAAACGCAGCAAACACTAATAAACTTTTAGATGATTTAGCGGTAATTGATAAAGATTTGAATAATCTAATTACATTTGATAGTATGATAACCACCTATGAGATAACTTTAAACAGAGATCATAGCGAAGTTACAATCAACTTTACTAAAGGTCATCCAAAACAAAAAGTAACAGGTAATATTGGTCTTGTTCAATTAACTGCGGGTCTTAATACTAAATATGTTTATGTTGAAGCAGAAGATGGTTCAACAGCTACTTATACAATTAAGATTACAGTTGCTGATCCAAACAATAATGTTTTAGAGCTAAAAGTTGATAGTGAAACAAAAGCTGTTGTTAGTGGCATATTCGAGTATGAGTTTGCTGACGTGAATTATTCAACTAATAGTGTGCTTATTGATATAGTTACTGAAAATAGTTACGCAACTAAAGTTGGAACAGGAACTAAAGCGCTTGTTGTAGGTTTAAATGAGTTTACTGTATATGCGATTAGTGAATCAGGAGAAAAAGGAAGCGAATATAAAATAAAAGTTACTCGCAATCCGGGCGACAGCAATGCATTATTGCAGAGTTTGAAAGTATTTGATATAAACAATAATAAATACTTTAATTTTGATGCGCCATTTGATCCAGATAATAAAACACATATTATTACAATTAATATTAATGATCAAGATGTAATTGATGATATAAGAATTGAAGCAACCACTCAAGAGCCAACCGCAACTATTACAGGCATTGGTAATAAAATTGTAAGAACACAAGGAGATGGTTCGATATTTGAGGTTTATCCGATCAAAGTAACAGCTGAGGATGGAACTGAGAAAAACTATGAAATTCGAATCATTAAATCACAAGGCAACTTTATCAATGATGAAAATGATGTAATCGAGGTTGAATTAATTGGTAGTGATAATAATAATTATTTTGATTCTTTATTTGACCCCGATATAACTATTCAACAATCAATAACAGTACCTTATTCAATTTCAAGTGTTCAGCTAATTGCATATCTATCAACTGGAGCGAGCCTAAGAGCAGGCAATAATATGAAAGTTTATCATTTAACGCCAGGAGTTCCTTTAACAATAACTCTGCAAGCAGTAGCGCAAAACGGCGATATTAGCCCAATGATTTATTCTATTACAGTAACGCGCGATTTGGGCGATACTGATGATGAGTTAAAGTCATTAACAATTACGGAAAATCCAAATAATGTTGTTCATACGAACTTTGATTTAACCAATGATTTGATTAATATTACAATTAAAAAAGAAGCAACGACACTGACTATTCAAGCAGTTGGTCCTGCAAAAGCAAAAGTTGTTGGTGGGTCTACAACTGTTTCAGCAACGAAAAAGACGCATTATATTTTCGTTCAACCAGAAGATGAAAGTCTATCACAAAGAGTTTATACGATTGTAATAGAGGTTGAAAAAGACACTGATGCAAGTTTAAGCAATTTAGTGGTTAGAGAAAATGTTGTTGGCGGACTTAATTTAATAATGCTTCCGGTTTTCAATCCTTTAGGCTATAATTATGCGATTGATTTATCGGGAACAAATGTTTCTGAGGTTTATATTGATGCAACAGCTAGTAGTGCTTATGCAACAATAACTGGCGATGGGCCAAAAACCTTAACTACTGCTCAAGGGGTGTCAACAGAGACTTTCTTAGTAGTTGTTACAGCTGAAGATGGAATAAGCAAAAAAACTTATAGAATTGCTATAACAAGAAATGTTGATCCGCAAGACGATGTTAGTGTTAATGATATCTCGCTAATTGGTAATGATACAATAAATTATTTAGGTAAAACTGGTAGTGGAGCAGTAAATATCTTTAATCCAGCTAATCAAACATATAATATAACAGTTCCTTATAAGGTAACTGATTTAAACCTAAATATTCAAAACCTAAACGGAGCAGTATCTAATAACACTGGAATTCAGGCGCTTAATCCTGATTATACGCAAACAACAACATTTAGTTTCTTTATGACTTCAGTAAGTGGGCAGATTGGTAATGTTTATACTGTTAATGTAACAAGAAGTGCGCCTAGTGCTGATAATTATTTGCTTGATTTACAAGTTGATGGTGTCTCAGTGGCAAACTTTGATCCGCAAACTCTTATTTATTCAATTAGTGTTGATGAAGCTTTGGTTAATCAAGTTAATATTTTAGGTGTTAAAAACCATCCAAATGCAATAGTTACAGGTAACGGAATTAAAAATATAGTTTCTGGTGTAAATACAATCATTTTAACGGTTGAGGCGGAGGATTTGTCGCAAAGAGTATATACAGTTATCATCAATAGTATTAGTTATGATAATGATATTTATTCAATTGGTGTTCAAAACTACTTGATAACGCCAGCATTTGATAAAACCGTTTATGTTTATAATGTAATAGTTCCTTATGATGTAAGTTTGGTTAATGTTATTGCAACAGCAAATGCAAAATCAACTATCGTTGGTACAGGTATAAAAACTGACTTAGCAATTGGGACAAATGTTTATAACTTATATGCAATTTCTGAAAGTGGAGATGTTGGTCATCAATATCAAGTTGTTGTAACAAGGCAAACTCCAGATGACGATGCAACGTTAGCTAGTTTGGTTGTCCATGATGCCAACGGTAATTTACTTGATTTTACTTCTCCATTTAAGAGTTCAACAACCGATTATATAATTTATTTAGATGATGATAATATTATGTCTGTTAATATCTCAGCCACAACCACAAGTTCTAAATCTAATGTTTATAATACCGGTAATCAGCTTTTAGAAGGATTAATTGACGGTAAATACCACACAATTATTTCTATTCCAGTAATGGCCGAAAGCGGAAAAATTGAAAAATATACAATTAGTTTTTATCGTGATGTTAGATTAGAAGATGTTGCGGAAATTGAAGAACTTAATCTCTTTGGTAGTGATTCAGTTAACTATTTAGGAACAAACCTTAATGCCGGTGCACCGTTTGATAAGACTAGTTATTCATACACAGTCATAGTGCCATATTATGTAGGCAATGTTAATGTGGTTGTTTCATCGACTGGTCAAGTTTATGGAGCAGGGATTAAATCATTTGGTTCATCCAATACAATTACTTATAACGTTTATGTTAAATCACAAAGCCAAGTCAATGAATCTGAGACTTATGTGATTGAAGTTATTAGAACTGAAGCTCAAACTGATAATGTTCTTAACAGTCTAACAGTTAATGGAGTATTAGTTGCTGGTTTTGATCCAAATGTTAATGCATATTCTCTTTCAATACCACAACAAAGCAGTCCAATAATAAGCATAGGGGCAACAACAGATACTAACGCAACTATTCAAGGCCTAGGCAGTAAGACACTACAAAATGGTCAAAATGTTTTTCCAGTATCGGTAACTGCTCAAAGCGGAGATGTAAATACTTATACAATTACTATTGATTATGTGGATAGCAATGCACTTTTAGAGACATTAATTATTAAAGGTTGTAATGGACAGGTATACGATGATGATATTTCCATTGAATATGATGATTTCACCTTCGATCCAGTGGAGATGGAATATGTAGTTAAAGTTGATACTGACACTAGCTTTGTTAGAATAACTGGTGCTGCTCAAGACAGAGACGGAGCACAAGTCGCCGGTTTTGGAACTTATCGGGTAGGAAATGAAGAAGAAACAATTAGAATTCATGTAAGCTCAGCAGACGGATTGGAAACACAAGTCTATGTAATCAAATTATCAAAACGAGAAATACCTAATAATAATAGTCAATTATCATCACTTTCTGTTGGTGGATACGGGCTTGTCTTTGATAAGAATACATATTCTTATAGGCTTTCTGTTGGTAGAAAAGTTAATCAAATTGCACTTAGCGCAAAAGCTTTTAATCCTAATGCTAAAGTTTCAGTAATAGGTTACGAACAAGGTCAACCATCAGATGAAGTTTCTCTTACTGTCGATGATATTGAATCCGGTAAAAACGTGGTATTGATTAAAGTTGAAGCCCAAGATGGAAGCGTATCTTATTACCGCTTATCGGTAACAAGGGATGCTCAACCAGATTATTTGCTGACAATTTTGTTGATAATAACATTCTTGTTGTGGGTATTTACAGTTGTGATGTTTTTAATTAAGCAAAACAGAAAAGATAAAAAAGAAGATAAAAAAGATGTAATAATTTAATATTTGAAGATGATTAAATCTTTTACGATAAATTAGAAAGGAAAAAAATATATGAATATTTTATTGACTAACCTAGATAAAACAATACTATCGTTTGTAATTATTGTTGTTGCAGCTTTACTTACTGTTTTGCTAGTTGTTTTAATAAAAAAAGAAAACAAAAGATATAAAAAAGC
>CAZKGV010000038.1:2497-5996 GCA_964552625.1 uncultured Acholeplasmataceae bacterium | reverse complement strand
TAAGGCAGAATAAAAGGCTCAAGGTATCAAGAGATATCAAGAGCCTCTCACTGGAGGAGCTGGATGAGCTTGAGGACTGACAGTCAGTGTATGACTGTAAAGATAGAATAGCAGACATATGACTGGAGGCCAGAAGGACTGATAAACGATATTAAAACGCTGGATACAGACACAACTAAAACTTAACTAAAACATAACTATAAGGAGTATGACATGGAATATAAAATTCAGTTACTAGAGAAGGCACTAAAAAAAGCAGTGGCAGCCAGGCAGACTCATAAGTCTGAGCTGGCTAAGCTGGATGCTCAGACTGATACCTATAGCTCAGAGTATATTGAGCAGAAGAAGAGACAGCTCAAAGATGAGATGCTGGCAATTAAACAGAGTCAGCATGAGGAGATAGCTGAGCTCCTGGAAGGACTAAAGGAGAAGGCAGAAGAGAAGCATGGCAGCCTGAGTCTGGATAGCCTGGAGTATCAGGCAGCTCTGAAGACTATAGAGATGGCTGGCTCTGAGCTGGATGCTGAGACTGTAAGAAAAATTAATAATATATTCAAAGGCAATATGTCAGTATTAAAAGTCTTAAGGAGCGTGTATAAGGCTCAAGGCATATCATATACAGGAGGCATAGATGACTATATTTATGATACACCTACTGCATATGAAGACTTAAGGAAGGCAAGCTATCAAGCTGTTGTCCAGGATGGCTCTTTAAATGCGCTGGCCAGGACTATCTCTAAAGTGGCAGAGAGTGAAGGCTTTGAGTTTCCTACTATGGTAGATGAGGCTGGCTCAGTAGAGGCTATGAGGAGAGCAGCTGGCCTGGAGTAAGTTAATAAACTGGAGGATGAGGCTTCAGATAAGTTTTATCCTCCAGGAGAAATTATATTGAGCAGGAGGCTACTATTGACTGACATACAGAATATCTACTCTATACTTTTAGCCAGAAGCTACCAGGATGAGCTCTTCTCAGGCTTAGGAGAGAAGAAGAGGCAGAAGGGAGGCCAGGAGACGCTGGTAGACTGTCCTCTCTGTGGTAAAGAGCAGCACTTGAGCTATAACAGCAGGAAGCCAGTCTGGAGATGCTGGCACTGTGGAGAGTCAGGAGACTGGATAGACTTCCTACAGAAGACTAAAGGTTATGACTTCATGATGTCTCTCCAGGAGTTAGCTCAAGCTGCTGGAGTGGAGCTATCTCCTCAGAGCCAGAAGGCTTATCAGTCCTACACTAAGAAGGCTGATATCCTGGAGGCTGCTCAGGCTTACTTTATGGATACCTTCTATCAGGACTACCTGGATAGCTCTCAGGAAGTCGTAGACTATATCCTGGAGAGAGGCTACAGCCTGGATGATATGTATGATATGGAGTTAGGAGCTTATACAGATAGGCAGGCACTCCAGGAGTATCTTCAGAAGCAAGGCTACACTGAGCAGGAGATGAGAGAGTCTGGACTGCTTACTAAAGGCTTTGGAGAAGACTATCAGCTGACGCTCCTCTGGAGAGATGCTGCTGGCAGAGCTACAGGCATAGTAGGTAGAGCTGTCATGCCAGGAGAAGAGCTGAAGGCTAAAGGACTGCCTAAGTATAAATACAGCTATGGCATGAAGAAGGATGAAGGCATGATAGGCTTTAGCTCAGTCAGAGGCTCTGAGCAGCTTATCCTCCTGGAAGGAGTCCTGGATGCTGCTTATCTCAACTATAAAGGCTTTAAAGCAGTGGCTGTAGGAGGCACTAGCCTCTCAGCTGCTCAGCTCCATATGCTGGAGGCAGTAGGCACTAAGCAGATACTACTGGCTCTGGATATGGATGAGCCTGGCCAGAGAGCCACTGAGAGGATACTCAGAAGCCTGGATAAAACAAGTATGAGAGCTTATGTCATATCTTTACCAGAAGGCTATAAGGATGCTGATGAGCTAGTCAGGAAGGCAGGAGCTGAGCCGTTCCAGAACGCACTGGATAAGGCTGAGAGAGGAGCTGTCTGGATGGCCAGAAGGATAGTCTCCAGGCATGACATAGCCACTGATAGAGGCATGGATAAGGCACTGGAGGAGGCTTTAGAGGCTTATACAGAGATAGATGATGTGATAGTGGCTAAAGGCTTCAAAGATAGCTTACAGAAGGCTACAGAGCTCTCTGATGAGGAGCTGGAGAGCAGGCTGGAGAAGGCTAAGCAGTCAGCTTATACCAGGAAGACTCAGGCTGTTCTGTCAGGCCATCTCAGAGATATCCAGGAGAAGACAGAGGCAGCAGATATCATAGGAGCTGAAGACTCACTGGCCAGAGCTTTGAGAGAAGTCAGGACTAGCAGAGGCATAGAGCCTCCTGAGCCTTATCTCCTGGATGACTTGACTACAGATATCATCTCTACTACTCCAGCCATGACTTCTGGATATAAGAAGCTGGATGAGCTGGCCAGGATACCAGTAGGAGCTCTGACTATCATATCTGCCAGGCCTGGACATGGCAAGACTACCTTCCAGCTTAATCTCCTGGCTAACATGATGAGAGCCTATCCTGAGAAGAAGTTCTACTACTTCAGCTATGAAGAAGCCAGGAAGACTATAGGACTCAAGCTCATCATGATACAGGCAGAAGAGAAGCTCCATGATAAGACTAACTTAGAGGCTTATATTAACTACATGAAGGATAAGAGAGGCTCTAATAAAAAAATTGAAGCAGCTCTGGAAGAATATGAGAAGTTAACTTTAACAGGAAGGCTCTCAGTTAGTGATGTGATGTATAGAGCTGATGACTTAGCCACTGTTATAGATACTTTAGCCTCCAGAGGAGATACTGGAGCTGTCATAGTGGACTATATCCAGAGGATACCACTAGGCAGGAAGTCGGATGGCCAGAGATACCTGGATATCAAGTATATCTCCAGCCTTCTCTTAGAGCAGGCTGTCAGCCATGACATACCTATCATCTTAGGAGCACAGCTGACAAGAGATAAAACTAGCTCCAGGCCTAAACTGGATAACATGAGAGAGTCAGGAGACATAGAGCAGGATGCCAACTTAGTTTTAGGCTTATACACTAAGGCAGTAGATGATAGAGAGCAGCAGGAAGGCTCTGGCACTGCTGCCAGTCAGCCTGTAGATATGGAAGTCTACATACTAAAGAACAGAGCAGGACAGGCTGGAGGCAAGTTCACACTGTTATTTAATCAGCCAGTTCTGAAGATAACAGATAAGCAGGCTGGAGGCCTGTTCTAGATAAGAGAGGAGGCAGAGATGCCTAAGAAGATAGGAAGTATCAGTCTTTATACAGTAGAAGAGCTCTCTGAGCTGTTAGAAGTCCAGGAGACAACTATCAGGAAGTATCTCAGAGATGGCAAGCTCAGAGGTAGGAAGCTGGCCAGGAGATGGTATGTCTCAGAGGATAGCCTGGCTGAATACTTCAGTGAAGCTGAGCCTGAGTCAGAGCCAGAAGAGGCTTAAATACCTATGTATGTCTATAAAGGCAGTATTACAGACATAGAAAACAGGAGCTTAAATG
>CAZKGV010000038.1:0-2470 GCA_964552625.1 uncultured Acholeplasmataceae bacterium | reverse complement strand
TAAAACTGAGCTTAAGCATGAGTTTATAGAGCTGAGAGCTAAAGGCTACTCATATAGGAAGATATCTAAGAAGCTAGATGTAAGCATAGGCACTCTATCAAGCTGGAGGCAGGAGCTGGAAGGAGAGATAGCTACTCTGAAGGCTGAAGAGCTGGATGCACTCTATGAGAGATACTACATGACTAAGCAGAAGAAGATAACTCAGTTAGGAAGGCAGTTAAAGCATATCCAGAAGGAGCTGAGAAGCAGAGACTACTCTGAGATACCTACTGAGAAGCTCCTGGACATGGAGCTGAAGGTATACCAGGCTCTGGAGGAGGAGAAGGTAGATATCAGGCCTCTCTCCACTCAGGAGATAGAGGAGCTGAAGCCATGAACAAAACTGACATAAAACTGAACAGAAGCAAGGTATTAAATGCTATGTATGGCTCTAAAAATGGCTTAGAGAGTCTCCTGTGGCTTCCTGTTAGGAGGATATAGCTTATGGATGTAAAGGCACTAGTTAAAGAGCTCAGAAGGATACTAGTCAGATATAGAGCAGGCATGATAAGCCTGGAGGAGTGTAGACAAGAGCAGTCTATCATCCTGGACATGATAAAAGTCTATGAGCTGATAGTCATAGATGAGAGGCTAGCCAGGCTGGAGGCTTTAGATGCGGATAAAAGAAGATGAGTATGACAACTAAAAAAGATATCAGGAAGCTATTAAAAGGACTAACTGGAGAGAAGGCTGGTAAGCTAGTTCTCCAGGACAACTGGCTGGTAGACAGAGGCAAGGAAGGCTTCCTGGATAGTAGAGATATGGCTGCTATCAAGTCCAGCCTAAAGACTTCTCATGATATTGAAGTCTATAACAGCTATATCAGGCTGTATGAGCTAGTAGACTACACGCTGAAGGATGCTAAGATATACGCTCTGGAAGCTCAGTTTTATCTGATGTGGCTAGATAAGAAGCTGGAGAGACTACTTCAGAAGTCAGCTCATAACTGGAGCCTTATGTTTAACTTTCCAGCCATAGTTACTCAGAAGCAGTATGAAGAGCTCAGCCAGAAGCAGAGAGAGCTCCTACTAAAAGCTCCTGTATCACTAGGAGAAGTCTTAGAGAGCAGAGCTGAAGACTATCCAGAAGATAAAGAGGCTGGAAGCTGGCCTCTGGAGTGGAAGACTGCTATCCAGGAGATACAGCAGCTGATAACAGAAGGCACTTTAACTCCTCTTAGAGTGAAGGATAAACAGGACTTATATGACTTCTACAAGAGAGAGATAAACTATCAGCCTGCTGAAGATACAGTAGATAAACTGGATGCCTGGCTGGCTGGAGAGCTCTCAGAAGAAGAAGTAGATAGCCTTATAGAGCTGACAGCCTTCATAGGAGAAGAGCTGTATGAGACTGGCCTTCCTGAGTGGATGGAGTGGATAGATATCTATAAGCCTAACTTAGATGAGATGACAGCTGCCAGGCCTAAAGATATGGCTCAGTCTATGAGAGTGGCTATTATCCAGAATCCTAAGCCTGATGAGATAGATGAGAGAGGCTACTGGATAGAAAAGGATGTCTTTAGCTCTAAGAAGAGTCCTGACATAAAGAAGGAGAGAGAGCAGATAGAAGACTTCCTGGATGCTATTAAAGACAGGATAAAAGGCTTCCTGGCCATCCAGGCTGTCATGGATGCTATCAGTCATGTAGTAGGAGTAGACTTCCTGGAAGATATCAGACAGCAGCATGAGCAGATAAAGCTGATAGTTAATGTCTTTAATGCTGATATAGATAGCCTCTTCTTTACTGCTCATAGCTGGTATGAAGAGCTAGGCTTAGGAGACTTTAACAAGCCATATCAGCTGAAGATAGGCAGGCTGAAGCCTACAGCTAAGAGCTTAAGATACTATCAGGAGAGGATGGCCATAGCTTTAGGAGCTGACTGGTGGCAGGAAGCCATCCATAGCCTAGAGTATGAAGAGCAGGAGGAAGGTAGTCTGGCTCAGGAGATGGCAGATGAGATAGCTGAAGAGCTGGAGAAGGAGGCTGAAGATGCCTAAGACTGAAGATAAAAACACTGAAGAAGTGGCTGTATCTTCTAAGTTATCAGCCTTCCTGGAAGGAGAACAGCCTAGAGTAATATCCTCTGATGGCACTTCTGAGCAAGCTGTAAAGCCTTACTTCAGAGCCAGTATGCATACAGAACAGCTGAAGCATGGCATAGAAGCTAAAGGCAGGCAGCTCATACTAGGAGAGGATATAGACAGCCTGGAAACAGTTTCCTATGGCCTAGACTTGTCTGAGAATCAGGATAGAGCTCTCCATGCTATCCAGAAGCTCCTGGCTGCCTCCAACTTTGAAGGAGATGGCCAGATACCACTGGACTCAGCAGACTTTAAGATATATGGCTCCTGGCTGCCTTATCTATCCATGAGCTGGACTGACTACTATCAAGCCTATGGCCTGGAGCCTGCTGGAGATGGTAGATATCATG
>CAZKGV010000037.1:0-6143 GCA_964552625.1 uncultured Acholeplasmataceae bacterium | reverse complement strand
TTTTATCATTGTTTAATAGCTATAAATTGTTTAATGGATAAATCTAAAGGACTGCCTGAAAGCAGTCCTTTAGATTTATTTGTTGCATATAATACTACTTACGCGTCACAAACTTTGTCTTTTTCTCTTAAAGATATCATACCACTTAGGTTTTTCTTCTTTATTTAATTCATCACTATCTCTTTTATCTGCTTCTATTTCTAATCCTTTAACTTCTTCAATTTCTAACTCTAATACTTTTATTTTATTTTTATCAATAAGACTTAATTGTTGTTGCTGACTAAGCAATTTATATAAATTCTCTTTCTCCTGATCTGATTTTTCTAGTTTTTCTTTAGAATGTTTAAGTTCTCTTTCTAAAACTTCTATTAGTTTATCTTTACTTAAATTTTCATCGTATTTTAGTGTATCATTTGGTGCATTATTGTGCGTATCACTTGTACTACTTTTTGATACACCAAAATCTTTAGCTAATTCAAGATAAGTCTCATAATTATACTCTAATGGATCATTAGAATACTTCCTAGTATCTTTATTTAAAGATTGAAGTCTAAGTCTTGCTATTCTTCTTCTTATCGACTGTTTATCTTTTCCAAATTCTTCTGCTAAATCTAATATTGTATATATTTTTTCGCTCATATAAATAACGCCCCTTTACGCGTATCATCGCGTGTTAATCTGCGTATCATTATGCGTAACACGCGTGTTACATCGTGTATCACTATTTATATAATAACACTTCCCAAATACACATACAATTTATAAATATTTATAAACAGTAGGTCTACTTATTTTTAAAGCTCTAGCTATTTCTGTAGGATTATCATCGGGATTTTCTTTTACATAATCTTTAACAAGTTTTTCTTTTGAAGGTCTACCGTTTCCTTCTCTCCAATTATCGTGAATTATATCTCTAGTAGCTCTAGCAATTTTTAAATGTTGATCTTGTTTTCTATAATTTCTTTTATTTTTCTCAATATATATATCAGTAAGTTTAATAATATCGTCAATAGTAAAGTTATAATATTGTCTATCATAGGTTTCTAATGCTGATTTAATATCTTCTTCTTCTAAAGGATGATTATGTTCAACTTGTTTAAGTTCATCAAAAACACGATACATATCTTTTCTTAGTTCTTTCTTAGGGATATTACATTTAACTGCATATATAGACATAACCATTAAAAAATAATATCTATGACCACCCTTTGCTTTATAGCTTTGTCTTATCCACCAATCATATAAATCTCTTTTTATATTCCATCTTTTAGGTCTTTTATCGCCTTCTTCAACTACTCTCTCGTACCATTCAGGAAACTTTTCCTTTGCTTCTTCTTTCGTATATTGAGTCGGTCTAAAAGGCTTATTTACATCTACCTTGTTTCTTTCTTCATCAACATATTGATTCATATAATCCAAAGTAACTCTATCTCCAGTTTTAAATGCTTTAATCTTTAAGTCATACTTATCATTTTTTGAGCCTACCATTCTAAAACCTTGATTGATAGATTGATACTGAATCTGCTTTTCCTTTGTTGTTCCTCCATAATCCCACATTCTAAAAGTTAAATCATATTTTAGAGATTTCATTTGAAGCTTTATATTTGGATATAAAGCTATAGGAACTTCAAATACATAGTAAATATGAAGTCCTGTACCACTCATAACAATAAAGGTCGGCTGTGGAAGTGTTCTAAGAGCTGGCTTTTTATCTATCCTTGAAAATAAATTCATCAACTCACTTTTACCTACTGAATCTAAGTCAAACACTAAAGCATTCATCTGCTGAGCATACTGTAGACGATTCTTCATTCCACGATAGGCAATCCCTGAACAAAGTGTCATTGGGTTATTTTCTACATACTCCTTATAATCATCTTCCCACCTATCATTAAGCATAATCCTTCTTCTTAATCTTCTTTCAGTACCTTCATCTCTTGGATCCTTATATAAATAAATACTATTTGGCTTACTATACTTTTCACTATATTCTCCCTCATTCTGATTATTAGGAAATATATACTTATAAAAATCTAATCCTTCTATTTCTGGATATTCAAAACTTAATACCTGCTCTACTTCCCTATAATTCTTTTTCTTATTCTTAATTACATCACTCATATTCTCACCCCTAAATAATAAGACTTTTAAAGATATAGGATAAACCCCTATAGGGGGACTTAGATTATCAATATATTTTTTTTACACTTTTAGTGTACCATATATCTTTATAAATTTAAACCACTCACTAAATAAACTAAAGGTAGTATTTTTAGAAAACCACTAAAAATCTCCACCTTGATTTTATTTTTTTATTTGCTCCTTTAAAAGTAGGCTAAAGCATACAGAAAACATATAAATCCTTATTTAGCTTTAGCCTTGATCATTATAGCAAATAAAACCGTTCCTTAGCTTGTCTATGAGTTTTAACTTAACCTTATAGGGCTTAGCACCAAAAAACATATAAAACCCCTTAGAATTGATTTTAGAAGGCTGTATAGATATCTTTATTTTAACTCTTCTAAATAATCCTTGATTGCCTTTTCAGTTTCACTTTTATAGCAATCTTCCACTTTATCTTGTAAGTAATTTAAAAAGTTCTCTAAATCTTTAATATCTACTTTTACTTCTTTCATATTCGCAACTCCTTTATTTTTTTATGTTTTATGAAAAATACTGAATTAATAAATATATAAGTAAAGTCATTAAACTAGACATAAAAGCAATTGGAAAGGCTATTTTTACTTTTTCTTTAAAATCTGTATATTCAATAGTCTGCTTTAATTTTTCAACTGTTGTATTCATTTGTGAGAAAGTATCATTTATACCTTTTTTTAAACTCTTATTAACGGCTCCTACCTCTTGATTTACTATGTTCAATCCTTCTTTCGTATTCTCTACGATCTGCTCGTTCAAGTTCTTTAGCCTTCTCTCGCTCAATCTCTCTTGCTCTTGCATCTGGCTTAGATAATTCTCCGACACTTTTTGCATTTTCTCTAGCTGATTGTTTGATAAGTTCTCTAGCTGTTGCACTATCGAAATCATCTGATCTTGTGATTGTTTGCTCGCTCTCTCTATCGCCTGTATCTCTTTTAAGACTGTCTGCTGATTGATTGAATCCTTGTCCATCTGAACCTTGAGATAAGACCTCATCAGGTCGTTTAACTCCCTTGTCTGTGATAATAGATCTATTAGTTCCTTGCTCTGGTTCTGTTCTTTCTCTTTCGACTTGTCTTTCTCCAAAATTTCGTTGAAGTTCATCTATTAAAACCTCCTTTGTAAAGTCTGAATCATTAAGAGTTTTTTCTAGGTTTGCTAGTCTTACCTTTTTCCCACTTTCTTTATTTGTAAAAGTTATATGTTTACTGGTATCTTTCCACTTTGTATCATATCCTTGATCTCCCATTTCTTTTATAAAATCATCTTTAGATATTGATTTTTCTTTTGCTTTTTTATAGGCTATAGCAGTTTCTAAAATATAAGATTTTGCTGTTCCTTGGAAGTGTTTTTCCATTACTCGATATTTACTTTGATTAAAACTTGTTATTTTACCCTTTTCTTTTGATTTTTCAGGTACTGTGAGATTATGATCTTTACTTAGTTCATTACTAAGATCTTTCATTTCCTGGTATTCGTGTTTTGTTGTGTGAAGCTTACTTCCATTTTCATAGTTTACAGAGTTGATTATAAAGTGGTTATGGATATGATCCTTATCTTTATGGGTTGCTAATACTATTTCGTGACCTTGGAATTTATGGTTTTTCTCTATAAATTCCTTGCCTATCTCGTGAGCCTTTTCAGGACTTATATTATCCTTTGGATTAAAGGATTGAATAAAGTGAGCATATTGTCTGCCACTATCTTTATCGTAGATCTCTTTTGTTGCTTTCATTTCATCTATTGCAGTTTTTGGATTACAGTCTATTCCAGAGATTAATTTTTCTTCTGTTTTTTCTTTTTTGGTTATATAGTTTATGGCTGTTGCTATGCTTGATTTTGAATTAACTGCCTTAATGATTGCCATACTTCTATCAGCTCCTTGTTGATCTCTTCAAGTTCATTTGAACAATTAACCTTACCTTGATTTGCAAGCTTAGTTAGTTGATTGAGATTAACTCCTATTCTTTTAGTTTCGATAGTGAGATCTTTGATTCCCTCAACTACATTTATTTCTTTATCTAAGGCTGATTTTAATAAATATTTATTTTGACTTAGTTTTGATTTTTTAACTTTATTTTTTATTTGATCAAATTCTTTTTCTGTTGCTCTGATTACTATTTGCTTTTGTCTTTTTCTATTGCTGTTACTCCCAGCTATATATTCTGTTTTTTCTTCTGTCATATAAAAACCCTCCTATAGGTTTTAATACCAAGTACCGTCTTTTGTGTAGTGATACCATTCTCCATTTTTTAATCTTACGCATACTGTGTTATTTTCATCTATCCAAGTTTCTATTGTTTCCATACCTTCTTTATAATCTAATCCTACTATTTCTGTATGAAGCTTATTAGTTTTTTCCATTAGATCCTTTTGTTCTTTGGTTAGTTTTTCTATTCCTTTTATCATTTTCATCAGCTCCTTTATATTTTAATTTTATCCAATAAATCTATAGGATAAAATTATTCTTATGCACCAACTGGAGAATAAAAGAGTGCTTTTCTCTTTTATTTGGAAGGCGGTAGCTTGGGGGTCAAGGGGGAATTTCCCCCTTTGCAAGTGGTAAAGTATAGCCATAAGGCTATCACTTTGCGACACTTGCAATAACTCCTTAAAACAATATTATGATAAAATTAGGTAAATGTCAATTTAAATAAATTTATTATAATAAAACATAATAAGGGAGTTATTAGTTTTTGTATTTTGATTTATTTTTTTGTTGAGTGATCTTCTCAACTATAAAAAAATAAGAGAAATATGCTTTTGATTTTTATGTTTTATCTTCATAATTTTTTTATTAATAGTTTACATTATTGGTCTTTTGTAATACAATGTATATACAAAGGAGGATGATTATAATGAATATAATTACTTTAAGAATCAATGATAATGACAATAAATTAGTTAGAGATTATGCTAAAGCGAATAATATAACTATTTCTGATTTGATAAGAGATTCTGTTTTAGAGAAAATAGAAGATGATATTGATTTAAAACTATATAATCAAGCCATGAAAGATCATGAAGAAGATCCTCAAGATATAAGCTTTGATGAAATGATGGCTGAATTGGGATTTGATGAATAAACAATATACAGTTCGATTGGAAAAAGATGCACAGAAAAGTTTGAAAAAAATGGATAAAAATGATGCTAAAATTATAATGGCTTGGATAAGTAAAAATCTAGTCAACTGTGAAGATCCTTACTTGCAGGGAAAAGCATTACAAGGGAATTTAAAAGGCAAGTGGAGATATAGAGTTGGGAATTATAGATTGATTGCTAATATCGATAATGAGAATATAATTATATTAGTTTTAGTTATAGGACACAGAAAAGAGATCTATAGATAAAAAGATGATTGATTTAAATTATAAATCGATTATCTTTTTTTGTTGTTATCGTAGTTTTACATATTATCTATATTTTTAAGCTTATGACAAACCCAAAACTCACAATAAAAAAAGGATAGAATTAAAAACATATCCTATCCCCTTAAATTCAATTCTTACAGATGTTTTATTGAGTTTGTCATAATTGACATTGTGTCAAACTAAACATTACTCTTAATTTAAATTTATTAAACTTTTTTAGATTCAATATATGAAATTAGCAATCCTACTAAACTTATAATTATAAACACTCCTAAAATTAATAGCTGATAACTCCTCAAGCCCCCAATAACTGGTATTCCTGACATTCCACTATTAATTATTGCAGAACTAATAATCCAACCACTAAATCCAATTATCCCTCCAAGAAATAAAGATATACCTAAAATAAACTTTTTAATTTTTATCATCTCCTATCTCTTTTATCTGTTCAATTTTACTCAATTCTTATTGTGACAAACTCACATTGGCTAAAATTAGACCTTATAGTATTATCGTAAATATTGCTGAGTTTGTCATAATCTATACTGTTTAGTTGCGTATAATACTAATAATGCACAATATCGACTACCAATTTTATTTTCTATACTTTATGA
>CAZKGV010000036.1:0-6147 GCA_964552625.1 uncultured Acholeplasmataceae bacterium | reverse complement strand
GTTATGTACGTTTTGTCTTTGCCAAATCGATGGAGGAGATAAAAGAGGGACTGGATAGGATCGAAAAGGCTGTAACAGACTTAATCTAAGTCATTAAGATATTATATAGAATATATTAATTTGAGTAGGAGGATAAAGATAAAAAATGAAAGTAGTAAGGTATCAAAAAAATGAAGAGATTTTTTATGGGGTGCTTCAAGGGGAAGAGGTTAGGACAATTGAAGGAGACATATTTGAAGAATTTGTGATTCGTTCGGAAGGTATAAACAGAAGAGAGGTAAATTTGCTTTCACCGGTTAATCCTCCCAATATAATTGCCATCTAGACTATCCTGAACAACCTCTTATCTTTTTAAAAGCAACTTCCAGTTTAATTGGACCAGGGGATAGCATAATCCTTCCAGATATGGCTCCAGATGAGGTAGATTATGAAGCTGAATTGGTTATCGTGATAGGCAAAAAGGCAAAAAATATAGAAATGGGATAATACAAATTACATCTTTTCATAATTAAATTTACTATTATTTATTTTATGCTGTACAGTTAGCAATCTATTTTTTAACTATTTAACTAAGATATAGGAAAATAAATAAATAGATTCATGCCTGTGTAAAAGTTATTAAAATTAGTATACTTATAAAAGAACAAGTATAAAAACCTAGTCTCTAGAACTTCAATTTGTATTATAATTTTATCTAATTTAGGACATTTTTGTTTGTAGGCTATGGACATAGTGTTTTTAAATTCATATCTGAGATTTACCACAAGCTGGAATGTGTCTAGGTGAAAAATAATTAATAAAGCCCCTTTATTTTTTTAAAATAAAGGGGCTTTATTCTAAACTAGCATATTTTTATTTAATTACTCCCACTTCTTTATAGTACCGTTCTGCCCCAGGATGCAATGGAGCTTGGGTAGGTATAGCGTTGTTGATATCTAGGTATTCAAAAGTTGCATAAGTATTGACAAGATTATCTTTCTTTTCAAATATTAATTTTGTAAACAAGTAAACCAGCTCCTCATCTACATCTTCATGTACAACCAAAACAGGTTCCTGGGAAGTTGTTTTAATGTCTTTATCTTGTCCTCTATAAGTCCCAGCAGGCACAGTTATTGGATCATATCCATAATTTTCAATTAATTGATTAATAGCTTCATCCTCTTGGGTTAAAAATGTTGCATCTATGCTTTGGGTAAGTTCTGTCCATAAAGGTCTTCCGATTACTTCGATATTAAAAACCCCATCAATATGCCCGTCTCTTAATCTATCAGTAGCTTCATCATAAGAAGAGTGTGTGATGGAGCCTCCCCATGATTTAATATCATCATAAGTAATACCATGTAATTCAAGTGTTCTTCTAACACCTAATTCTCCAGCTAGCCCCAGTGTGCTAGTATCTAATTTCAATGCTGGTTTTTTATCAGCAATCTCTTTTATTGAATTTATCCCAAACTTGGATAATAAAAAGAAGTGGTGCACATCAGGCATTCCGAGTTTTGTAATACCTCTAATTTCTTTAATTGGATTATCATATTCCAATTTACCATTGTAGGCAGCCCACAAGTTGGGGGTATATGTTAGACCTACTTCTATATCTTTATTTTTTATAGCAATAGGATTAGCAACTCCCCCACCAGGGACTATTGTATATTTTAGACCATCAATATACTCATCAAATACACTAAATAAGGCAGTAGCCATTACGAACCAGGACCCACCCATTCCACCTGCTCCAACCGTTAGTTGTATAGGTTCAATTTTGTATACTTGGTCAGCACTAAGAACATTTATATTGAGTATTATTATTAAACAAATTGCTAATAAAATTATTTTAACGTTGTTCATTATTACCTCCATTTATTTTCAAAAAAATTGATTAATGAAATTGCCCAATTAACTTGAATAAATATAATATATTTTTGTATCCCCCCTTCCCGTATAGAAATAGTTAAAAAGGGCGTTGCATGCACGTTTGCCACAATCGATTTTTACAAATTTTTCGAGAATTTTTAACTGTTTTTAATTGAATGAGTTTTTATAATAAACCACTGATAAGCAAGTAATGTTATAAACAAAAATAAGCCTAAAATATCAGTAATTAACCCTGTTGCAAATAACAATATTCCTGAGGTCAACCCTACAACTCTTTCAAGCAACCCACTTTTTTTCATTAAATATCCCTGCAATCCACTAACAAAAGGAATTACTCCCATAGTAGCACTAATATACCCTCTCAATAGAAACACTTTACTTCCTTGGTGATGGATCAATTCGGGATTATAGATAAATACCCATGGCATTATAAATACAACAGCACCCAATAAGACCGCTTTAATTGCTGTTTTTTGCATTGGAGCTTCGGCAAGTATTGCCCCTGCGTAAGCTGCTAGGGCAACTGGTGGTGTAATTTCAGATAATATCGCGTAATAAAAAACATATATATGGGCAGCTAAGGGATAAACCCCAATTCGAATAAGTGCAGGTGCTGCAAAAATTGCAACAATTAAATATGCCGCTGTTGTAGGAAGCCCCATTCCTAATATTAAAGAACTGATCATGACTAAAAATAGAGTTAGCACTAAATTACCTTTAGAAAAAAATAAAATACCAGATGTAATACGCAGACCTAATCCAGTTAGTTCAATAACACCAACAATTAGGTTAGCAGTATATAGTGCAATGGCAATGGAGATAAGTCTTCTAGCTGTTTTCTCAAAAGAATCCATTAACTTTTTTAAATTAATTCTGGTACTACTCCTGATTTCAGCAAAAGCAAAAGTAGCTAATACCCCCCAATAAGCAGAAAAAAAAGGTGTTTTTCTTCTCATTAATAAAATAACAATAATAAAAATTGGTATAGCAAGATGGATATAAGGTAAAATGTTCCTCTTTGCCTCTTCATATAGGCTTAAGGGTGTTACTGACAATTGTTTTTTCTCTGCTTCAATATGAACATTCATATATAAAGAAAATAAGTATAAAAATGCTGGAAAGATAGCAGCCTTAACAACTTCAATATAGGGGATATTCAAAAAATCAGCAATCAGAAAAGCTGCTGCCCCCATAATAGGAGGCACAAGCTGTCCACTGCTTGAAGCAACTGCTTCTACCGCCCCTGCAAATTCGGGTGAAAACCCACTTTTTTTCATTAAAGGAATGGTAACACAGCCGGTCGCATAAACATTAGCAACAGCAGAGCCACTTATCGTTCCAAACAATGCGCTAGCAATGATAGCTGTTTTTGCAGTACCACCCCTTGTTTTCCCCAAAAGAGCAGTAGCAATATTCATAAAAAATTCGCTGCCCTTTGCTTCTTCAAAAATAGAACCAAATAATACAAACATTAATATGAAAGTTGCCGACATACCTGTAATTAATCCAAATATTCCTGATGTGGTCATAAAAAGATGATCTATTAAAATTCTAAACTTTATTGGAGTTTGGGTAAGTGGTGGAGGTAGTATATTGCCTAACAAACTTTGTCCTACAAAAAAGATAAACAGAACCGCGAGAGGTATACTTACACAACGTCTACATGCTTCAATTGTTAAAACAATTAGTATTATACCAAAAAAATAATCAAGAGATTTTAATAAGCTAACATAAGGATATCTTGTGGTTAAATAATTGTACTCTATGAAAATATATATTGTGGGAAGAATGGCAAGGATTGCCAATACGTAATCATACCAGGGAATAGTATCATGAGGGCTACTTTTGTTAAACCTATAAAGCAAAAATGTCAAACTTAGAAATAGAGCAACATGTGTTGAACGGTATTTTAACACTTCAGGAGCTCCAAATTGTGCAGCATACAAATGGTAAAAAACTGCAATGATTGAAAAATATCTTACAATATTTTTCTCAAATTTTTTTCTTAGAACACGCTGTTCCCCTACTTTAATTCCTTTAGTTGTATCTGTATTTTCCATAAAGTTATAACCTATAACCTTTTTAAAAATAATACTACCTTGTATTTTTTACAAAACAAACCCTTATTAACCAGTTGCTAGGTATTCTTGAATCTCATTTATACTCTTTCCCTGCAATCCTAAGTCTTCTAATTTTAATCCACTTTCCCAAAAATTAATACCCGTAGCTATCTTTCCTATTTCTACCATTCCTTTTGTAACTGGCAAGTCTTCACCAATCTGGTTGGCAATGTTTAAAAATGGAACAAATGCAAATTGTAAATCTTCTGTAACATATCTTGAAGTAATGGAAAGAGGGGCTACCTGATTCTTATATGCGTAACAGTTAGATATTGTTTCATACAAATTATCTCCAGTAGCACCATAAAACTTATATAGGGTTTCCTGGAGGCTAAAAATATTTAAACCAAATTTCTTTGCTAGCATTTTCTTCTCGAGATCTATTTCTTCCATTACTTTAGCCATTCCTGGGGTAACATCATATGCACTAGTGTAAGGGCCATTCAAAATTTCATAATAAGGATAGAATTTTCTTTCAACTCTATACAAATTTAGCAACACACTCTGTGGATGCAGGGGGGGGGTTTACATTTGAAAAAGTAGTCTCAAAAACATTCTCTGCTTCAACTAGTTGTGGATAAATAATTTGTAAATCTTTTATAATATTTTTAATATTCCTTGATGGGAAAGATGATATTAATAATTTATGCTTTGTACCCATAACAGATATGGTAGCAGGATTGTTCTTTCTGCTAACATAAAGAATGCTTTCGGTTTCACATATGTTTATACTCTTTTTTATACCCATTTTGTCTAGTAAATTTGAACATTGAAGTGCACCAAAATAGGCTGGCCAGACTACAATTGTTTGACCATCTTTTAATAAAGGCGCCATTTTTCTAATAAATTTTTCTCGTACAAATCCTGGAACAATTAGCATGATTAAATCAACCCCATCTAGCGCTTCTTCAATGTTAGCTGATACACTTCCTTTAATCTTTGTAAATCCAGTTTTACCACCGGCTGGTAATATTATTTCTTCGCCATTATAATTCCGGGCTATTACTTTTATTCCACCTTTTTCATTTATAGAATCAATATTCTCAGCAAAATCAGGGTCTTCATATAAATTAACATGGTAACTTGCCATTGACAAATCTGCAGCCATTGCATATCCACCGTTGCCTGCTCCTAAAACTGCTATTTTTTTGAACATCTTATTTCCTTCCTATAAAATTTAATAGTAATATTTAAAAAAATTATAAATTTTACAATATTTTGTTTTAGCCTACTATACTAATGGCTAAGAGACAATATTGGTATTATAACACTTTTCAATGTATAGCACAAGTAGTACAAGTACTTGTTTGCGTCCAATACATCTGCAACATAGCAGGATCTTTATTATTTATCAACATACTACAATATTCTATTGGCGTGGCGTCAAAAGATTTAAGCTCCTATGAGGCCGATAGAAATTATGCTCGATGAAACAGCCATATATTATTTAGTTAATTTTACCTAATGTTGATATTGCCTCTTATAAAATCTATTAAAGTCTAAGCCTGTTTGGAATTGTATTTTTTTCAATGGTAAAAGCACTGTAGTTTAATTCAAAGGCTTCTCAGGTCTTTGGGAGAGAATATTACCTCGAATTGTACATATTAATAGCTTTTTGTGTCTCGCCTTGACTTTGGTGACAACTTATCTATAATGGTATGGTTTAATTTGATTATACCTTATACTCAATAGAGAGGGGTATAATCCAAAAAACAAGATGTTTCAATTTTCCTCTTCACAATTGATATGCACCTTTTTTATTTCTCCTATACCCTGCTTCTTTCATGCTATAAATGGTGTATATGCATCTGAGCTTATTCGAATATGACTCATACCCCAAGATTGCTTAACCTACCCATAAATACCTACTACTTACTATAAGTGGTTAGAAAAATTTAACAGTTAAGTCTAAAGGATAGGTAAAAAAGCAAACACAGGTGATTTGAGTCACCGTCTTTTAGCTTCTTCTATACCCGGGAACATTTGGATTACCCAGTTGTTACTGAAAAGTACCTAAGAGAAGTTGCAAAGGGAAAAGAGCTCATATTATGGCTTATTATCCCGGATATCACATTTAAAAGAATGAATCAGGATTAACGTTTATGTGTACTATTTTCAAGTTGTGTTTACACTTTAGATTAAATTAGCTTAAAAA
>CAZKGV010000035.1:0-6199 GCA_964552625.1 uncultured Acholeplasmataceae bacterium | reverse complement strand
TTTTTTTAAGCTAATTTAATCTAAAGTGTAAACACAACTTGAAAATAGTACAATTAAAGATAAAGCTTTTGTATATTAGAAAGTACTGTTCTGATTGGGAATATTTAGAGATTGGTACAGATGTTGATTCCTCCCAATATGTAGTGAGTAAAACTGTATAAATAATCAAATCCAATACCAGTAAAGCATTGAAACAAAAATTTACTTTTCCCTCCAAAGTCTACTGGATAATATGATAAAGAGATATGGGCTATAAAGGCTACTTTGTTTCTACAGCTGGATACAATGAGAAGGTAAACCAAACATAAGTCTGTATACAAGAAGAAGATACAGAACAAACAGAGCCTGAATTTTTAAGAGCACCATGTCTGCGAGGGCGTGCTGACTATATAAAGATCAAGAGTTTTTATAGCAATAAAAAATTTAAAATTTTAATACAAGAAGGTGGTTTAGTGAAAAAAATATTTATGGGAGTTGACATAGGCACAGGTGGATGCAAAGTAAGCTTGATAGATAGTGAAGGTGAATATATTTCTAGTGGTTCTTGTAATTATGTGACTTACCACGATTATCCAGGATGGTCTGAGCAAGAACCAAAAGATTGGTATAAAGGATTCAAAATTGCATATGGAATTGCTTTAAATTCAGGTAAAGTAGATCCTAAAAATATTGTGGCAATAAGCATTGATGCATCTACTCATAACATGGTTCTTTTGGATAAACAAATGAATACATTAAGAAGAACTATAATGTGGACTGATCAGAGAAGTGTTTTAGAAACAAATTGGTTAAATGAAAAATATGGTGAAGAGTTATTTACCATTACTTTACAGAAAGCTAATCCCACATGGTCTTTGCCACAACTGTTGTGGATAAAAAATAATGAAAATGAAGTGTTTGAAAAAATAAAGTACCTAATGTTTATAAAAGATTATATTAGGTATAAATTTGCTGGCTCTTGGGAAACTGATTATATTGATGCTCAAGGGAGCATGTTGGTTGACCATAGCACAGGTGAGTGGTCAACAAAAATTTGTCAAATTGCTTCTATACCTTTACAAATCCTACCGCCTATTAAAAAACCTACTGACATTGTTGGCAACATTACAAGAGAAGTAGCTCGAGACCTTGGACTAAATACTAAAGTAAAAGTATTAGTTGGAACTACTGATACGGTAACAGAATGTTTCGGCATAGGTATTTCTGAAGCCGGGCAATGTGTTATTAAAATAGCTACTGCTGGTACTGTTAACATTTTTACTAACAAACCACATCCATCAAAAAAATCGCTGACATATTCTTATGTGATACCTGGTTTATGGTATACATGTATGGCAACAAATTCAGCAGCTCAAAGTTTAAGGTGGTTCAGGGAAATATTTTTCGAACTAGAAGAGGCAGAGCTTGAAACAAAGAATATACCAACATACAAATTAATTGATGAAAAAGTACAAAAAACAAAAAGTGGTTCCGATGGGTTAATATTTCACCCTTATCTAATGGGAGAGAGATCTCCTTATTGGGACCCCTTCTTGAGAGCCAGTTTTACAGGCATTAATGCATTCCACAAAAAAGAACATTTCTACCGCTCAATAATGGAAGGAGTTGCCTTCTCGTTAAAAGATTGCTATTTGGAAATAAATAAAATGAGGTTAGATGCCGATGAAATAAGGCTTATAGGCGGTGGTGCAAAGAGTAGCATTTGGTGTGATATTTTAGCAAATGTGTTAAATAAAAATATAATTGTTTTAGAGCAAGATGATTCTTCATTTGGATCTGCGATGTTAGCTGGGGTAGGGGTTGGAGAATTTGAAAATTTTCAAGATGCTATCAATAAATGTGTCAAAATTAAAAAAGTAATAAAGCCAACAAAAGAAGAAATAAAAATATATAAAACTATATTTAATGTTTATAAACAAATACATGATAGACTTAGGGGTATCTATAGAAAATTATGAAAATATTAAAATACAAACATAAATTAATAAAAATAAAAAAATCATATCCAAGTGATTATCTTTATTTACTTTGATGTTAGAGATATAAAAATAAATGCCTTATGTAAAGCTATACACTTCTTTAACTTGAAAATTCCCTGTGGCTTACCACAGGGTAGATTCTGAGTATTATGGATATGTGAACAAAGAAGAAGTTTAAAAGGATATCATTATGTCTGGCAGATCCATTACCAGCGGGTGTTCCCGGCAAAGTATCGTAAGGCATTACTTGATGAGATGGTAGTAAAAATAATAGAAGAGACAGCTGAAGGTATACAACAACGGTATGCGATAGAGATGGAAGCCTTGGGGATGGATAAGGATCATATTCATCTTCTCTGTTCTGCCCATCCCAAAATTTCACCAGGGGAAATCGTTCGAATATTCAAAACATCACTGCCAGAGAGATATTCCGAAGATATCCCCAGATCGAAAAAGATTTATGGGCGGAGAATCCTAGTCTGATGGATATTATGCTGCCACTGTTGTCGAGAGAGGAAACTGGTCCCAAGTGGAAAAGTATATCCAAAAGCAAGGTAAGCCAAAGGAAGAACTAAAACAGATAAGGTTATTCTGATTTTTGATACCCCGTGACTTGCCACAGGGTGGTTTATTAAAAATTAGTGAATAGCTAAAAATCAAAACCTATTATATTTTAAGGTCTATCCGATAAAGCAGAGATTAGCAAACTGTGTAACGAATAGGATATATCCCAGGCTATAATATACTATTGTTGCAGAGCATAGCTTTTTAAATACAATCAATCACGAGGCTTTTGTTAGTAAGTATATCACCAGAGGTGTGAGAGCGTCTACAGTCTAGAGCCAGTGTTTAAAGCATATCACTGATAAACTTATTGTAGACTTTAAAAAACGAGCCAGGATGATGAGAAGAAAGAAATCACTATTAGTAACATCCAAAGGGTATTAATGTTAACAAGAAGCGTATCTGGCAGATTATGATGGAAAATGATACTGGTCAGACATAAAAGATAAACGGCCAATTAAAAATTAAAGCTTTCTATCCAATCATATCTTAGATATAGACATGCCCAAGCTTATAGGTTCTTGCGTCTTATCTTAATGTTATCTGGTGAATATATTGGGCTGGTCTACTAATAGGCTGTTGTTTATTATTTGAACTTACAATCTAAGAGGGGGGGGCTAAGATATGCCATAAAGAAAATAACCCAGAAACGCTTCCTAAAGGGAATCAAGTAAAGTCTAGGAATAGTTCTTAGTCTTGTTTTTTTTATAATGGCTGTTAACGGCGTTAATCTCTTATATGAAGCCTTATTCCGATTTGAGGATTAAACTAATATTAACAGTTGGTCTAAACCTTGGGGAAATGACGATACCGAACGAGTCATTAGAACCTAGAAAAAAGCTATTATGCCCTATGAATGGGATCATTCAGGCTTTAGGTTGTCAGAACCCTTGTGAATATTACCAAGAATATGTTAAAAATAAAGAGTAAACAATAATATAAGATATGTTTTCTTAATGGGGAGCATTAAACTAAGCATTGATTAAAAAGTGCAAATGTATCTGTGTCCCTATAATATTTTGTCTGTCCTGTAAAATACAGAAAGATCTTATTTGACAAAGAAGCGGATGAAACACTTAAGATGGTATATCCTGAATTGCAAGAAGATATGAGACAAATATCCTAGAGATGGGAATAGATAAAGATCCTTGTTCATTTTCTCATATAGCCAGTGTCAAATATAATGTAACCCAGGTTATTAAGGACAATAAAAGTATCACTACCAAAAAGATATTTGCAAAGCACCTACAAGTAAAAGAAGAGCTATGTGGTGGAGAATCCAGGTCTTATGGGTTTTTTATCAATACAGTAAGCAAATATGTAAAAGGCTAAGGAATAGAGAAGGAATAAAAAAACTATACGTTTAGTAAATCAGCTTGTTTTGAAATTTAAGATACTCTGCAGCTCTTCTGCGGGGAGGTTTATTTAGTTGCTGTTTATAACAACTTGAAGAATTTTTAAAAACAAAAATAAAAAAGAAATATCCTTTTGCGGAGAAGTAAGCCGCATAACTTGGAGCTAACATAATTATAAGTATATTAAAGTATTAGTTTAATTCCAGTATTTAAATCTTGTTTTATAATAAACTAAAATACAAAGTTACAATTCTAACAAAAAATTGTAGTTCATTGACAATCGATTGAAAATATTATAAAAAATATACTAAAAAAAATAGGGCAAGCGTAAGAGGAGCTCTTTTGTTTCTCTGATTAATTTTAATAGACTAGAAAACTTACCACATTTTTTGAGCAACTTTTGAGCAACATAAAATATTTTCTAACAAATAGAGTTTTTATAATATGAAGAAAAAAGCGGTTTATTCAAGAAAACCTAAATCATACGTTTTAATAAAATGTATTGGTTGATTATTGTGTTGAAAGAGATATTGCCATTCACTCTGACAGGATACGCCAGTTAAAGGAAATGAAAGGCATGGAAATAAAAAATATAAGACTATAAGAAACATCTATTACAGGTAGTAAGTCTAGTACTACTATTTTTTATCTGGACATCGAGAATAAATATTAATTTAAAACTAATATTAAACAATATAATATTTTTGGAGGTATTTACAGTATGAAGGCTAAGAAGATTTGGATGGATGGTAATTTTGTAGATTGGGATGAGGCAAAAGTACATGTACTGACACATGCTTTACACTATGGTAGTGGTGTCTTTGAAGGGATTAGGGCTTATGAAACAGATCAGGGAACAGCCATTTTTAGGCTAAAAGATCATGTAGAACGTCTATTTAATTCCGCAAAAATATTAAAATTAAAAATACCTTTTTCTAAAGAAGAAATATTTCAAGCTATTACGGAGACTGTGCGGATAAACAAATTGGATAGTTATTACATTAGGCCATTCGTATTTAGAGGATATGGTGGAGTTGATTCAAAACCTTTTAGTTTAAATCCTTTCCGCTTTCCAACTAAGGTTGTTATTACAACATGTGAATGGGTCCCCTTTTCAGGAGGAGACGAATTAAAGAAAGGAATTAGAGCCATAGTATCATCATGGCAGAGGAGCCATGTAAATTCTACCTCTGCTAAAGCTAAATTATGCGCCAATTATATCAATTCAATATTTGCCTATATGGAGGCAATTGAATTAGGGGCAGAAGAAGCAATCCTTCTAGATAGCAATGGATATGTCGCCGAAGGACCTGGTGAAAATATTTTTTGGGTTAAAGGCGGTATTATTTATACACCCCCATTATCCGCTATATTAGAAGGGATTACCAGAAATTCACTTATCACAATTGCAAGAGATATGGGATATGAGGTTAGAGAAGAATTTGCAGCACGTGATGTTCTTTATATTGCAGATGAGGCTTTCTTCGTAGGGGCTGCGGCTGAATTGACTCCTATTCGCGAAATAGATGGCTATATTATCGGCTCTGGAGAAAGGGGCCCTATTAGTAAAGTAATTCAGGAAAAATTATTTAATATTTTTAAAGGTAAAGAGGGAAATTATTTTGAGTGGCTGGATTTTGTATAATATTCTTTAACTTGAAAATTCCCTGTGGCTTACCACAGGGTAGATTCTGAGTATTATGGATATGTGAACAAAGAAGAAGTTTAAAAGGATATCATTATGTCTGGCAGATCCATTACCAGCGGGTGTTCCCGGCAAAGTATCGTAAGGCATTACTTGATGAGATGGTAGTAAAAATAATAGAAGAGACAGCTGAAGGTATACAACAACGGTATGCGATAGAGATGGAAGCCTTGGGGATGGATAAGGATCATATTCATCTTCTCTGTTCTGCCCATCCCAAAATTTCACCAGGGGAAATCGTTCGAATATTCAAAACATCACTGCCAGAGAGATATTCCGAAGATATCCCCAGATCGAAAAAGATTTATGGGCGGAGAATCCTAGTCTGATGGATATTATGCTGCCACTGTTGTCGAGAGAGGAAACTGGTCCCAAGTGGAAAAGTATATCCAAAAGCAAGGTAAGCCAAAGGAAGAACTAAAACAGATAAGGTTATTCTGATTTTTGATACCCCGTGACTTGCCACAGGGTGGTTTATTTATTATAGATTTAAGATTGTAATAGAAAATACATCTTAGTAAATCCCATTTCTTATGATATTTTTAAGGTAATGCATAAAGTTGCACTAAATTTGTTCTTTGACAATGGAAATCTGT
>CAZKGV010000034.1:0-6329 GCA_964552625.1 uncultured Acholeplasmataceae bacterium | reverse complement strand
GCTTGATACCATCCTGTTTTAATTGCCAGAAAATATTTAAAGCTCCAATTTGTATCTCTTAAAGCATTTAAAGAACCAGGCCTTTCCTTTGCCAGGCTCCTGTAGATTTCTTTCATAGATTCACCATTTAGATATCTTTTAATTGCCTCTTTTCTTATCTTTTTCATATTCTATACAGACCTCCTTATTCCTAAGGTCAGTATACAATATTTATATCAATAGTTCGTGATGTGTTGGTATTCGTCAATTAGTCGATAAAATAGTAGATATTGGGAATTTCGATAAAAAATTACACACACAACTAAAGATATTTGTTAGAAAATGAAAAATAACATTAGAGGTAGTAAAAATATATCTAATTGAACAGCTGAAAAAACCCCATATAGGGAAATTAGAAAGCATTAATTAATTTTAAAAATAATTCTATTTTTTTTAAGAAGAGTTGTATAGATATATAAAACTAATCAATTTATACAGTTATTAAAATTAAAAAGGAGAAATAATATGTACGTTGAGTTATCATATCCTTTTAAAAGATATATGCCAGTATACCCAGGTTCCCCCGAAGAAGAATTTATTCCTGTTGCTAGAATGGAAAAAGGTGATTCATCAAATACGACAATATTCAAGCATTTTATTCATAATGGCACACATGTTGATGCTCCATTTCATTTTGATAGAAAAGGAAAGACAATCGATCAGATTCCTATTGAAGATTTTGTGTATCAACATCCTTTGATAATTAAAAAAGAGTTGAGAAAGTCAGAATTATTTAGAATAGAAGACCTAAGGAAGCATGAAGCAGAGATTTATGTTGCTGATATTCTGTTATTTTATACAGGATACTGCGAAATTAGGAATAAGCCAGATTTATATACAGATGATTTCCCGGCTCTGTCAGAGGAGGTAGCTAGATTTATTCGTACTGAATTGTTAAATGTAAAAGCAGTTGCTATTGATGTTTTAAGCATAGAAAGTGCAATGCTAGGACCAAAAACCGATTTTAAGGTACATAAAACATTATTAAATAAGGGGTTATACCCTACTAGAAGAGCAGTCCTTATTTTTGAAGATGTCAATATCGGGTTAATTTTAAACAAAAATATTAAAAAAATATATGCCTTCCCTTTAAGATTAAGTGGCTTAGATGGTTCACCTGTAAATATTGTTGCTGAATACTAAGAAAAAATTGCTATGGATTTTTGTTGCTAAAAACAGAAAAATAAGATATTTCTATAAATAGAAGGTGAAACTAGACCTTTTTTACAAAATTAATTTATTTGGAAAAGGAATTTTTATAAATAATACAATTGATTTATATTTCATAAGACATAAAAGCCTTTCAAATAGCAGTTATCTTAACTGACAGATGTCGCATGAGAGCAATGAACATTAATACTTTATTTTATAGAAAGTTATTTATAATGAACCTCCTCGCAGCAGAGCTATTGGGGAATTCAACCCTGAGAGATTAATGTTAGAGGAAATATTTTAATTTAGGTAATACACATTAAGATTGGTTAAAAAAAATAACTGATTACGTTTTACTTTTTTCCTTATTTTATAGCATCTATTGTTGAAAAAGCATGAAAGAAGGGATTAACGGGTTTGCAAATAGAAGTGATAGTAATAACATAAAAAATAGTTTTTTATAATATTAATAAATTTCAGTTTGGTAGATAAGTAAATCAAAAGTTATTGAATGACTAAATAGTAAAAGTGTTATACTAACTCTAAAGATTGTTGTCTAAGACAAAAAAATACCATAAACTATATTAAGTAGAGCTAAATATGGAGGATAAATGGGAATGATAGGAAAAAATATTATTGACTTGAGCTATACTTTCCAGGATGATATGCTTGTTTATCCGAATAATGAACGGCCTGTTTTTCAATGGCTAAGCCGTGCTAATTCAGAAGGCTATAACTTAACTCGTCTTACTATGAATGTCCATACAGGTACTCATGTTGATGCACCGAAACATTTTTTAGACAATGCAACATGTATTGACGAGGTTCCGTTAGAAAGGTTGTTTGGAAAAGCTTGTATTTTTAGATACAACAAAAAAATATATGGACAGGAAATAACTTTGGAGGAAATTATTTCTTCTGGTTTTGAGTTGATTGAAGGACATATCTTTATTTTAGAAACTGGCATTGAAAAGTATGCCGAAAGCAGTAAATATAATGAAATATTTCCCTTTCCATCAAAAAAGGTTATTGATTGGCTTATCAGTAAGAAAATAAGATCCTATATGACAGATGCTACATCAGTAGACCCTTTTGGGTCAAAATATAGCCCGAATCACCACTTATTGTTTAGAGCAGATATCCCGATTGTTGAAAATTTGAAAAATCTTCGCTTCATTCCGAAAGATAAAGAGTTTTGGATTAGTGCTCTACCTCTAAAATTAAAAGGAAGAGATAGCGCCCCTTGTAGAGCAATTGCAATTTTAGGTTTTTAATATTCATCAAGAATATTTTTAAAAAGAGACAGAATAATGGATATTTTAAAAATGAATAAAAAGAATAAATTTGTTGGCTCAGATGTGTTAGAAATTCAAGATATTGAATATAATAATCAGTTTTAATAAAATCTATCAGAGAGAAATGGTTGCTAATTATATGGCTTGATATACAGATAAGGCAATAATGCAACTGCACACAAAGATACTCTAAAAAAATTTTAGTTGTTATAGATGAAAAAATTGTAGGTATATCTAAGTATATCATTATATAATGATATACTTAGCTTCAGATAATAAATAAAGTAACAATAAAACAAAATTATACTTAGAACATTGAAAAACTGTTGATAAATCGGCATAAATTTTGGAATAAACCCATGCCTCCCTCTTCTCGAAAGGTAGATTAGTAGATTATTTTTCTCTTGATGTTCCAGCCCAATGATTTAGCTTTTAGGCGTCCTATATCTAACCAACTATACTAAGGTTATTTCATATTCAAAGAAAGGTAATTTTGGTAAAACATTTTATAGACTTAACGCAGCTTTCACTATATATTTTGTAAGGGCGGAATGTAGGATAACTTATGTATTTTCCATTTGTATTTTGATATAATCAAAATAATATAAGCTTCAGAAAATTAGCTCATAGTGTTGTATACAAAAATCAATACCATACTATATTGATAGCCAGCTTTTGTAGGAGAGTATCCCCAAAAGTAGTAGAAGTCTTTCTCGGGATGAAGTTTCTGGAATTAAAAAGGTATTAATCGAATTAGAGATATCTTGAATTGACATAGACGTTGATTGCATACATTTGTATCTGAGAATATGTGGGTTATATCCAAACATACAGTAGGTAAAGCAGTAGAGGTAATTAAATTTGATATTGTTAAATCTCAAGGTTGTCTTGTTTCTACACTGGGTCAGGGAGAAAAATATACTAACATGCGTCAGTTAGTGTGTATCAAGAGAAAGAAACAGACCAAAGAGAACTTGAATTTTAAGAGTATTACACTTGTAAAGGTGTTAAATATAATTCCTACGTAATATTTATGTTATATAATACAGCAATAACTCCCCACCTGTGAATGTGGGGATGAAAACTCTTTTCTGTTTTTTATAGTTGTTCTTTGATAGGATAAATAGTATGAAATTATGCAAGCCAGCCCATACCCTATATAAGACCCAAAATCATATCGTCTGGATAACCCGATACCGGAGGAAGATCCTTGTTACAGGGGTAAGTAGTTATCTCAAGATAAAACTACAAGAAATTAGAAAGCTCTATCCTGATTGAGATTAAATAGAGATAGAGATAAGACCAGATCATGTAAATATGTGGCCATTATGGTAATAGAGACTACCAAGGAAAATACCAGTGGATTTTTCAACAGAAAGTTGAACTTTACGGGGAACTTCTGTAAAAGGTCTACCGGAACAAGAATGGTATTTGAGATAAAGAATATTTTGTTTCCACTGTAGGAATAGAATAAATGAAGAAGTCATTCGTAAATTTGTTTAATGCCAAACGGGATAATAAGCAGGACAAGTACAGCTTTAGTTTTAACCGTACCACGTCTGTGAAGGTGTGGGAATTGATGTAATAAGAATAAAAAATTGGAGGAATTAATTGTGGATAAATATCAATTGTCAATACCAGGGCCAACTGAATGCGATCCTGAAGTTCTGAATGAGTTAAATCGTCCCAATATACCACATTACGGGGAACTGTGGTTGGGCTATTATCTGGAAACGCTCCAAAAATTACAAAAAATTTATCAAACTAAAAATAACGTTTACGTCATCCCGTCTTCTGGTTCTGGCGCTATAGACGCTACCTTTGCCGGCTTAAAGGGTAAAAAGGGCCTGATATTAAACAATGGTACCTTTGGAGAACGGTTAGCAGTGATTGCTTCACACCATTTAAATCAAGTTATAATTATTCATAAAGACCCAGGGGAACCCTTTGAGTTAAAAGAAATAGAAGATTACTTTCATAAAAATAGGGTTGATGTATTAGCTGTAGTACACGGGGAAACCTCTACAGGTATGTTAAACCATTTGGAAACAATGTCCCAACTCTGTCATGAAGAAGATATCCTATTTGTTGTTGATTCTATATCAACATTAGGTGGGGTAGAGTTATCTGTTGATGCGCTAGAAATAGATTTTTGTATTTCAGCGAGCCAGAAAGCACTAGGCTCAATTCCTGGTTTATCTACGGTTTCCATTAGTTTAAAGGGATGGGAAAGAATGGCATCAGAAGCAGAAATACCTGGCTGGTATTTCAATTTAAGAACCTGGCAGAGGTATGAAAGAGAATGGGGAGACTGGCATCCATTTCCAATAACTTTACCTGTTCATCTTTTTTATGCCCTGAACAAGGCTTTTGATAAAATATTAGAAGAAGGATTAGAGCAGAGGTGGGCAAGGCATAAAAGGATTGCAAGCAAATTATACAGTTATTTAGAAAGTGTTGGAATATCCTTATTGGTAAAAGATAAAAACAACCTTCTTCCAACTGTGACATCAGCCATTTTGCCTGGTGAAATGACATCAGAAGATTTACAAAATTATCTTAGAGAAAGATTTGGAATACTAATTGCTGGAGGAGTAGGGCCATTAAGGAAGCGGGTTTTTAGAGTTGGGCATATGGCCTATTCTGCTAAAGAAGATTTAATTAATAGGGTCATATCAGGAATTGATTGTTTTTTAAAGGAAAGAAGTTTAAAATAATTATAGGAAATTAAAAAGCTCATAACAGACATATTTATTTGGATAGAAAAATAATTAGTTATAACTCAAATTTAATAGTCTAAATAATAATAAATATTGTGGATGCACTATTGCCTTATTAACTTTATTAATTTGTATTGCTCTCAAGATGCGTTTACATATACTGTTCTTTCCATAGTGATAGGTACTATCTATATTAGTTAGGTTCCGGTAAAGAGAATTTATGCATGCCATCTAATAATCTAATGTAAGGAATCTTATATTTACTCCAGCCAAAACTCCCCACCTTAAAGGTGGGGATGAGAACTATTCCCTGTTTTTTCTGGCCGTTCTCTAATAGGATAAATGGTATGAAATTATATAAATGAGCCCATACCGTATACAAGACCCAATATTATACCGTCTGGATAACTCGTTATGGTAGAAAGATCTTGGCTCTAGGAGTAAAAAGCTATCTTAAAGACCAAACCCCAGGAAATAAGAAAGTATTATCCTGCTCAAAGGCCTACTGGGACCAAAAAGGAATTTGGGGCAAAGGCTATTTTGTTTCCACTATAGGAATCAACGAAGAAGTTATTCGTAAATACGTTCAGTACCAGGCAGTACCAGGCTGAAGAATAAACAGGGCGAGTACAGCTTGAGTTTTAACCGTACTACGTATGCGAAGGCGTGGGAATCGATGGCGGTAACCATGACTCGTTCTTTTAAATTGTAAATAAAATAGTAGATGAACTTATCCAGATCATGTTGCAATTCATCTAGCGTAGTGCATATCTTCTTAAGCACAGCTATCTGGTAGAACTCTTCAAGAAGTGCTCTATTAAGCCCTTATAACCACTCATAATAGGTGGTTCTGGATAGGTTAAATAATAATCTACAGGTACGAGTTACATTCTTATATTTCCATGCATGTTGGAGTACACTGTACCTATAATTTGGAGTAAGTTCATCTTTGGTTATATCTAAATTTATTGGAAATTATTGGAAATAGGACATGGATAACTACTTTTTATATAATTCTAGTTAAAGTGTAAACAATACTCAAAAATAATATGCGAGTTTTTGATATGCACTAAAAGGAAGATAATTTTAGCCATATTTGTTTTTATCGAAAATGTAACAGATT
>CAZKGV010000033.1:0-6371 GCA_964552625.1 uncultured Acholeplasmataceae bacterium | reverse complement strand
GCTATATTGGTTTCTACATATTTTTTTATGATGTCATCAAAGGTTTGTTCTGACATCTGTTCGATAGTAATCAATGTTTTTTCTAAAAATTCTGCATTTGCAAATTTAAATCATCATTTGGAAATATTTTTTTGTCTAATTTTTCAAGCAAAATCATATAAACCACCAAAAAGATATGCATGTATTTGTTTTAAACCTTTCGCTGTACCTATTTCAAATTCATTAATTAAATTACTTTCAAATAGTGTGTATGCCTTTTTTTTACTTTGTCCATCAATAGTATTTTCACTATAAAGAAACCAATCCAAAAATTTCATTGCTCTATTGTTGGGAAAGTGTTTAGCTAGTGAAACAACTCCATTACTATCAAGTACGTCAGTAGTATATTTTTTTCAATCTGCTGCCAATAGCTTCAGTTGGTGAGTAGCACTAACCAACTCATTGTCTTCTTTTTTGAGCTTTGTTTTTAGATATTTCCAGTAATTGCGGACTTTTGTATAATCGTTTTCTTCATTTAGTACACCTACCACATCAATTACAGAAAACCACCATTTAGAATTTTCTTCATCCCAAATGGCTCTGACTTCTTTGTCGTCATAGAATCTGATTGAAATTTTGTGATTCATAGTATGTTTTTTTAATAAAAGTATTAAATTCTTTGATAAGAATCTACAAATGATTGATAGTATTCAAGTTGTTCTAAAGAAATAGATGGTGTAAAATTCTTAATCACATTTTCACAAATAGTCATATTAATAGATAGATCATTACTTAGTGCTTTTCTAGCAAAGTTATCACACATAACTTGAATATCAGAACTTACATAATTCTCAGTCAATCAAGCTAATCTTTCATAATCAATATTTTCAGTTGGTCTTTCTTTGAGGTACATTTTAAATAATTCTATTCTGGCATCAAAATCTGGCGGTCATATGTATATTCTTTTATCCATTCTTCATGATCTCATAATAGCACTATCTATTCTGTCAGGATAATTAGTAGCTCATATAACTAAAATCTGATTTTTACTTGCATCATTTAATTGTATAAGAAATTCATTAATTTCTTCTTCTTTATATTGAGAAGTGGAATCTAAATTTTCTCTTTTAGGCACCAATCAGGATAATTCATCAAAAAATACTATACTGGGTTTATTTTCTTTAGCTATTGAAAAAACTTCTCAAATTTTTCATGTTGATCAATGTATTCGAGGACAAGCTATATCTGAATGTTTTATTTCATAAAAGTTATATCATATTTCTTCTGCAAGTTTTCTACTCATAAATGTTTTTCAACATCATGGAGGTCAAAAAAACAATACTCAATTTGGTATTGAAAGCTTATATTTCTTGTATTTCTCTGGGTTTTTTATTGGTTCTATAACTTCTTGTAAAAAAAGCTTTTTTAATGTATTCATGCCTGCTATGGATTCAAATCATATCGTGTTTGTTAAATTTTTTTTAATTTTTTCTATCAAATTTATATCTATTTTATCATAAAAAATTCACAAATAATCAGTTAATCCAATGGTTATTGTCTTTGTTTTGTAGTTTTTTAATTTATTTGAAACGATATCTGCTATATCTAGGTCAGTAAATATATAAAAATAAGAATTATCTGATAATTCATAAATTTCACAATTTAAAATTCTTGAATTGCGACTTTTTACAGTCTTTCAATTTATCTCAAATCCTATAGGTAATAATGGTTTTTGCATTTTTTTTAGATATAAAATAAATTAATAACTTGAACAAGTACAGTTCTCGCTCATATACCTATTCCTTTTTCAAATAAGATCATTTACATATTGCACTTGAGCATTATATTTATTTACTGATGATTGGCTATATTGATTGACATACATATTATTTAAATAGTTTTGTTGCTTATCAATTTCTGTTTGCATTATATCTGTTTGAGTGTCATAATAAGAGCCACATCTTACATAAGAAGAGTTACATTCACAATACCAAGAACCATGATCTCGTTTGCGATCTCATTCACTTTTGGCAGTATATCAATTGTTACACGTCCATCATTGAGGTGTTTTAGATCAATCACAATAAGCATTTTTTGGTTTATCATAATATCTTCAGTCAGATCATTTACATATTTTTTCATCTGGTTTATTTCAACAATCATCATCATAATAACTTGAAGAGTAGTCTCCATTTGGGCAATAATCTTTTATATTAGATTTTGTGCTAGTAGAAGAATTTCAACTAATTGATGAGATAATTATTATAAATAGTATGATTGCTCATATTATAAGTATAACTTTATTTTTTTTAAACCAAGAATCTTCATTTGAAGTTTTATTGTTTTCAGAGAAATTCCAATTTTTTTTTACTTCTTTTTTTTCAGCTCTTTTTAGCATTTTTAAAAAAATTTTAAATATAAAATTAAGAATTTCTAGCTATAGCAACAATTATTGCTATAATTATCCATATAATCCACCAAGGAAAATTTGATTCACCACTTGAATTAGATTGATATTTACTTCTATTTCTTATTATATTTGACATCTTCTTGTAGGCTACAGCATCGATTAAAATCATTAGTATTGCTCTTTGATCTCATCATAATCATCATAAAATTAAATCTTCTCATCGAGAAAATCATCAATCTTCATTAACCATTTTTTTAAGATTATCTATATTATTTATAATAGATTCAGTTTCTCCATATCATAAAGATATCCTGTTAAAGCTATTTTCAATCTTTGATATTAATAAATTTAACTTGTCTTTATTAAGATAAAATTTTTCTGATAATTCTTCAATAATTAGATTTATACATGAAGAATATACTTCTTCAGCATGTTTATAATTTTTATTTGAAAAATGTTCTTGTCATTCTTTATATAAATTAATTATACTTTTAAATATTTCAATTTTTTCTCATTCATTGTTCATATCTTTTAGGTCTTGTTTAAGTTTCTCTTTTAGACTTTTTGAATGTGCTATTATTTTTGCTTCTTCGATAAAATTTACTGCATTATCTTTATCATCATGTTCATTAAATAAATTCATTGCCATAATCCTCATTTCGCGAGAAAATTCGTCTTTAAGATTGATAATTTTAGAATTATTTCCTAATCATAACTTATCTAATTTTTTAATTTCTCATATTATTTCATTGATTCAATCAATAATATCATCTAAATCATTAGATAAATCCATTTCTTTGATCGATTTTAAAGTTTTTTTTATATTTTTTATCGGCTCAGTAACGTTTTTGTTGTCATCTAATTCTTTAGCAGATATACCAAATTTTTTATTAAATTCTTTATATAATTTAGAATTTCAAATTTCTTCACTTATATCAAAAAAATGTTCGGCTATGAATTGAGGGAGTTCATTTTTTAATGATTCTATCATATCATCTCTGATTTCTATTTCATTTTGTATATTAAATATTTCTTTAAATTCTTTCCAAAAACTATCTGAATTTATTAATTTATGTAAAAGATCGGCAATAATAGTTGGAACTTCTGTAAATGATAAATCTTTGAATTTGTTTTTATTTTCATAAAACAATAATTCTCAAATCATATGATTTTTTAAGTAGTGATATTTATTTGTTTTATTAAAAAGTTCTAACCATTTATTTGATCATTCAACATAGTTTCAATCAATAATATCTGACATAGATTCTTCATCTTTATCGTCAACTAATTGAAATCGGAAAAAAGTTTGATAAAGCTTTTTATGTTGGTTGGATAAGTTATGAAATGCTTCTTTTATATTTTCTTCAGTTCTTATCTTTTTATAATCAATAAATGGAAAATCATTTTCATACGATCACACTTCATCAATATTTAAAAAATTGAGTAGTTCTTTATGTCTCTTATTTAAAGATTTTTCATCAATATCAGAATTTAATCACAAGATTAAATAAGAGTTTTCAGAAATTATCATTTATGAATAGTTTAAAGACTAAAATTATTTTGTTATTCAAGAAATATTACCAATGTTTGTTTGAACCTCTTCAGGCATAAGTTCTGTTAGTTCTTTAATACATTGCCTCATTCATTCCTTATCATTTGTTTCAACATATTGGAGGCATCTATTAAATATTTCATTTGATTTTATAGGATCTTTTGATTCATGTCTTTTTTCGTATAATAATCATAATATGTATTTCATTCACTCGGGAGTATTTAGAATACTAAACCCTCTTAATGAATTTATGGCTTCATTGGTAGTTTCCAATCTTTCCCATTCTTTATTTTCAATAGCTTTTTCTCAATCATTTTTTAGTGCAGTAAACTGTTTAAATTCTAGTGGGTTATCATTCTCATTAAATAATTCTTCTGTTTTTTTGACTTCATCATTAAATTGTTTAATTAGCCTTGCAGACTCTGTTTCTAATTCATGTTTATCCATTTTTTGTTTAAGTTCTTTTATTTGATGATGTGTTCTTCTTTGATTATCAGAATCTTTATCAGAAGACTGATTATACAATTCTTTTATTGTATTTTTTATTTCTTCTTTTATAGATTCAGGTATATGCTCTGCAATATTATCTAATCTATTATTTTCTTTTTCTAATTCTTCTCTCATTTGACTACTATCTATTATTTCTTGTTCTCCTTCAGTTCTCATCGATTTTCAAGATTTCAATAAATCAATTGAAGGAAAATAAACAGAAACAGCCAATTCATTAGAAATATTTATTTCTATTGTGAGTTTTACTTCAGTTCATTCAGGTAAATTATATGGAATTTCTGTTCACAATACCTTTACTTCACATATTTGTTTGTTTCTATCTGTTTTTTTAGATTCTCATTCATATATTTTTATTGGCAAAGCATTTATATCATCTCATTTCTTTAAGTTTCTTGTCGTTCTATATGTTAATGTTTTTTTTAAAGGCAATATTGATCATCTTTCAAATATTTTTTCACAATATTCTTCTGTATTGTTGCCTAGAAAAGTTTTTTTGTTTAGAGCAATACTTACACTATGTGATATAGGGGTTCAAGCTATAGAAAGTCAATGGGTAATTGTGAATGAATCAATATCTGTTGTAATAATATTTCCTTTATTATCTGTTAAATATAAATAATAGGTATTGCTTTTGCCTTCAGAAACTAATAAAGTATCAAAAAATTTTCAATTTTTTAATTTAATTTTATTACTACTATATTTTCAATCTTCACTTTGAATTTGAATATAATATTCTCATCAATTAGACAATTCTTCAATAATTCAAGTAATGGTAGTGTCTGTATCTGATACAACAGGTTCATAATGTAATTTAATTTTTACTGATCATATTTTATCTTTTTTTATATTCTCTTCTAAATGTTCTTCTGGAATTATTTGTGAAGATCAAAATATACAAGCACCTTTTGCCACAACAGTTAATGGATCCATTGAACTATCACATTTGATTCATAATTCTTTTTCTAATGTTTTTTTAATGAAAGGTGTTTGAGTAGGTCATCAAATTAATATAATTTTATTAATATCTTTTGGTAAAAAACCACTATCTTTGATTGCATTTTTAGATAATTCTATAGATTTATCTACAAGTCTTGATATAATCCTTTCAAATTCTTTTCTATTTAATGGAATTTCTAAATAAACATCATTTCACTCTTCATCAACTATAAGTTTATTATCTATGATAATTGTTGTTTCTTCGTGATCTGTTAACTCTTTTTTAGTAGATTCTGCATAGTATTTAAGAATGTTGAATATGGTTTTGTGCTTGTTTTTATCTAATCATTTAAATGAAAAATTTTCTTTTAACGAAGGTATAATTACTTCGTCAACAATTAAATTATCAAAATCTTTTCCTCATAGGTAATTATCTCAAGCATGTCATTTTATTGTTAATACTCAATCTTTGCTGGATATTACAGCAACATCAAACGTTCATCATCCCAAATCATATACCAATCGATTTTCATTATTTTTATTGTCAAATCAGTATGCTACAGCTCAAGCGATAGGTTCTTGTATTAGTATAATATGTTTGAATCCAGCTATTTCTCATGCTTTTTTTGTGGCTTCTTTTTGTATTGTATCAAAATATGCAGGTACTGTAATTACGACTCAATTTGTATTTATATCTGGATATTTTCTAACAACAGATTCTTTTAGATATTTCAACATTTCAGCAGATATATCTTCGGGCAACATTTCTTCGTTAACTCTACTAAAATTAGTTTTTTCATTAGTACCCATTAATCTTTTTACTTCAGCTTTATAATTTTTCATATTTTCATCGTCAGAAAATTGAAATAATTGTTCATAAGCCTTTTTTCATACTTGAACATTTTTTCATTTGTTATATCAAAATACTGATGGAGTGTAATCCATTTGATCAGAGTTTTTGATTACTTCAAACTTTCAATTGTT
>CAZKGV010000032.1:4329-6376 GCA_964552625.1 uncultured Acholeplasmataceae bacterium | reverse complement strand
CCAAAAATTCTGTCTTGCGAGGTATTGAGCTCCATTGCAGAGCGAAGCTGATTTTCGATAGCACTTTCTACGGATTTATTATTTTTCTTTGTTTCAAATATTACTAGTACATTTTGACGGATTTTTGCAAAATTCTTACTTGCTTTGGCTTGTTCATAATCTTGTAGCCAATCTTTATTTTTAAAAACTACAATATCAGGGTTGAGACTTTTTCCACCATTTCCTTTGGGAAAACCAAACTCTACACAAACATATTCTTTGTTATACATTCCAGAATTTATCAAACTCCAAACAAATCTTGCTCTGATATATTCTTCACTAAAATTTCCTTTTGTATCTTTTGTTTTCGCTTTTGAACAAAAAGCAGATATGCCTAAAGTTTCCTCATACCAAGAAGCGTCAATCGTTTCTAAATTTGAAAATTGGGAATCAAAATTTTCGTAATATGTGGATAGTTTTATGCTCATAGTGTTTTATTTAATTGAAATAAATCTTTGTAAAAAACATATATATTTATATATCCAAAAATATTTATATTTCAATCGATAATTGCTTTATTGATTTTTTTGGTCATATGTTTATATATATTATGTTTAGTTGTTTATTTTTGTTTATGGATAAAAATGAAGTAATATTAAGCCATGTTGATAATAAAGAATTTTCTCAAAAGGATATGTTGTATAGAATTTTTGAGAAACTTATTCAAAGGTGAGAATTATACAAAGTTGTTCATAATTCTTGATTTTGAATAGCAGAACTACCTTCTTTAGCTATTATTTTTTTTCATAAATTTTTTCCTACTATATCTTATAATAAAATAATTGAATTGTATTTAGAATTAGAAAGGGATGGCGTATTAGAAAAATGTATAGATGAATATTTTTTTAGTCTGTCTAATGATATAATTAAAGATGATAAAGAAATTACATTTTATGAAAATTTTAAGGGAAAGAATACATTAAATTTTCATATACCTAGAATCACAGATATTAAGGAAGAATTTTGTAAATCAAAGGAAGAATATGATAAACTAACTTTTAAACAAAGTAGTGGAGAAATGACAATAGAAAAAAAAGTTGCTTACTTATATTCTAATATAAGAAAGATTAATAATAAAAATAAATTTTATTTTATTTGAAATGATTGAGTAAATAAACCGTATAGTCCAGATAGTTTTTTGTGGTGATTTAATTGTGATCATAAAAAATGAGTAGATTTTATGCTTGCTTTGTTTTTTAGGGTTGTTTTTCCTCGAAGGAAAATATGAAATATACATGAAGATGACGCTATTGTTGAATTTTTTCTAGATGTTATAGAAAATATTATCAAAAAAGAAAAGAAACTAACAAAAAAAGAATGTATATATTCAATAAAAAGAGAGTTTGATATATTAAGTTTTGATAATTTAGGTAATACAAAATATCTTTTACTTTTGTGGGAAGAGTTAGAATCATTTCATAATGATCTAAATTGAAAACTACTGATTTTTTTATTTAAAAAATATTCAAAGTATATAACTGAATATTTAATTATTGGCAATGGAATTAAAAAAAAGTCTAAAAATAAAAAAGGTGTTGAAATAAAAAATAGTTGGAAATAGTCTAAATTTCGTAGGTTAAGTCTTGTGCTTTTTTGTTATAATGAAATATATTAAAATATGTTTATATTTATGGGCGTCAATTGGCGTCTTTTATTTTTTTATAAAAAGCTATGTCTAATAAAAACTTTTTGTTAAGTATTGAGAAAGATCAATTAGATTTGATCAATCTTTATTGTAAGCAAAGCTGAATCTTTAGAACTGATTTTTTCCGTAAATTGTTGGATTTTTGGATTAGGGATAACAAGGAGAATATAAAATCTGTTGTAAAACAGATCAATAGAAACACTTTTATTTTGTAATTAAATAAAGCAATGAGCAAATTAAACAAATTAGTAAAAAATTCGCAATATGTGAGTGATATTTTAGATGTTAGATCTGTTGAAATAGCCTTAAAAATAATATACAGTCGTTTTTGAGATCCATTATGTGATGAGGATCAGGATTTGA
>CAZKGV010000032.1:0-4316 GCA_964552625.1 uncultured Acholeplasmataceae bacterium | reverse complement strand
TGCAAAAATACTGTTTATCAAAACCAGTTTTTCAGGATATCGTAAATGCTGATTCTATGAAGGATTTTTATAAATAAGTAATAAGTGATGGATTCTTATTCGATAATCAACCAAATAGATATTAGTTGTGTTTTTGAAAAACTAAAAATCTGATATTCAAAAATAGGTAATTCTTTGTTTGTAAACGATGACACTGGGATCACTTCATGACGAAAAGTTAAAATAAGTGAAAACTTTATAAATGACTTTTCATGAAAGTGAAGACCATCTTGACCACCTTTTGCTTTCGTTAAGAAGTATCTCAAATTAAGTGATAAAGAAACCTTTGAATGGTTTGAAGAAAATTTTGGTATTTGATGAGAAATGACCAATAAAACAAAAAAAATATACAAAAAAAGGGAGATAGTAAGACTCCCTGCGTACAGTATGGATCGATAAATTTATATTTTATATATGTAAGTAAGTCATATCATGAATGATATTAATAATTTTCATATTGATTGCAAGGAATATCTTGTTGAGTCTAGGCATATAGATTGAGAACTTTTATATTTTTTGGAGGATAAAAAAATAATTAGTTATCATCAAGACCATATTGAATTTGTAATGAAGGATTTAGATGGAAATATAGTTTGAGTCCAAGAAAGGTATATAAAACCAATAAATCTTTATAGTAAACAACTAAAATCAAAAACAAAAGCAGGGACTAAAGTTTGATATTTTTTTACTGAAATAGATTACCAAAAACCAATAATAATTATTGAAGGGGAAATTGATTTTTTATCGGTTGCACATATCTCGAATGTTATCTGACTTCAAGGCATTGGAAATTTGAGAAAATTAGTAGAGCAATTAAGAGAAAGAGGCATAAAACAAATATATTTGTTGGTAGATAAAGATCATAGTGCTGATACATCAATTGGTAAACTGTTGGATATGGATGATTATTTTTTAGACAATATTTTTGATTCTAGAGAATTGTTGTGAGAATATAAAGACGTAAACGAGCATATTGTTTGAGGTTGAAAAATATCTATGGAAATGATCTATGAATATGCAAAGTCTTTGGGTGATTATAAAAAATTGATAGATTCTTTTTTGCTGAAGTGATGATCTATAAGGATCAATCATAATGAGTTTGCAAAATATATGATAAAGAAATTTGATATATCAAGCTCAAAAGAAAATTTGTTTATTTATAATTATTGATACAAAAAATGAATATGGCAAAGTCTAGATAAGCAAGAGGCAAAACAATTGATAATAAAACAGATGGAATTTCTTTTGTCTCATGTGATAAATAATTTTAAGATTACAGATGTTAATAATACTTTAGATTTTGTTCTATCACATTCAAAAGATGATTGATTGGAAAATGCTTTGATGTCTTGGAATGCACAAGATATTTGTTTGTTTGATGGTATATTGGATATTGAGACAATGAATATCAGATCATATACAAAAGAGGATTATAAATTTCAAAAACTTTCTTATTCAAAAAAGATGTTTGATGATTACTTAGAACCAAAACAATTCTTAAATTTTTTGGATGATATTTTGGAATGATCAAAAGATAAAGATTCTATCAAAGATTTTTTACAGGAATTTATAGGTTGGCTTTTTGTTGCTAGTACAAAATTTGAAAAAGCTCTTTTGATATATTGAACTGGTGCAAATTGAAAATGAGTTTTATTCAATATTATCAAATGAATTTTGTGAACTGATAATTATTCAAGTATATGATTGCATGAAATCAATAAAGATCAATACTTATATAATTTAATAGGTAGGTTGGCAAATATAGATAGTGATATGCAACAAAATACCCAGTTGGATACTGGAGTGATAAAGAAATTAATTAGTTGAGAATCCATATCAGCTAAGAAGATGTATAAAAACCCTATAGAATTTTTACCTTATTGTAGAATCCTTATTGCTACAAACGAACTGCCTTATTTAAAAACTATTGATAATTCGATTAGAAGAAGATTTGTTTTTTTAAACTTAAAACAAAGTTTTATAGGAAAAGAGGATTTTAATCTGTTAAATAAAATATTAGAAGAAAAAAATAATATATTTGTTTGGGCTATAGATTGACTGAAAAGATTGTTGAAAAGATGATTTTTTATAGTACCTCAAGAATTAGATCAGGAATTAAACGAGTTTATAAAAGAAAACGATACTATTGAATTATTTTTTGAAGATGGATCTGTGATTAAAAATAGTGATAGCAAGATATACTATAAAGATATATATTTTTTGTATAGAATATTTTGTAATGAATGTTGATATAAAGCGTTGAGTCAAAGAAATTTCAACAAAAGATTGAAAGATAAATGATTTGAAGAGTTTAGAGACTCATTTGGAAGATGATTTATAGGACTTGTTCAAAATAAACCATTTTAATGACAGTATGACAGACTGACAGATTTTTTTAAGATTATTTTTTATTTTTTGGGCTTGTTGTTTCATGATAGCAATAGAAGAAGCTAGGATAGTATTATGAAAAAATGCAGAAATGATGGACGACAAACAAGTTCAAGATTTACTTGATCTTTTATATTCTATTTGTTCTATTGTTTGGGATAAAAATGGCTTAAATAAGCCTAAAAATCAAGATTAAAATGTGCGTTTTCCTTTGATTTTTGGTTGCTAATATTTATATATTTATATAGTATAAACTCAGCTTCTAGACTATTGATTTTAGATTTTTTACCTGTCAAAAATGGAGACTTCTTTGTGAGTTGTTTATGTGCGTGTAAGTTCTGAAACTCAGATTCAGAACTGAAATTGATTACAATGACAAGAAACTTCTTGTAGAGAGTTTGCAAAAGCCAAATGAATAGATGTTATTCAAATTTTTTCTGATGGGGGAGTGTCTGGAAAATATTTATCTAGAGAAGCTTTGGATGCTATGATTTTATATTTAAAAACTGAAAATAAAAATTATACAAAGATTTCTTATGTGATAACAGATGATATTGATCGTATAAGTAGGGATGTAGTAAATCGATGGAATTTAAAAACAACAATAGAATCTACATGAGTTAAATTGTTGTCATTAAAACAAAACCTTGATGATACGCCTGAATGAAAGTTACAGCAAAATATAGTTATGTCCTTTAAACAATATGAACGTGAAAATAATGCAAGACGTGTTCGTGATCGTCAAAGATCCAGGATGCTTAATTGATATCGACCTTTATACCCACAACAATGATATAAACATATTAAATGATCTGATGGTAAGAAAGTTTTGTCTTTTGTAGAGCATGATATTATGATTTTAAAGGAGGCATTTGAATTGTTCGCTTCTTGATTTTTTGTAACTAAAGAAGATTTTAGAAACTATTTGAGAAAACAAAATTTTTCTACAAGAAAATCAAAATGAGTTACTAGATGATTTGTAGATAGAATATTGAAAGAAAGTTCCCTTTTGTTTTATGCTTGATATATTGATTATAAACCTTGGGATGTAAATATGGTCGAAGCGAAGCATGAAGCAATAATAGATAAATCAACAGTATATAGAATATTGGATAAAATAAACCCAAAAGTATTATATAAAAAGTATACTTATAGTGATATAGATCAAAAAATGCCATTAAGATCTGTTATTGTTTGTGAATCTTGCTGACACCCATTGACTGGTTGACCTTCTCGTAGTAGTACAGGTAGAGATTATTTTTATTATTCATGTAGGCAACAAGGTTGTGAATCTTATGGTAAATCTTTTAATGCAGATAAGGTTCATAAAAAGTTTGAAGATGTTTTGGCTAATATGAATATTAAAAAATCTGTTATAAGCCTTTTAGAAAAGGTATGTTTAGATTTTTATAATATAAAATCTAAAGAAATAAAACAAGAAACGGTAAATTATGATAAAGAAATTAAAGAAGTGAACAAGCTAATAGAACAACTAGAAGAAAGGATTTTATGAACTAATGATATAAAAATTATTGCTTTATATGAAAAAAGATTAAGAGAGTATTTGGATAAAAAAAATATTCTAGAATCTTCATGAGAAAGTATAGAAGAAAAATTAGTGTTTGATCCTATAAAATTGTTTGAAGAAACTAAATCTTTATTAGAAAACCCTTATTCTATTTGGGAAGAATCAGATATAGAAGATAAACGTTTGCTAGTAAAAGTTCTATTTAATAACAAGATGTCCTATTGAAAAATCTCAGGTCTTTGAACTCCTGAGATGTCGCATATCCATAGGGATTTTACTATGTTTTGATGAGTGAATTACTGAGATTTGGAGATGGCGAGAATCGAACTCGCGTCTAAAAGACATAAATAATAGCGTTTAC
>CAZKGV010000031.1:0-10414 GCA_964552625.1 uncultured Acholeplasmataceae bacterium | reverse complement strand
CCACTTCCTGGCCGTTGGCCCGAGCCCGGTCTGCCAATGCTTTTACACGTTCAAACTCTGGTTGGTAATCTTTTTTTTCCGGCAGTAAAAATTTCTCTCCGGCCGGGTTGATTGAATAAAGGGGGGTTGGTGTCATTAGATGTATAAGTTTATTTTTGCCAAAATTAATAATAAATATATTTTATTTTCCCAAATGCTCCCAATACCACCCCACTGCCTCCTTCAGCCCTTCCCGCACCCCAAACTTGGGTGCATACCCCAGTAGCCTTCCGGCTTTTTCTATCGAGGCCAGTGAATGAGGAATGTCGCCGGAGCGATTGGGACCGTATATAGGCTCTATTTGTGCAATGGCCGAATCGTAGACAGAAAGTCCTTCACGCAAGTAAGTAAACAACTGATTGAGCGTAGTGCGCTCCCCACAAGCCACATTATATACCTGGTTCACAGCCTCGGGATTCTCTGTAGTCATAGCCAGCTCATTGGCCTGAATCACATTATCTATGTACGTAAAATCCCTGGAATACTCCCCGTCTCCGTTAATTACAGGCTGTTCATGACGCATAAGGCTTTGAACAAACAACGGAATCACTGCTGCATACGCCCCCTTGGGACTCTGCTTGCGCCCAAACACATTAAAATAGCGCAACCCAATACATTCTATACAATACGTCTGTGCAAACACATGCGCGTACAGCTCGTTCACATACTTGGTAATGGCATACGGCGACAACGGCCTTCCAATGCTCTCTTCCACCTTGGGCAGTGCCTTCGAATCACCATAGGTAGAAGACGAGGCCGCATAAACAAAACGCCTGATTCCTGCATCACGCGTAGCTACCAGCATATTTAAAAATCCATCTATGTTCACCTGATTGGTAGTCACCGGATCTTGTATAGACCTGGGCACCGAGCCCAACGCTGCCTGATGAAGCACCACATCTACACTTTTCACCGTCCGGCGGCAGGTCTCCAGATCGCGAATATCCCCTTCGATGAAATGAAATGCAGGATGATTCAAAAACCCCTGAATATTGGACAGGCTGCCAGTGGACAAGTTGTCCAAACACGTAACCCGGTGGCCTTTACCCAAAAAATATTCACACAGATTGGAGCCTATGAACCCGGCCCCTCCGGTAATAAGTATTCTCATAAAAATCTATAGAAATTGTTATTTAAACTTGATGGAGTACTAATTTTTATTGTCCACATTTATCTCCGCTAAATCTTTATCAATCACTAAACACATAAAGCCTTCCAAGGTAAACCTTCGGTAGAATTTCACGAAAGCAATATAAAAGATATACGATAATATCGAACTCAAAAAATAGCCTATTAAAAAATAATACAAAGAAATACCATGTAGAAGCAGTGTGATAAGTATTATCCAAGAATAAGCACAAAAGATAAATGACACAGATCTTGTAAAACCATATAATGCAACATATTTATCTAATTTCACCATGTGTGGACCAAAATTTTCGTAGTAATAGTGCCAAATAACTCTAAAATAATCCCCCTCACTGCTAATAGTAAACTTATGTTTTATTTTAAATTGCTTTATTCTTTTTTCAATTATCTTTTTTAATGTCGGATCTACTGAATTGGTATAGTAATTTCTAAAACCCAGGAGTTTCCCAGCTACAATGTCAATAATATATATGGGGAGAATCACAATTAGTAGCAATAATCTCCACATATGCGAAATACAAAGTTCTTTTTTACGTCTCTTTTTTTCTTCGGGGTCATCTTTATTGTTTAACTTTTTTAAATAGCAACTCTGTTTTTCTCCTAAAATAAATCTTGAAGGATACCCTATAGACCATATAGAGTAACGCTCAATAGTAAGACTGGAAAGGTAATTTAGTGCATGACCTAAGACGTAAGAAATAATTACGAAGGCCACTGATCTATCAAAAGCTCTTAAACCATCAAATAAATTAAAATTAAAACAAGCAAATCCCTCAAGATTAAACGTTATTGCAAGTAAGTAACAAAAAAATGCACCTGGAATAAAATACCCAAGAAAATCATACAGAGAAAAAGGATTCTTATTGATATATTCCATATTACAGGAAATTATTTATTAAAAATCTCATCATAAATTTCAAAAGTTTTTTCTATTACTAAGTCTATTGAAAACTCTTTTTCTGCTAATGAACGGGAGTTTTTTCCCATCTCTATTCTTTTTTCTTTGTTTTCGCATAAATTCTCAATAGCTCTTGCTAAAGGTTCTATAGTTTTCACAGGTACCAAGTAACCGTTATAACCATCTATAACACATTCTCTGCACCCAGGGACATCTGTTGTTACAATTGGTCTTCCAATAGCACATGCCTCAATTAATGATTTTGGCAATCCTTCACGATACGAAGGAAGAATTACAATATCAGACTGCATATATTGATCAACCATATCATTCCTAAAGCCAATCCATTCAATATAGCCTGGAATCAATAATTTTTCTAAGTCATCTTGATGTATAACAGACAAATTATCTTCGTCACAATCACCTACAAGAACAAAAACAATCCTATTTTTCCATTTATCCTCAAGTAACTCTGCTGCTTTTATGAGTTCCATAACACCTTTGTCATAAAGAATACGTGCCGGGAATAGCAATCTCAGCTTTTCTTTTTCGATAAAATCAGTAAAAGAGAATTCGTTTAAGTCCACTCCTGAACCCTTTATTAACCTATGATGGCTCTCTGGAACAAGATTTAAATTTTTCATCATTTCAATATCATCAGGGTTTTGAAGTATGAAATAATAATAATATGACTTAAATGACCGCTTCATCACCAACCTTACTATAAACTGAATAAGGCCTTTTCTACCATCAGTAAAATTATAACCTAATCCACTTATTGCATTAATTACATTTTTCTTCATAGCTAATTTTGAAGCAATAGATCCTAGTAACGCAGCCTTTAATGTTACATGATGAATTATATCCGGATTAAACTTTTTATAGTACTTTAATAACAAAAAAATACACTTTATTTCATGGAAGAGATTAGTTCCAGATCTTTCAAAAGGAATTTCAATGAAATGTATACCATAACCTTCAATATCATTCTTTTTTCCGGTATCACTAGTTAAAAGATATACTTCATATCCTCTCTTTATTGCCTCGAATGCTAAGGGTAACCGATGTGAAAGAAAGAAAGAGTCAATATTTACAACAAAAAAAAGTCGTTTCATAAACTTCTAACCATATATAAAGAATATTTTTATGATTATTATGTTATTGAAATTTGTATGTAACTTCACTATTTAATGGATAGTATCTAAGAGTTTTTTCTATATATTCTACAGGCAGTTAGAAAGATAAATTACACACACATATAATAATTTCTATATGACTATTTATTTAAAGAGGTAAAAAATAATATTTAATACTATTTTAGTTGATTTTCAAAATTGTTGCCCCCCATGAATATCCCACACCAAATCCAGCTAAAAGCACATTTCCATGTTTAAGATTAGCCTTCATTTCTTCATATAATGTAATTGGTACAGTAGCAGAAACAGTATTCCCTACCTTATTCATGAAATAAGGAAATTTGTCTTCCGAGATTTTTATTTTTTTTCGAAGAAAGTTCAATATAAATTTATTTGCTTGATGAAAAACAAATGAATGTATTTCTTCATGAGTTAGATTATTCTTGATTAGAACATCTTCAATTAAGGGGGGAACTGCATCAATCGTAAAGTTGAAGATTTCAGAACCATTCATGTATAAAAAGTCAGAAGAAATAGGGTTGCCATTGGAATCAAATGAAATATCATTGATTTTTTCAGAGAATCTCATTGCCCCACTTTTTACAATAAGGTTTTCTCCCCCCCTGCCATCAGTCCCTAGACTGAAATTTCCTATTTCCGCAAATCCATCAGAAGCAATCAAAGTTGCGGTTCCTGCATCTCCAAATATTGTTCTATTCCCTTTATCTTTTGGGTGTATAAATTTTGAGTATGTTTCACCTGTAAGCAATAAAATATTTCTAGCAATACCACCAAACAGAAGTCCTTTAGCTAAAGATAAGCCGTAGATATATCCAGAGCACCCCAAGTTAAAGTCCAAAGCACCCACCGTAGTTGGGATGTTAAGTCTTTCTTGAATTAAGCACGCTGAGGTTGGCAAAAAATAATCTGGACTCTGTGTGCAAAATAAAATAAAATCAATAGAAGTCCTATCAATATTATGTTCCTCAAACAATTTTTCAGCTGCTAATGTTGCTAAATCAGCTGATGTTTCACTACTTCTTGCAATATGACGTTGAGTAATTCCAATTTTATCTGCTATTTTATCAATACTCCATTCTGGAAATTCTTTAACTATTTCTTTGTTAGTTAAAATAGTATCAGGCAAATAATAATTGATTGCTTTAATATATGCTTTCATAATTACAATAATGTATATCCACCATCAATTAAAATATTCGAACCTGTTATCCAAGTGCTTGCATCAGATAATAAATAAATAACAGCGTAAGCTACTTCTTCCGGTTCCCCGTAACGTTTTAGCGGATATCGTTTTATATCTTCTTGAAGTTGTTCGTGGCTTATCTTTCCTTCTGATAAAATATTTGTATTAATCATTCCTGGATTAACCGAGTTAACTCTAATTTTCTTAGCTGCTAAGTCTAATGCTAGAGCTTTTACTAAGCCATTAACAGCTCCTTTAGATGATGAATAAATACTATTTGCTATAAAAGAACAATAAACCCCCGAAATAGATGAAATAAAAATTATCGATGAACCCTTTTTTAATTTTTTGTTTTTTATTAATAAACGTGTTAAATCAGTAGGAGCAAAGAAATTTACTTCCATAACCTCTTTAAAATCTTTTCTTGTAGTAAAATGGAAAGGAAGCACTTTGTTAAATCCTGCACAATTTACAATACCATCCAATTCAGGTACTTTTTCACTCAACTCTACGACTTCATTTTCACAAGACAAGTCAGAGACAAGATATTGATGTTGCTTTCCAGATAATTCGCTATAGGTTTCTTTTAGTCGAAGTTCATTTCTTCCTGAAATAAATACAGTAGCACCTAACTTTGAGCATTCAATAGCAATTGATTTACCTATACCTGAAGTTGCTCCTGTAATTAATAAAACTTTATTCTCTATAGAAAAAGGATTGTTCATTAATACAAATTAAAATTATTTATTTTCTCGATTTAACTAATTTAAATAAGTCCTCAATTGTCGTGACAGAACGTATATCATCACCTTTTAAAGTAACTTCATACTCTTCGTCTACCATTGCAATTATTGATAGGAGTGTCATTGAACTCCATTCTTCCAGTTCGCTAAATACTGTTTCCTTAGAAAATTCTGACATTTTCGTATCTTCGAACTGTTCAGCAAAATTTGTAATAAATTTCTGTAATTCCATCATATTAATTTTATTTATAATTTACTAATCCACTCATTTCTTTCATGGTAAATGATTTAAAATTGTATTTTATAGACAAATACTGAAAATGAAATAGTATCTCTTCTAACATGCTCAAATTCTCACATTTATTTATTCCAAAATTGTGAGGATGCCACCATAAATGATATATTTTATTTTGTTTTGCCGCAACATTCATCTCATTTTTAATCCTTCTGATTTTTAATTTTGCTAAAAACTTATATTTTTGGGAAAAAGGCCTTAAATAACGACTCGCCCTTACATTATAAAACTTTCCTTCTTTAACTTCATTGTACGTATAGGTAGTATCATTACCAAAATTTATAAATGTATCAATTAAGCGCAAAAGTCTATTTTTAGTTTTATTTCCCTTATTAAAATACTTAATAGGGTTTCCTCTATAAGTATTTATTCCATATCTAATACATGTATTCAAGTAATGATCAGGCACTTGATTACGAGGAAATACAATACTTTTTAGTGTAATATGATTACTAGAAAATACATGGATAGAAGATTCCACATCTGACTCAAACTGTTTGAGATTTTGACCAGCTTCCCAACAATAAAAGTGGGAAAAAGTATGAGATGCAATTTCTATATGATTTTCTTGTTTCAAACCTTCAATAATGTCAAATGCTGAATGGTAAATATCATTATTATCATCTACGCTATCCAAGTAATTATTTTCAAAAGGAGATAGAAAAGAATTATTATAAGTTGGTTTCAATACTGGTGTATATTGATTGATTTCCTCCTTGTTTTTACAATATAAAAGACCAACTGTAGCAAAAGTTGCCTTTACGTTATATTTTGAGAAAAGATTTACCATTTCTGGTATAACTTCTCTAGCCCCTAATATATTATCTCCATAATCATTTATAGTTCGTCTATCTCTTACCCCCCAGAACAACTCAAAATCAAGAGATATAACAAAACAACCAAATTTATTCACCATGATACTTCGCCATCTGAGTCTGCCAATGTTACTAGAACTAACTCCCTATTATTAATCCTTTTATCTTCATCCTTAAAAGACCTATAAGCTATTAATGGTCTATGTCGTCCAATAGATTTAAATTTTCTTTTTTCAAGTATATTGTCTACACATTTTAGAGAAGAAGCGGTTATTATAACGCCAATCTTTAGTTTCTTACTAATACTTTTTACTGTATGAAGTATTTCTTCAAACTCATCATCATTGGCAAGATTACATCTATAATCTACTAAAACAAGGCACGTAATAGATTTTCTGATTATTGTACGTACAGCAAAGTAATTGTTGTTATTAGCGGATTTATAAACAACATAATCGTGTAAACCTGAAAAAAAACGCCATTTTAAATAATTATTATCTCTTCCAAATTCTAACAAGTTTTCATTAAATGGCACAGAGTGATTAAAAAAATAAGAAACATCCACTTTATTAAAAGTGACTCCATTTTTACTTATTCTTTCAGGAAATGTATTTTCAGATATATTATTACGAAAAAATGAAGAAATAATAGATGGAAAAAAACTAATAGCAATAAATTTTTTAAGTTCTCCTATTAATATAAAACCCATTTTCAATTCAATTTTTAATGCTAAAGGAGCAGAGCCTGCACCAAATAATAAGTTGTCATTACTCGTAGCTTTTATTAATAGATCTATTCCGTATCCACTTTTTCTATATTTTTCATCAACTATATAATTAAAGAACCATTTACAAGAGGTAGACTTTCCTTTATAGAAAAACATATTTCTTGATGTTAGAAGTTGACCGAAAATTCTACCATTATTGACAAGAATGATTGAGTTTTCAATCTCATCCTTTGATTTGTCAAACCAAAACTTTAAAAGTTTTGTAGAGTTAGTCTTTTTTGGATAAGATTGATTATTAAAAGCAACTAATTCATCAAAATAAAAACCAGTTAAATACTTAATGTCCATTATATATTTATATTCATTAGGATCTACTATTAAAAAAAACACTATTAACTCTTTCTTTTATATTCGTCAAAGGTGTAGACTTTAATACAAACACTCAGACAGAGGATTTAAGACTCATACAATTGTCTAATGTGACTGGACAATATTTTTATCGAAGTTAAGTGTTTATTTTAAAAAAAATGTTGATTGAAAAAACACATATTCTAATCTTTACTCACTAAATGTAATAGGAACTGATTTTGAATTTCTATTAATTTTGTGATTAAAAATAATCTGTTTTTTTTGAATTCTGCCAAACATTATTATTGTTTTTATATTTAATCTTATAATACAAGAAGAATACAAAGTTCTGAAATAAATATGCTAGTAATTCATATGTTTTTCTTTTTACATATTTTGATATGGCTACCACTTTAGAAATTAATACTATTCTATGTTTCAGTAAGTCTATGTAATTAATTCTAATAAATATTTCTCGATTCTTTCTGCTTGAACTTTATAGTTAAATGTGTCATAAACAAGTCGTTTTCCATTCTTAGCAACACTTAAGGCTTTATCATAATTATTTAATACAAATCTTATCTTTGCAGCAAATGCCTTATTATCATCAGGATTAACGAGGAATGCATTTTCATTATCTTTTAAATATAGTGGTATATCACCAACTTTTGTCACTATCGTTGGTATGCCTGTTGATAAATATTCTCCTAGTTTAGTCGGGAACCCACCTGTTGATTGTAAACTACTTGGACGAGCTAAAGCTAAAACTTTAGCATTACATAGTAGAGGTGGAATCTCATCTCTTGGTACCATTCCATAAAAAATAACGTTTTTGCATTTTATTTTTTGGACATGAATTTTAAGATTAACAAGTTCGTTAGGATTTTTACTGTCACCAATCAATAAAAGTCGTAAAGTTGGAAAATCATCTGCTAAATAGCTGAATGAAGTAATTAAATTTTGAACCCCATCTTTATTTCCTCCGATATCTCCACAATATGCAATATATTCTCCTAAATTATTTTTTGATTCAATATTAAACCTATTAGGTTCAACAGTCATTGGAATTACAATTGTTTTACTATTTTCTTTAATTTTATTTTTGAAATATTCCTCAAGTTTGTATGTCATTATTATCAATCCATCAAATAATTTATAGGTTGTATTCACATAAAAACTGGAGTAGAGTTTACCCAAATTAGATTTTTTATACAAAACGAAAGGAAACTCGCTTTTCTCTTGTATGAATATTATTTTTTGTATTCTACAAATAAAATATAATGGATAAATTAAGAGCAAACTGTTTGAAACCAAAATTATAACTTGTGTCTTATTATTTGATGATAAAAGCAGTGCAATGATTCTGAACAGCGACTCAAATAATGACAACTTATTCCTAATATAAGAATTCGTTTTTCTTCTTAAGGCTCTATATTTTATATTATTAATACTGTGTATTTCAAGGTCTTTACCAAAATAGGTAGAGTAAACAATTACATTATTACCTAGCTCAACCAAACCTCTTGAATAGGAGAGTATCCTGTTAACAGAGGCGGCTCCTGAAGGGAATGGCATTGTATTAACAATTGCTATCTCTAAATGTTTGTTCATAAATAATTAATAATTGCTAATTTATTTTTTTCTTATTCTTATATCTGTTCAAGATTATTTAAAATGTATTATTCTTCAATCTCCCAAGATACCAATTCAAATCTCTTCTAATTTCTCTCCCTTGGGGATATGCATTAAGCAATTTGCTACACATTAATTATAAACTATAAATAAGTTTCCATATTTTTCAATACCTTGCACAACATGAGGATAGTGGCCATAAAACACATAGGGCTAAATTGATGATAATTTTTCTACTAATTCTATATAATCGTTAATAACATAACCAGCACAAAGATTCAATTTACTAAAAAGCCCAAAGCTTTGTCTTCAATTATTCTCTTTTCGATAAATTTAAAATCTAAAACACTGAGTCACTTTAATGTGATATTAGTAGATTTCGTTGAGGATAACAGTAATCATTAAGCGATATATTATTTCCTTATAATTCAATTTTTAGTTCTTTGCATTCAACTCCAAAATATTTAATCCCATTTTCTAACAAAGTCCTTTTTGTAAATTCAAATGATTCATATCCAAAATCAAACATATGATTGTTTGCAAAATATACGGCATTAATACCTAAAATTTTTTATAAATCAATATTCTCTGGACTCGTTTTTTTATTTGCAGATTTGCTAACATATCTTATAGTACTTTCGTTAGTGAAGGGTATTTCAAAAAATTAAAACTACAAAAACAAATAATTTTAGAACTTCTGTTACTTTCTATAGAATCTTTTAAGGTTTACTGCTTAAAGAGAATTTGCCGAATAGTGCTATATCACTCAATAATGCTATTTTAACAACCTTATTCACCCCAAATCACTCTCTTAACATAATTCACATAGCTCAATATGATTCGCACCACCTTATCACTCACATTGGGCATACTGTAATCAACAACTTGTCGAAAATTGCGTTCAGCGCCTATCTTCTGATATTGTAACTGTACCAACCCTTGTTGAATTCGTTCAGAGCACAGCCCCACCATCATGACCGAGGCTTCTTCCATAGCTTCGGGACGTTCATGAGCTTCGCGAATGTTCAGTGCACGAAAGTTTAGGATAGAGCTTTCTTCACTTATGGTTCCGCTGTCGGAAAGAACTGCGAAAGAGTTTACCTGCAATGCATTATAATCTGTAAAGCCGAGTGGCTTTAAGAATTGAACCAGCGAGTTTACCGTCACTTCTTTTTCTTCCAGCATCTTCCGAGTACGTGGGTGTGTACTTACAATCACAGGATAACCATATTTTTTTGCAATAACATTTAATGTTTCAATCAACCCTGTGAAGTTCTTTGGGTTGTTGATGTTTTCTTCTCTGTGTGAGGATACTACAAAGTACTCGCCCTTTTTAAGATTAAACCTATCCAGTACATCAGATTTCTCAATGACCGGCAGGTACTTTGTCAGCACCTCAAACATGGGGCTTCCGGTCTTAATAATTCT
>CAZKGV010000030.1:0-10677 GCA_964552625.1 uncultured Acholeplasmataceae bacterium | reverse complement strand
GAATAAATAAGATTATTAGCAAGATGATTATTGAAGGTGATTTAATCTTTAATATTGTTGGGAGAAAATATTATGGAAATGGCATTGAAGTGGCTTGGGCAGGTGAAAAATAATCTTTTTATTGATAATAAAACATTTCACAGACTAACATATTTGATACACGTGAAGGTTATACAAGAGAGCATGTGTGGACCGGGAGGGAAAGTTAAGACACAAGGTCTAAAAATATAATTACCTTTTCTTAAACTTTTTTTTGTATATGGAGTATGAACCACTTTATAGCGCTGGGTTTAAAGATATTTGTAACAACCAATTAGAAGAGATTTTTCTTGTGCCATTCAATAATAAAACAAGAAGAGAATATCTTTTATCACGCTTTGGAGCTTTATTGGACAGATTCAAAGAAACAGGATTAAGTGCAGAGTTATGGATTGATGGCTCTTTTGCTACTTTGAAACCAAATCCTGGAGATATAGATTTGATTTTTTTTGTTGATGAAAACCAACTTAATTCATTGCCACTAAATAAGCGAGATATTGTAGAGGAATTGAATAACCGCGCAACTTCAAAAATAAGATATAATTGTGATGTTTTTATTGTTCCAAATAATAATATAGCTAATCGCAGTTATTGGAGAGGGTGGTTTGGATTTTCAAGAGAAGAAATACCAAAAGGAATAATTCGTTTACATATTTGAGTATGGCAAATTTCACAAGGATAAAATCAAATATTGAACAACTAGAACCAATTGTTGCTCGGCTGGAAAGTAGACATAAAGCTTTTCCGAACAATTTTTCTATCCTAGTTGAATTAACCTCGCTAAATAACCAATTGTCTGATTTGCGGGAACAACTATATCGTGAAAACCTTAAAAGAGAGAAAGAGGTAATTGAGCTAAAGTTAATAGGTCAATCTTTAAATATTGGAAATATTCCCCTTGAATATGTTGGTGGGATTACAGATAATTTATCTGCTTTTATTTTCAACATATCAAAATTTAAAATGTTTGGTGGGAAAGGTGGAAAGAAAAAAGATCTCCTAGTAAAAAACACTATCGATTTAAGACTTGAAGGAATTGGTCGAGGTTCAACAGTTTTTTATTTATCAGGTAAAACATCTCCTGATTTATTTGGAAATAGTACTATTCAAGATGCTCTTCAAATTACATTTGAATTATTTCAATCAAAACCAGATGAATTGATTGACAAAATTGGTTCAGTTGGGCCAGGAAGTGTAAAATATATAGCGAGGTTATTAGATGTATTATCAAAACAACAATTAGACATTGATTTAATGTGGCATAGTCCTGATAACCAAAAATATTTATGGGAGGGAAGAGAAGATAATATATTAAGATTATATAGCTTATTAAATCAAATGATAATTTCTCAACCTAAAAACATAAGTTTTGAAGGGGAATTAATAACTATTAGTTCTAAAGGAAGATTTGAGATTCTTACAAATGAAGGTTATTCTTTGCTTGGACATTTTTCAAGCCATCTTCTTGAAAAAATGAAGAAATTTCACATTGGAGATTATTGCAAAGGAATAATTACAAAGACAAGAATTTATAGCCCATTAACTCAGAAGGAGAAATTTGAGTATGATTTAAAATCAATTGAATAAACATCTCTTTTAGAGAGCAATTCTTTAAATGTAAGGATTGAGGATTTCGTATTATTTAGAGGTTGTTAAAGAAGTTTGTAATGATTAGTGTGACATCTTTGATTAACAGAATTTTTTTAAAAATTCTCGGAAAATTTGAATTAGAACATGTTGAGCTATTATCAAGTGTTGGCTCAACTGAACCATTCAGAAGCGTTAATTGACAGATTGGTGAGTTTTTGAGTAATAATCAGGCATTGTTGAGGATGGAATCCTAGGGGAAAATTTTACTGAGAACGTATTTGAAAACAAGGCGGAATGTTAAATGTAGGAAAAAGATGTTGACGGTAACTAAGAAACAAAATGAAAACCTTAGATATAGGATTTTGGACTAAAAAACGACAAGTAGTAAATAACTCATACGATTTTAATGAACATTGGAAGGAGATAATTGAAAAATTTAGAGTTCGTATAGAAAACTACTATTTCTTTCCTATTGATAGTATTATAGCTTCAAATAAATTGAGAGGTGAAGGATTTACAATCTTGACTATCCAATGTGTTTTAATAGAAATGTTTGCAGCATTTAAGTATGGAAAAATTTATAAATTTGATAAAAGAGCAAGTGATCCAAACTTTACATATAGAGGGTCTGGCGATTGTTTGATTCCCTTTCTTCATTCTGAGGAAATCTTCGAAAATCATTTTTATAAATTTATCAATGGTGACAAGAAAAAAGATTACCCTTTTTCAGCAATGGAATTTTACAAAAAAGTTCGCTGTGGACTTATGCATGAAGCACAAACAAAAGGGGAGTGGATAGTTAATGCAAAAAAAACATATCAAGACGATGACGTAATATTTATAACAAAGGACTCCGAAAAAAATAAAATTAGCATTGATAGAAATATTTTGCAAAAACTATTAAAGATATATTTTCAAGATTATCTGTTTAACTTATCCCAAGAATCCCCCTAAGGTAATCAGTTAAGGAGACTTTTAGCACGAAAACTAGATCATTTCCTTGATATACCTGCTGACAATAATTATGATTGGTGGAAAAGTAGTTGATAATTAACGCTAGGGTTTGTTGTCGAATTAATATGCAATTCTGTCACAGACAATATTTGTCTTTTTTTATATCTTTAAAGAGTTGATTATAGTGATTTACTTGTTCAGGAGAAAGGACAGATGCTTGATGCTACAGCCAGTTCATGAAGATGTTGAAAAATGGGAATTTTATAATGGTTGATTAACAACAACAACAACACAACTACGCTACCAGACATCATAAAAATCTAAACAATTATTTATCATGAGTTTGAATTCCAATTTTTTTGATCCTACGGTTTATCTGAGAGGATTACAACAAATATTAATTTCTGATTCAAAAAAAATTGGATTTCTTTTTGGAGCAGGAACTTCTTGTTCTGTTAAAAAAGGTTCTTCTAACAAATCAAGTATACTGGATATCAATAAAATGACTAAGTATATTACTGAGAATTTAGGTTTAAAATCAGATAAGTATCAAATTGCACTTGATAAAATTCATGATGAACTAAACAATAATAACGTAGGCTTTACAATAGAAAACCTACTCTCTAACATTACCCAAAAGCATCTAATAATTGGAGATGAAATTTTGTGTGGTCTCAATAAAGATGAATGGTTTAAGTTAAAGAATGAGATTGAAGAGGAGATTACGAAATTAGTTTCTGTACACAAAAATAAAGAAGAATTCTGCGATGACTTTAATCAAGGTGATTTTGCTCAATGGATTAAAAATAGTGCTCGCAAAGAAGCTATAGAAATTTTCACAACTAATTATGACTATCTCCTTGAAATTGCATTAGAACATAACAACGTGCCATATTATGATGGTTTTATTGGTAGCTATTGTCCATTTTTCTATTCTGCTTCTATAGAAGATATGCAGTTCATGCCGACTATTACAAAATTATGGAAACTTCATGGCTCTCTGGGATGGTGTTATGACATGAATTCTAAAAAAATCACCCAATCACTTCTAGATGATAATAATATAGTAATTTATCCTTCATATCTGAAATACAGCAATACTAGAAAACAACCATACACTAGTTTTTTGGACAGACTGTCAAGGTTTATAAAAAGGGATGATACTATTTTATTTATTTGTGGATACTCATTTGGTGATTATCATATAAATGAAATTATTAACACTGCACTAGAACAATCAGATTCTTCACATGTAGTAGTTTTCTTTTATGACAAATATATTGACGAGGGAATAACCCTTTATCAGTTAAATGGTGAATGCGATATTAAACAAATTGCATTAGCCAATAATAAATTATCAGTATATGGAATGAATAGTGCTGTTATTGGCGGAAAATATGGAATATGGAAACTTAATAAAAGTACCATTAGAGATGATGGAGCTGAACAAATGACTTTATACTTTGATGATACAATTAATAAAGAAGGCTCCATATCTAAAAACGTATTTACAAGACTAAATCCAATTTCCTTGGAAAAATCAATAGAAATATGGGAGTCTTTTAAGGATAATGGTATAATTGATGAAGAGGGAACTATTCATGAAGAGTACAGCCAGAAATTAGGAGATTATGATTTTGATGATTCTCTTTCTGGTAGAAGGCAGGAAATAGTTTCATTATTTGACTACTTCAAAAACAGGAATGGTGAAGGAGAGTTAAAATTACCGGATTTCTCCATTTTTGTATATTTCCTAAAAAACATCAATGCTGATGATTATATAAAGAGTTTGGGTAATAAGGATGATTAATAACAAAGAAACATTAATTGGAAGGGTGGTAAGCATAAAAGGGAATTTAGTATCTGTTAGAATGTCAGAAAAAAGTTTTTCTTTAATGCCTGTGATTAATGGTGTTGTGTATAAAGTAGGACAACCAGGATCATTTTTGAAAATACCACTTGGTTACGCTAATTTATATGGTATTGTCACACAAATAGGAGTTGATGCAATATCGGAATCTCTAAAGGAATTAACTTTCGATAATATTGAGAAATTATTTGCTACCAGATGGCTTACCATGGTGTTAATTGGAGAAAAAACTGTCTCCCAATTCGAAAGAGGAATTACACAGTTTCCCACAGCTGAAGATGAGGTTCATATTGTAACAAATGAAGATTTAAGTGTTATATATGGTGGTCTGGATGAACGCTCTTCAATATCTGTTGGAAATATAAGTGCTTCTGAGAGTTTACCTGCTAAACTTAATTTAAATAAATTAGTTACTCGTCATTGTGCGATTTTAGGATCAACAGGAAGTGGTAAATCTAATACAGTAGCTGTTCTTATGGAGTCCATAGCAAATAGTGATTATAAAAGTTCCAGAATATTAGTAATTGATCCGCACGGAGAGTATAACGATTCGCTAAAAGAGGAAAGTAAAATATATAAAATAAAATCAGATCCAAAGAAAATACAGTCTGAATTATATATTCCATTCTGGGCATTGCCTTTTAATGAACTTATAAATATTTTCCCTAAAGGATTAAATGATAAACAGCTAGATTATGTGAGAGGAAAAGTACTTGAAAAGAAAATAGAGTGGATTAAATCAAATGAACAGGAAGAAAAATTAAAAATTGAATCTGTGACGGCTGATAGTCCAATACCATTTAGCATAAAACAGTTATGGTTTGAGCTTGATGATTTTGAGAAGCAAACTTTTGAAGAAAATAGAGATCCAACAAACAAAAAGTTAAATAAAAAGGGGGATCCAAATAAGTTAATTTCTAATGAATATGAGCCAGCCGGTGCAGGCAGTAGTAAGCCGTTTATTAATCATCAAGCACAGGGTATATTGAGTTTTTTGGATGGTATGAGAAACAGAATGCTTGATCAAAGGTATAACTTCTTATTTTCCTTGGGCGATTTAACACCAGATCTATCAGGTGCTGTTAAAAAAGATTTGCATGAATTACTTACTGAATGGTTGGGACATGACAAACCAATTACAATACTTGACCTTTCGGGTATACCATCTGAAATTATGACTCCAATTTCAGGATCGATATTAAAAATCATATATGATTCTTTATTCTGGGGGCAAGAATTGAATGTTGGTGGTAGAAAACAGCCATTGCTAATTGTATTGGAAGAGGCTCACAATTATTTGAAGGCGGGTGAAAAGTCTATATCATCAAGAACCGTGCAGACAATAGCTAAAGAAGGTAGGAAGTATGGTGTAGGACTGATTCTGGTCACTCAAAGACCTACAGAATTAGATGAAACAGTATTAAGTCAGTGCGGAACCACAATTGCTTTGAGGATGAATAATAAAGGTGACAGAGGCCATGTTTCAGCAGCTGTGCAGGATGAACTAGCAAATATGACTGATTTACTGCCAAGTTTAAAAACAGGAGAGGGGTTAATTATCGGAGAAGCAGTTAAGATTCCATCAAGAATTCAGTTTAGAAAAATATCAAAAGCTCCAAAAAGTACAGATCCTGATGTTACAAAACAATGGATGCTTGATAGACCTGATAAAAATGAATATACAACAATTGTAGAAAATTGGAGGAATCAGCAATTTTAAAAGAAAACAAGGATAATTAAAAATTTTTAACACTTAGAATTATGAATTTACCAGAAATGCACTATGTATCATCATCTAATGTAGAGAGTGTGGGTTATGACGAAGAGACTTCAACACTATATGTTAGTTTTTTAACCGGATTTTTGTATACGTACTTAAATGTGCCAATTGTGGTTTTTAATCAACTATTGCATGCTCCTTCTGTCGGAGGTTATTTAAATGCTAATATCAAAGGAGTATATCTGGACAATAGAATTAAATAATGAATGTTGGTTTATTAATCACCTGTTCAGTAACTGTAAAAACAGTAGAATTTATGTGATGAAACTTTCTAGATAATCAAGACTAGAGCAAGATCCATCAAACCGAACAATATCAGTTTAATGATTATATTCAAAGATTTACTTTTCTTGGATTTTTAAGATCTCAATTTTAAGATTCTTTTTTGTGTTGATAACAAAATATGCAGAACGCCTATTTGTTTTATAAAGTTTCGCAAAACCCATATAGTCATCGTTAAATATATAATAAATGTATACATCTGAGATAGTCTGATGTGATTGGACAATATTTTTATCGAAGTTGAGTTTTTATGTTGAAAAAATACATATCCTGCTCTTTTCTTACGAAATCACGCAGCCATCTGATTTACAATTATGGGAAGGTTGTTACCAATAGATGAATGCTTACTTTTTTCATTGTAATACTGAATAAAATCAAAACAAATCTGGTATTGGGGCTGAAGAAAAATGTTGGGGTGTAGGTATATGAGCAAAGTGTAGGAGGTAAGGGTGAGGGGTGGCATTCGTGTGCGTTGTACTCAGGGATTAAGCTATTATTAAAAACATGCTTTTTATGAAGGCAGCGATAAGGCTCAATATGTTTGCAAATATTGCAGCACAAAAGTATCAGGTTTAAGAGCAAGTTTATGTTCTCGCCATTCAAATGGTGCAAATAAAGGTGAGCACGTGCCAGCAATGTAATAATGATAAATACTTTCACAGCAATTGATTTTGAAACGGCTCAAGCCTCCCGTTGGAGTATCTGCCAAGTTGGTTTGATTCGAGTTGAAAATGGGGAGATTGTTAAGCAACTCAATTTGCTTGTGCAACCTCCTGATAATTATTATTTGGACAGGCTTATTGATATTCATGGAATTACTCCGGAGGATACTAAAAACGCTCCCACATTTGATCTTGTTTGGCCTCAAATAGAACCATATATTACAGGGCAACATGTTGTTGCACACAATGGATTCTCTTTTGATTTCCATTGTATAAAACAAACACTTGAATATTATAATCTATGTGTTCCTGAATACGATAAACACTGTACATATCGGATTTATGGGAGTGATCTTGCTTCGCTTTGCGAAGAATATTGTATAGAGCTTAATCATCACGATGCTTTGTCAGATGCTTTGGCATGTGCAAAGCTGTTTTTGCAACATATTAATAATAATTAATAAGCTATCTGAAAGTGGATAGTTCTATGCATTATGGAACTACTATTTTGTAGTTTGATGGATATAAAGTAGATACAATGGAAGGACAGTATTGGACTGATAGAGAAACAACAGGAATAATAAGCCTTGAAAGGGCAGTAATGGTAAAGGATGAAGTGGTGAAGAGTGAAGAGTAAAGAGTGAAGAATTTCTTACAAGTTGATTAAATAGGGATAACAAAAAACAGTATGGGTAAAAGGACTGATCACTTAATTGACGAACAAAAGGATGAATATGAACTAAAACAAGAACGTGTTGTTAGATGGGATAAGTATAGAATTGAACAAATGTCCTTTACTAATAATTTGTTTATTGGGTTTAGTATTGCTTTTCTGAGTTTCTTTGTTGCTAAAACAGAATTAGTTTTTCATAGATGTTACTTCTTGTGTTGTATACAAATACTGACAGCCATATTAGTCGGTCTATCGTTTCTTTCTGGGACACTGGTTACAATTAACAGACTTAAAGACTTTAGGCAAACTGCGAGATTAACAAAGAAAAGGAAGAGAAAATATGAGCACGAAAATAATATTGAATGCTCAAAAAATATTAGAAGGCTTAGACATCAAATAGTTAAATTAGAGAGAGAGACTAGGGAATTAGGAGATAATACATGGTGTTTTTTACTATGTCAAATCTGGACTTTTTTTGTCGGAGTAATAACAGGTGTTCTATATTTAATATTATCGCAAACTCAGCTTGCCGGGTAAGTTTAAAAAAACACGATATTGCCTATAATGTCCAGGTGGTCATAGAGGCTGAAGGAGACGGTGTAGTAGTTATTGGGAAATTTGGGTGAGAGTTTACACATTCAGAGTTATTTGGGTAAATCAATTGAATATCAAGTGACAGTTGGAAACACCTTGAAATCTTGATAGTTGAGAATTTAATGTTTTACGTATAATAGTTGAGAAGGTATTCGAAAATGTTGGTTATAGGAGTCTTTAGAACAACCCCTTACATAATACCGTTAATATAGTTAAATATTATAGACATGGATATAAAAGTTACAGACAGTGATTTACCTGGATTATACCAATCAGCAGATAGGGCATCAATAAAAGAACAAAACAAACACTTTTACAGTATTATTGGGTATTTAGGTTTACTTATTCTTGCTTCACTATTCGCTTATTTGGCAGATGGCTATCCTAAGTCCATCTTCAAAATCATTTCTACAATATTATTTCTCATCACACTTTGTATTATGATATGGCAAAAGGTTAGAAAACCCGATGATATTTGGTATAACGGAAGAGCTGTTGCAGAATCTGTGAAAACACGTTCTTGGCGATGGATGATGAGGGCAGCACCATATATTGACACTGAAAATGAAGAAACTGTTAGGAAGCATTTTGTAAATGATTTAAAAATTATTTTAAAACAAAATGAAAACCTGATTAGTAATATAGGAATATGTGCAAGCATAGAAGACCCAATCTCGAATACCATGATTCAGATAAGAAACCTTAGCATAGGGGATAGATTTAAACTATATAAGCAAGAAAGGATTACTAATCAAGCATTATGGTATACAGAGAAAGCGAATTATAATATAAAAAAAAGAAATGTCTGGTTTTGTATAACAATTGGCCTTCATGCATTGGCTATCATTCTTCTATTATATAACATTAAAGAGCCCCACCTTAAATTACCTATTGAAGTTATTGCTATAGGAACTTCATCTGCGTTAACATGGGTACAGGCTAAAAAACATAGTGAACTCTCGTCCTCTTATTCGTTAACTGCACATGAAATCGTATTAATACAATCGGAGGTTACGACATTTAGTAATGAATCAGAATTTTCAGACTATATAATGAATTGTGAGAATGCTTTCTCAAGAGAACATACACAATGGTTCGCTAGAAAGAATGAATAATATTATTATAAATAGAACAGCTTTTATCGAATATCAAAAATTACGTATAGAAATTCCTTTGTTTATCCCTTCCATATCTTCAGTAAAACAAATTTTCGTCCAATTGACTATTTGAAATTAACAGAAGAACTTAAGTATCCTAATTTTTTTAGTTTTTGCATACGATATATTTAACTAGTTAAAGTTCAGACTGTTTTTTTTAATATCGAGGTTTATGAAAATTGTTGGTATCGAGATAGTAATGGGAACCTTGACAAATACAATGGGGTATTAAAATGATTTCGCTCATTTTTTGATTATCAAAAAATAAAATTAATAAAGGCGTATTCTATTTTAGAATATAAAATTTTCTATGAGTCTCTAATTTGCAAGCTGTAAGTCATATTCAACAATAAATTTATATTATTGTAATCAGTAACTTTGTATGTACATTTTTCGGCAATGTCATATGTACAGAAATCGGCAACATGCGATGTACATAAAAAAAGGTTAAAAGAAGAGTCTTCATACATTTGTAGATCAACTCAAATACAAATTTTATGAAGACTCGGAAATCACCTTTTAAAAAGGCAATTATGTGGCACAAAGTTAAACAACTTTCATTAATCAGCGGTAACTCAGATGCTAAAATAGCACGAGTCCTTGGAATTGACCGCCGAACTGTAGCTAAATACAGAAAAATGAGCGAGACAAATTTCATGGAGTTTGTTAAGAAAAAGCGAGTATATGAGAAGATTTTGGACCCTTGGTATCTGTTTGTAAAGCATCTTTTAGAGCTTGATAATGGTTTACCTGCAGCTGTTGTAGAGGATCGCCTAAAGGAACATTATCCCGATTTGCCCAAAGTCAACAGCAAGACGGTTTACAATTTTGTTAAATATGTACGCAAGAAAGAGAAGATCTTTGCTCCTGTGATTGTACAACAGAGGGAGGCAATGGATGAGGTTCCTTACGGCAGTCAAGCGCAGATTGACTTTGGTGAGCACACTCTTCGTCGCTTGGATAAGAGCACTCAAAAGGTCTACTTCTTTGCTATGGTACTCTCTCGCAGCCGCCATAAATATCTCTTCTTTCAAACTAGACCATTTACCGGTAAAACCGCTGTAGAGTCACACGAG
>CAZKGV010000029.1:0-12266 GCA_964552625.1 uncultured Acholeplasmataceae bacterium | reverse complement strand
TTACCATCCCAATTTGTTAATACATAAATCATAAGTTGTTATTTTTTTTACAAAGATACAAACATTTATTTATAAAATGCAAATTTATTTTCAAAATATTTAATTTTTATTTAATTTTATAATTAAATTTATGAGTAATAAGCTGAAAATCAGTAACATAAAAATTTCGTTTATGGTTGAAAAAAAATGTTTTTTTTGTGGCAAAACATTTTCATTTGGAATTTCTATGTTGATTTTTTTCTCTAAAATTATTTGATTAGGTTCACTTAGAGCGACTATTTTATATGTAGTATCATAATTGTTTACTTCTGGTATTATGTGCAACTGTAAACCGTTATTTTCAATTTTGATAGGTTTTTTGATGGATTGTAATTTCAAGGTTGTATCAATTTGTACAGCTGGTATAAATACAGTATCTGATATTGTAACTTCATGCTTTACAAATAAGTAAGGATGCTTATTTTGTAAGCGTTGTAATTTATGGGCTGGGCTACATGCTGTAATTAGCAATGCTAACAGAATGAGTAAATTATTTCTCATGCTCAATTTCTTTGATTTTGGCTTCAAGTATTGCGATTTTGCGTTTCAATTCATCAACTTCATGCCTTAGCTTAATGTTTTCAGTGTTTTTAGCTATAATCTGTTTAATTAGTTCATCGTTTTGCTTCATAATTACTTCATTCGATTTTACGACATCTTCAAATATCTTACTTAAGTATTCAAAATCAATCTTCTTACGTTCCTGTTTGGTTCTTTTATTTTGCCAGAACCAAACTATTCCGCCAGATAAGAACGCCGCTATTAGTTCCGATAGATGTTTCATTGCAATAAGTCATTAGTGGTATTAAAATTAATATCATTGATTGTAATAATATCGCCAACTCTATATATTTTGAATGAGCAAGATTTATCAATTTCTATACTATCGACTAATCCGGATGGAGTTTGTATATTATTGCCTTCAATAATTAATTTCTGAAATCCCTCTTGTACTACATTAACACAAATTTCACTAATCATTGATTCGATATTTAATGTTAAATCTTGAGTGGCATTCTCCAACACTACATTTAATACTGCATTCGTTATTATTGTATAATTATCAACTTCACTTGACATTAGTGTAGGTAGCACTAATTGATAACAATTATTAAAATTATATATTGTTTCATTATTATAAAACACATCGAACAGCCCACCACCATTTATATATAATGTAGAGCCCTCATTATTGAAAATTAACATTCTTTCAGACAAACCTTTTGTACTACAATTTCGCATAAAACATAGAGTATCAACACCTATATCTATAGTAGTTAGAAAACATTCATAGAGATATATATTAAAACCATTCGGGACTGAAATATCATCTGAAAATATACATTGATTAAAATAACCAGCCAGTTCATTTATACGTTGTATGTGAGTATTAAGCACACCTCCACTTTCGCTAAGTATAACACTATATGAGTTAATATAGCAATTGCGTATATAATATTCGACATAATCTTTAGTAACAAGATTAAACTTATAATTAGCATATTGAATTACGCAATCTATTATATATAACTCATGAAATACCTCATCATCGATACTTTCCAAGTAATCTATATTTAAATTTTCTATTTTACATTTTTCATTAAAAAATTCATTATCTAATGTAATTCTATCTATATTTACATCGCAAAGTCCTATAATGTTTATGTTCCCATGCAACATAATTTCCAATATAAACCCACTATTGATAATAACAGTCCATACCTCATCAATGTTGCCTCGTGTATTTAGGATATAATCAATAGCATCATCGTAATTTGAAAAAATCAGATTATCATAATCATTAGTTTCTCGTGTAATGTTCACATAAACCGTATAGGCTAATGGCTTGATGATTGGATATATTCCAACTGTACTTTCGCTATCTTTGCGGACTATTGAATTATGGTACTTTTTTAAACTTTTATATAAATAGCCACTCGTTTTGCCGTCATATTCTCCTACATTAATTGGTGCAGGTCTGAAATAGGTTTCTCCAAATGATAGCATTTGCCAATAGTTGTTTGATTGTGTTGGGTTAGGTCTGTTACCTGTGCTATTGGTGTCGCCAATAAATTTATAGATTTGATTTGCATAATCAACATAATAAACTGTGCCTGCCTTATACTCAAATTCATCATCGTAAGGCTTTAGATTGCTTAGTATGTAGTTTATTTCTTCAATCTGCCCAATGTCTAAATGTTCTTTGAATTTCTGGTAATTACGCCAAAACAGATAAACAGCATCTGATGTATTGCTTGGAAATTCAAAGAACTCATTTTCATTAAACTGATTTCGCTTGATAAGCTCTTTTAAGTAGCTATCAGTAATAAATTTTGTGTCTTCTGGTTTATGTTTGCTCATGGCTCTACTTATTTATCAAATTAATACTTAATTTGCCTCCTACATAAATGAGTATTAGCATTGCTAAAATAATTAAATATGTGTCAGTTTTATTCATAGTTTTTTTGATTGTTAATTTATTTTGAAAAAAAAAATTTATTTTATTGATGTCATTCAACTTATCGCTTATGATGTGATATAATGCCTCTTTCCATTGTCTTTTCGTTATCGTCTCGGTGTTATGGTATTTGAAAAACACTTTGTTTTGCTCTTTTAATTTTTTCAAATAATTTCCTCCCTGTTCGCTTCCAATTATATAATCATCTGGCTTACGAAGTGCTAAGGGGTAGAATGTAGCTAAATACAAATCAGCACCGTCCTTTATTTTACCTACATAAGGTTGGTAATATTTATATACCCAATCTAATTGCTGTACATGGTTCATTGCTCTTAAATGTGCTGTTGATGTGCCTAATCCTGTTGCTGTGGATGGCATGAATTGTATTAAGCCTGTTGCTCCTATGCTATTTTGAATACTTGGACTAACTCCACTTTCAAGCATAAATATCATCATTAACCAATTTGGCTCAACGCCCAGGGCATTTGCAATCTGGATTAGCTTGTTAGAAAATTCAGCTCTTAAACTGCTTGGCACTCTGTCAATATACCATAAGTTCATATTTACATAAGTTTAAATCGTTCATTAATTGGCATTTTAAAGCTAATAAGTTTGTTTATGGTAGCAAAACCTCTAACTTCTATTTGCAGGTTTACAAGTAAGCCTATTGCATCTTGGAGTATGCTTTTTGGCACTACATCAAAATCAAGATTAATATTTGTGGTTGCATTAGGCTTTAATTCTTGTTTATGTGGCATTATAAGTGTTGTAATTAGCTTGTTATTGATATACAAATCTAACTCCATATTGAGCATACTTAAGCTGATTAATGACTTGTTTGTAAATTGTAATATCAATGCACCTTTCAGCTGGTCTTTTGATATTTTTTTAATGCGAAAATCAGCTATCTTATAGCTATAATTTAGCAGTCGTTGGATTTGCCAAATAATAGCTATAAGTATAACTATGAGAGCAATTAAGATTGATTTGTTTTTCAAAATACTCATGCTTAGAGTTGATTGTTATTCATTAATTGTTTCTCTATTATTTTCAGGTTCTGGAGCCAAAGGTGTGTTTGACTTAAAAAACATTTCCTTAAATTTAAATTCAGGATTATTTTTCTTCTTCATGTAATAAAAGAAAACTGCAATCGCTACTACTGCAATGAGTGCGTAGAGTACTTTTTTGTTTTTTAGTAAATTTTTCATAATGATTTATTTTTTAGATTTAGATTTTCTTATAGATTTACCGCTTGCTTTTTTTAATGCCTGCGACCATGTTAGTTTGACTTTTTTGTATTTTTTAGAAGCACGCTTTGCCGCTCTGGTTACATCGGGGTTAGATGTTGATTTTTCGGTTCTGATTTCTTCTTTAAAAATTCGTCCCCACTGTTTTTTGCTGTCTTTTAAGATTTCAGATGCCTTAGTGCTGTTTTGACCTCGTTTGTCAAACTGAAATTTCATTTGTTTTGCTTTTTTTGCCATAATGTTATTTTTTATATTTATTTTTTACCTCTGTGCCATAAGCTTTATTGTTTAAAATACTTATTCAACAAATAATAACGAACATCATCAATAAATTTAGTGTGTGTACCAGAAGTATTGATTTGTTTAAGTGCATTCATCAGAGCTGCCACCAATGGAGCATTAACTGTCTTTTGCCTTGTTCCATTAAACAATGCCCTTTCTGTTTTTTCTCCAAATATTCCATCAACAGCCAATCCTGCGTCAAACAGCCTATTCAAGGCTTCTTGCAAATATTCAACATGCTTACCTCTTGCACCTATGCCAAATATTCCGCTTTCTTGGGTTGTTCCTGTTTCAATGTTTGTAGCTTTATCAACGAATCCTTTTACAATACTAAATATACCACCAGAACCTTTATCTTCTTCTGCTTCAGACGCTTTTTTTGGCTTTACTATAAAAAAGTAATACAATGCAATTGCAATCAATATTACTACTACTAAAATGATTATTTTCTTTTTCATGTTTTATATTTTAAATTGTTATTTTCCACCCGTTAGTGAACCTAAGTTACTTACAATACCTCCAATTTCGGAGCCACCGCCTGTGATGCCTGCCATAACTCCTCGCACAACATCGCTTGCAATACCCTTAGTGCCTCCTGTAGTATGTGTGATTGTTCGTTTTTCTTTTGGTTCGTTTAGTATCACAATTAAAATTACTGCTACTGCTATAATTCCCCCAATTATCAATACTTGATTTGTTTTCATATTCGTACTGTTTTATCTGTAATTATCAAATTCTTTCAATCGTTCCTTCAACAACCTCATTAGCTCTTTACTATTAAATGGCACGAACCACATATATTCATTATCAATTGCCTCCCACAACTTCTCGTTGTGTTTTGAATAGTACATGCTGTCCCATAGATTAGCAATTATAATTAAATCTTTATCACTCATGCTGTTTAGTGTTTTATATAACTCTAAATCTCTATTTGTACTTTGATATAACCAATTGTATGTAGTATCATACAAATCTTTAGCTAATCGTTCTACTAATCTTTTTGCCTCATATTCAGTTAGTGATTTATCTTTCAAAGTGCCTCCATCATCGGTTTCTGCTTTAATGTTTTTTGGTGGTCGATTTCTACGATATTTGCGTACTATAAAATAAATTACAATTGCAATTATTAAAATGCTTATAGTAATTCGTATGATATTCGGATTTTTTAATAAATCTTTCATAATTACTCCTTTTTGAATAGAAAATAAGCTATAACTATAATTACAATTAATGCTATGCCTATAAATATATTATTACTACCTGCAGCTTCGCTCGTGCTATTGCTTGCCCGTTTTTTTTGCTCGGCTAAATCTAGCAAATGCTTTCTCCATCGCTCTAAAATTTTGCGTGGTGTGCTATCGCCCATTCGGAATTTACTTTTTTCCCTTTCAAGCCAATCTTTAGGAATAGAATTATATTCTTTCCATTCTTCTTGTGTCAGGTCTTGACCTGTCTTTTTTAAATATTCTTTATATCTTTTTATAACATTTTCAATTTTGTCATAATCAGCTCCAGCTCGTCTTCTTGATGATTTCTTATCTTGCTCAAGCCACTCTCTCGGTATTTTGGCAAATTCTATCATAATTGGATCTTTACCAGCAACTTCACTATTTGAAATTTCTTTATTCATGTCAAATTTTGCATTTGATATTGAATTAAAATCGACAAATGAAAAATTGTTTTTATCCTCAATAAATGAGATGTATTCAGGTGTTTGCATAGTTATTTCTTTTTAAAAATTACAAATGCAATGATAGCGATTATTATCAATACTGCTATTATGATTATAGTATTTTTGTTTGAACTTTCTGCTTCAACCTCCTCGACTACTTGTTCAGATGGAGTGCCACCTAACAAGTTAGTTAAACCTCCATAGATACTACCATAAATATCTTTAAAAAGTCCACCCAATACAGTTGTACCCTGTTCGGCTCTTGTCTGTTTGCGTAGCAATCGTGCCTCTTGTCTCTGTTCTCTTGCCTTTTGACGCTGTTCTCTTGCCTTTTTACGCTCTTCTTTTGATTTGAATAAACCTAAAAATTCAGAGTTATCTATTATAGGACTGCTTGCGTCCATGAAATTAATACTGTTTGCTAATGTCGGAGTTTTCATATTGCTTAATTTTTGTTTTAATTTTTGATTGTTATTCACTTTAATATCATATAAAGCTAATTGAGTAAATTGATTTCTCATTCTACTCATTTGTTCAGGATTATGCTGTGAAAATGTTTTGCCTGCTGTTTCAATTACTTGGCTCTTTGGCAATTTCATTTGCAAATAACGCTTTAAAGCGTAATTGTCTGCTTCAAATTCGTTTTTTGTATTAAGTTCGGCATGCCCCAACTCATGTAATAATACAAACGCTCTTTGATATTCATTGAGTTTTTTAAAAACAGGAATATTTATAACCAATTTTCGTAATTGAAAATAATAACGAGCAGGAGTGTTGCTGTCTGGGATTGTGCTATATATTACTTCTATGCCTGCCATGATTATTTTCTTAAAAAAAAAAGGCAAGCATATTACTACACCTGCCTTCTATAATGTAACCCTATTAACTTAAAACTTTATGATATGGTTGCTAAATTATTTCTTCAAACCTAAAAGTGGATTTCTGGTTACTGCAATAGGTGCATCAGGAGCAATAGTTAAACCTTGAACTTCTAAACCAGCAATACTATTTAGTCTTCTATCTACATTTGATATAGAGTTAGATAGACCGACACTTTGTAATGTAGTGTTGTTCAAGAATGTTTCCCTTGCTTTGGTTACTTTATTTGCTAAAGTTACTGTACTGTTAGCTATAGCATCGACAAAAAATGTTATAGTAACAGAGTTGCCGTCTAATACCTTGTATTCAATTTGAGTGTCTTTACTCAAAATCAAATCAACAGGAAAAATTACTTTTTTGTCCTGATAACTATCTTGACTCAAATAGATATCAGGATTGATAATTTCAGTTGCCATATCTCTAAATGGACTCATGCTTCTGATTGTCAAAAATTCCGACAACTGATTTGCACTTGAACTTGATTGTATCTTCATAGCTTTAACATGTATTGGGCTGAACTGTAGGAAACTATAGAAACTTTCAATGCTTTTTGGATTTGAACTACCTGTCAAAGATAACTTATTTCTTAAACTTGGAAATGTGCCTGTTCGTGGTATGCCTTCTGGTCTCACTATTGTAATATCCTTAGTTGAATTGTCTTGGGTAATGTTAAATATCTGATTTGGAACATACTTATCTCCTGGAATTAAGTAAAATGGTTCTGCTCCATTTGAACTTTGAGCATTAGAAATTGTAATTGTAAACATTCGTTCGACTGCGTTCATGAAATTACGATTGGCACCGCCAAAATCTACAAAATCATCGCCCTCGCCTGTGTAACCTGTAAAATCGCTAAAATCTTCTCTCGCAATACGCATGATTTCATCGTTCGTTAATAACTGTTTTTTCATAACTGTTTATTTTTTTAATTAGTAAATTTTTTAAACTTTTGTTTCACTTCACCATCAGCAATTAGATTACCTTCTTCGTCATATAAGATGACTTCATTTGTTGTTATTTTTGAGAAAACAAAAACAACTATTGCAGTAATGATTAAGCTAATTAGAATAGTTTTAAAGTCAAATGCTTTCTTGACCGCTTCACCTGTAGTCGCTAATAATGGAACATTCATATCATTTATATTATTAAAATTACTGTTTTAAATTTCAACAGCAAAGATAATATGAATATCAATGCTAAAGCAAATAGTTGATGATTTTTGATGAAATTTAATGATTTTCATTATATTAAAAATTTGGAATTAAAGTATTATAGGGGATTTAAAGTTCGTACTCCTTTAAATCTTTAATTGCCGACAAGATCATTACTGTGTCCATTTGAGCAATAGCGTTTTCAGCAATCTTTATACTACCTTTCATCATTGCAGAAACAAACGCTCCATTCCCACCTGGTAACTCATCATACTCTTTTATTATTTTATTTACCCTTTTAATTTCTTCTTGTAATTCTTCTATTAAATTCATTTCATTTAAGTTTTATAATTCTTAGAATTATAATCTAAATTTGGGTTTCCTAATTTCAAATATATCTCTTCCACCTCTTTAATCGTATAAATTTCATAACTCCTGTAAATATTTATACGCTTAAGCCATTTTTTCATCGTATTAATTGAAATGCCGTACTCATTAGCTAATTCTGACAATGTTTTTGATTTCATTATTAGTGCAGTTGTATTATTTTTTTATCAAATTGATTTTTTGATTTCGAAATTTGATTGTATGCTTGTTCTATAGCATCAAATTCAATGATTTCATTTTTGCGATAATGTGGATCATCAGTACGAAACATTACAATCAAGTCGCTTAATCGAAATAGTTCTGGTGGTGTACTCGCAAAACCATGAAATATGAATATGACATCGTTATTTTTTTGTTTACTATCAATTACTATCTTGCGCACGCTCGATTGCAGCACTTTATTTATATATTTTACCGAATCCTCAAATATTATCAATGAATTTTTAATATGACTTTCAATTTCATTAAGCATATCTTCAGTATTGCTGTCATAAATTCTGTAAGTACCTTTTTTCCAATTCTTAATATTTATCATCTTCATTTCAGGTATTTCATTGTACATTGGGTTTGCAAATGTATCTACAATTAGCACTTTTTCATAAAATTTAGTGTTTACCAAAACCTCTTTAATATATGTAGTCTTACCTGTACCTCTTTTGCCTAAAACAAGAATGATTTTATTAACTCTATTCATTATACTTATCCCTTTGTTATTTGAAATTTGCCTACATAAATAAATCCTACCGCAATAATCAATGACATTTCAGGGCTTACTGGTCGCTTATACTTCTTCAATACTTCTATTAATGGTTCTCTAATCATTGCCTGCTCGTCTTCATCCAGCTCTAAATCTTTTGCTTTACTTTCAAAATCTTTGTATTTATCAATTAAAGAGTTATCAATGTATGTAACTTCACTTTTTTCTTGCTTATAATCTTTAATTTGCTCTAACTCTTCAGGTGTAAATGAATTTCTTTTGAGTCGTCGTTTTAATAATAATGCTCCTGTTGATGATAGTAACGTAATTAATAGGTTTGCTTGAAATTCATAAGATAAATTAGTTTCGTACTCCTCTACTACTTCAGTTGGGGGTTCGTTACTGCCTTGATGAGTTTCAATATCAGGTATTTCAATTTTCGTAAAATCGTTTTCATCAATTGATTCAAAATCTGTTTCTGTGTGTTCATACCTGTACTCTGTTGGCTGTTTTAAAATTTCAACTAAATCAATATTTTCAATGTTAGGTGTTCTCATACTTTTTTAGTTTATCAATTACTTCTGTGAAATTTGAAAATTCGTTTTTGCGTTTATTTATGGTGCTTATTATTTTAGGCATCGCACCAACAATTGAGATTATATCAAGTTTCTTAATGTTGCTATCAATCAATATAATTTCAAACATTTTAGCAATATCATTACATTCTTTCAATAGCTGTTTCATTTCTCTATTTTCAGCCTCTAATTTATTAAAATCAGTCATTTTTGTTTGCTCTCCATTCTTTCAATTCTTTGTAATCCTGTTCAGTTAATTGAAACTCGCCTCTCCTGTGAGAGATATAAATTAGCTTCAATACTAAATCAGATATATTCTTACTCCATTTTTGGATTTGACACATATCGTTAATATCATTAACAAGGTTAAATTCTTTATCAGAATATTCTAATACAAATGAATTTATAGGCAAACCTTTCTCAACTTCTACTATCTTTTCAAGATATTTAACCTGTGGCTCTTTTGAATTGTTTAAAACATCTAAAGCAGTCAGTAATAATTCTTTAGATGATGTTATATTATGCCTTTGTTTCATTTCATCAACTCTTCGTTCCAATTCATCGTCCATGCGAACGGCAAATAATTTTGTTTGTTTTTTTGTCATAATTATAAAATTTTAATATTAATATTTGCAAATTTACAATAATTCTAATTTGTTTACATTTAAATTTAAAGAATATTTAATATTTTCTTCTTTATCTTTATAAACTCTAACATTTGGATAGCCTTCTAAATAAATCTTATTACCTTTTTTAATGTACTCTGCCAATTTATTATCAGGTTTAACCCATAATGAACACTCAACCCAAGTAGTAACATTTTCAATCACTCTATCTTTAGTTGTTATTCTTTCGTTGTGTGCTACTGTAAAATTAATTACTTTGCTGTCATTAATCATTTTAATTTCGGCATCATTGCCAATGTTTCCAATTACTGTTAATCTAATCATAATTTTTAAAATTTAGTTAATAAATATATTTGGTTTTAATTGTTTAGTGTTTTTATTTTTTACACGCATTACTTCTGTTATTATTGATTTATTCAATGTATTAAGTGCCGATTGTGTACTCATGGCTTCAATTTGTTTTGCGTATTTAATTGATAATTGGTTTATTTCAATTTTCTCATTATAATGGCTTATATAAATTGGATTAATTACGTAATATTTATTTTGTTCCGCTATTTCACCTGTATCCTCATTAATTAACATATCTTGCACTTCTTTAAATTCCGTTAATAAATTATCAGATTTTATGTTTAATGATTTTTCGCCATGCCACGCTCCAAATTTCCTGTACAGTGGCTGTCTGTATATTTCGGGCAATACTTCGCATATCAAATCAATATCAAAATGTCCGTCTTTTTTATTTAAAAATGCAGGCTCAAAATGATATTTAATTGTTTCCAAAATAGCATTAATAAAATTTTTAGTACCAAAACCGATATTTCTATTTTTAATTCCATTATAATAACTGTAAATTGTTTCTAATCCTATTATAGTGGCGCCCATTGGGTTAAGTTGTTTAATGAAATCATCATTAATTAATTTGTTTGATTTTAAAATATTTGCTTTTGTTTCATTATCAAGATAATTTCGTTTAATATCTGTATTGATTGTTTGTTTATTCCATTTATATAATATAATTCTATGTAAATGATTTCTATTTTGCTTACTTCGTTTTACCAATAATAAGGAATGAATATGAATGTGTAATCCATTTTTATTTCGAGTCGTTTCAACACCATATTCGCCAGCCAATACATAATCTTTAAACTCATCATTTCGTCTTAAGGCATTGAATTTTGATATTATATCTCTAAAATAATATCTATTGCCATTAAACCCGTCCTCTGTGTGTGGTACTGTTAATGTAAGATGCATGACATCATAATCAATCTCTTTACCTGTTATATTCTTAATTTGAGCCTGCGTTTTGGTTAAATACTTATCATCATACTGTATAAGTTGCTCGTTTTCGTTGAACCATGTTAAATATTTTCTTCTCAATCCTCTTTTGCGATTGTAATTACAAATATTGCATAATTTACTATCACAGGTATGTGATGCAATATAAGTTACTTCACCTTTTATATTTTCTTTATATAAACTCAAATTTGAACAATATTGTAATTTTAAAAATAAATTATTAAATAATGCTATATCTTTAATCTCGTTTTGAGAATCAAGGTACTCTTTCATTTCTTTTACAAGTTTATTATTTTTTCGTTTAAAATTTGCTATCTTAGAACTTCTAATGAAATTTGATTTATTTTTTTCTTTTGATGACATTTTTTTCACATTAAAAACTATTTTATTTAAGCCCAATTTATTTCCCGACCGTTCCTATATTATCGAGGAAGGGTTTAAAGCATTCGTTTTTAGGTAGTTACACAGTTGTATTTGTGCTAATTTTGAAAAATTTTAAAACATCATTAAAATTAGTGTGTAAATCTTTAATACTCAAATATTTACTGTATAAGTTTTTGTGTTTTTCTTCAATAATATCTAAATCAAATATTTTGTCAAATTTAGGCATTATTCTATTTAAATATTTATTTACAAGTAACTGTATATCTTTTGTTCTGTAATCTTTCCAAAGGTCAATTATATTTTGAATTTCAGCAATAGTAATCAATGTTCCGCTGTTTCGCTTAGCAGTCCTGTAATACAGCTGTGTTTTACGCTCTCTAAACAAATATTCTACTGCATTAATTAGAATCTCTTTAAATAATGATTCCATAGTTCTACTTCTTTCTATTTCGGTACATCTAATAACCTTAGTTACGCCCAGCAATTCAAATTTTATTAATAATTTATCTGAAAATAATTCTGAAATTTCTGAATAATACATATTACTTCTATTTTAATGTTATTATT
>CAZKGV010000028.1:0-12269 GCA_964552625.1 uncultured Acholeplasmataceae bacterium | reverse complement strand
GGGATAAAACATCAGTTAAGCTGGCAGCCGTTCTTGTTTTACCTGTACCTGTTGCATGATATAGTAAAGCTATGCTTTCTCCCTGTTCTCTCATTTCATTTAGATTTAATATCGCCTCATGCTGGTGTTCCTTTAATTCTATAATCTTCCCTTTTTGTTTTGGTAAATAATCGTCAATTATTTTCAGCATAGGGATTTCTCCTAAAAAAGTTAGGAGTTCATCTTTTACTTTCTCAGGTTGGTTATTCAATTGAGCATAAGCCCATCTGTATAATTTCCATTCATTGAATATTAAACTGTTTTGTTTTAGTAAATCATCATAGTATTTATTTTTAGAAATGTATTTAGGATTATGATAGGTTTCGCCATCTATTTCTATAGCTATTTTTTCACCGTTACTTTCAAGTACAAAATCGATGAACCTGTTATTCCCATATATGTCTACAAAGGGATATTGCACAAATAGATATTGTAATTTATCCGGACCAAAAATATCACAAAATAATTCAATGAATAAATCCTCTGCATGACTACCTAGAATCATAACCATCATCCTCTATAACTTTTAATAATACCAAACCTTTTTTAAAGGCTCCTCTTTCTTTATTTTTAGCATGCCTGATATTATTGAACTCTTCTAAAGTAATACCATTGTAATCCAATATGCCATAAACCACTTCAACCAAATCCGCTAATTCTTCTATAGCACCACTTTCTTTGTATTCTAACAGCTCTTCTTCCAATTTTTCATTTAAATAGTTAAGGAATTCAGCCTTCGATGCCTTTTCCACTATTGCTCTTTTACCATAGCCTTCTATTATTTCAGGAATTCTATCTCTAATAAGCTTCTTGTAATTGGTAATCTTCATAGCTTGTCCTCCTTGTTATGCTCGCGGAATCTTTAAGCTTTATGATACCGTGTGAATAACTATAATCATTAAATTGCTTTTAAGTCTTATTAAATCAAAACAAATAAATATCCATTTAATTCAGTAGTATTTTGAAACGATAAAAATGTCAATATGGTTTATATTCAATCATTATTATAGTATTCATCTATAAGGGGCAACATCCCTTTGGCCATTTTATTAACTCCATCTACTAAAAATTCAATACATTCATCCCATAGAGCCTCATTTTCAATTCCTATACTATTATTATCAATTGAAATGCCTGCTGTTTTGTTGTCGGGCTCATTTTTCCAGCTCAATTGGGTATTTAACAAAGTTTCTATAGAATGCTTTTGGGCATAAATATATTCAAATATTTGTTTATTTGTTTTTGCATCTTTTTTACCAATATAGAATTCTACTCTCATGTTATTCATATTAGCAACCACGCTAATGGTGATTCCTGATCTTCCAATGAAAGTACTAGTCCAGTTTTGATTCGAAGGACTTATATTTTTAAATCTACCCGTTTTATCCTTTAAAATCGGTAACGCCTTTGTCCAGAATTTTTTCCTAACAGTATATCTTTGTGGTGTAGAAGGATTAATAATTTCATCGTCGTAATGTAAATAAAAAATTAATTCTTCTTCTTCAACTCCATATAAAGAAAAAAAACGGCGAAGTAGCATAATTTTTGTTTCGGTATCTGTATTTGTTAGTAAAAATAAATCAGCATCAACTTTGGAATACATTGTAGAATCTTTTTCAATATTGCTTATATAATTACTTAAGTTCTCCTCAGAATTATTCTCTGCCAGCTTCACCAAGACTAATGGGTTTTCTGCATGAAGCATTGAAACAATTTTTAAATACATATCTACCCAGCTTTTGGCTGATTCTTCAGCTCCTTTAAAGGAAAACCTTGCGAGTTTTCTACCTTTAAAATAATAATCATCAGCCAATGAAACTGAATCCAATGTTTTTGTCGACGGTTCATATTCTGTTTCAGACATAGGCCATATGGAAAGTGCTCTATCTACCAATTTTTCATTACGCTTTTTTAGTTCATCAAGGGACCATTTATCATATTTAGCAATCATTAGATTCATGCGTATTCCACTATTAGCAAAACCTTTTTCATGATCTCTTTTCTTGGGAAATGTACTGTTGCTATATGAGGAATTATAGGCTGTTAGTGTCAGATTTGCTAATTTGTGTACCCATTCATCGTGAATACTCTCATAATCCTCACCCAAAGATTCTTTCCATTCGTTTTGAAGTGTTTGTGGCATAATGTGCTCAATGGTATAGATTCCTTCGTCTAATAAAGTCCAAACATCCTTGACCTCTACTGTGCCCCAGTTTTCCAGGCGCTCCATCAGGTACTGTTTATTTTTAGATCTCATAAGATATACTTGTTTATTTGACAAAGCCTCTGCAAACATGTCATCATCAGGGTATATGCCTGAAGCAGTCTTTCTGCTAAGGATATATTTTAATTTTTCAGAATAATGCTTTGTTCCTCCACCGAGGCGAATTATTTCATTATTTAATGCAACAAAAATCTTATTAAGTGCATTTGTGGGGATTTCACATATTTGACGTCGAAACAAATAAGATTCTATGATTAGGAATATTTCTAATAGCTCATCATTATTTATATTGGATTCTTTGCCATCAACACTTTCTGCATGACGTAAAACCTCCATAAAAAACGGACGGGTTACAGTAGTTTCAAGTCTATTCATTCTATAGATACTATCGTTGATAGCTGGAATATCAGTACTTGCCTTTAACAATTTTTCATATCTTCTGCCATAGGCAAGCAAATCCATAAGCAGTTTTTCTTTGTCAGAAAACAATCCTTGTTCCATAAAGCGCTTAAAAACTAGGTATACTTTTTTCATAGCTGGAGTTGATTGAAGCTTAATACTTAAGTAATCTCTAACAAAAGAACTAACATCATAATTGGTACACTTTTCAATCTTGTTCCAATATTTTTCATAATATCTTTCCTGAACTATAGTAGGATTGATACCCATTAATATATAATTCCTAATCTTATCTCCCTCACTTAGATCCATTCCAGTTGAGTTTAGACTTTCAAAAATTAGTTGAGGGTTATCATCAGTACCCAGAAAAATATTAATTATTTCTAATCTGCAAAAGCTATCAAATATTTCATCTGCACTCATTTCTCTTTGCTGGATTCGTTTTAAAAAGTAATTATAATTGATTGTTATATTGGAGGCTTTTACATGATCTGCTTCTTCAGACAGAAGACTTCCAAAAGCGCGCGAGTCATTTTTTATAGGCTTTAGCTTCATTTTAGTGTCTTCAGGTTCATATTTATCTATTAAATATTCCTCAAGAATCTTTTTGCTTAGCATTGGCTTATCGGCTGTTACGATTCCTTTTGATAACAAGCTATGTGTCGCTAATAAAAGAAGAGAAACTGTTGTAAGTCTTTGCTGTCCATCTATTATTAAATATTCCATCATACCTGCTGTATGATCTTGAGCAGATACTATACTCCCAAAAAAATGACTCCTTGCCCCTGTTTTATTCAATTTAACCAAATCATCATAGAGTTGCTTGCACTGTTCAATTTGCCAGTCATAATTTCTCTGGTAAACAGGTATGATAAACCGTTTCGATGACCCTTCCATGTATCGAAAAAGCATTTCCGCTGAACCATGCATAATAACCTCTCCTTATCTAAATATTCTTTATTAGCATATAGTAGCCATTCCTGTTAATACCCAAGGATTCACAAAATTATTACACTCTAAAGCTACTATTATGTCTTATATGTCTTATTTCAATTATTTACTACCATCTCCCTAATTTATAGTTACTTGTGGTAAGTTCCCATACAGATTAGAAGCAATTTGAATTTTACACCGTAAGTCTGATATTTACCGATCCGCTTTTCAATTAATGGAATGAACTTATAATGTAACATAAACACTAATTGCATAGTCTGTGATTTTTGTAAAAGGTCACCAAAAGTTAATTCAAAATCTACAACCACTTCATCGACACTGAATTAGATTAAATCACAAGAATATCCTATATTTTCATTTCATAGTTAAATTATTTTACCATATCTTATAATGTTTTGAAAGCCAATTGACTATATGGATAGTAACAAGATTTTGTTGGTAAACCTACTTCAAACAATTCAATTTATCGAAAGTAATCCAATGTATACCCTAACATATGTAAACTAACGATGAATATTCTTTCTAATAATTTTTATTTTCTGAGGAGTAATATAGATTCACAACTTCTAATTTTGGAAAGAAAACAACAAAAGCATGTTACTATGATAGCAATGTGCTTGGATATTTTATCTTTTTAGTTTGTGGATAATAGCGAATTAGATAGGTTCTTAAAGAATGCGAGCGCTAATCCTCTAGATAATTTGTCATGATGTAGTTGATTAGTATAGTTTCTTAGACATCCATAACAACTGGTTTCCTCACTACATCCACAAAGACCCGAAACTCTATTTTTGGCTTCATCTAAAACCTCCCCTAGATTTTGGCCTATTCGTTTAACATGTCCAGCCCCTCCCGGTACTTGGTCAAATAATACTATGGTTGGTATACCAGATTTTGTTGTATAGTTTAAGGTTCCATCTATTTCTCCTCTATTTATACCAAGATATCCAACAGCTCCTTCAATAAATGCATATAGTACAGATAAATATAATTCCTCTAACTGACTTGTTGATTTTAATAGTTCAATTTCAATAATGTCTGTGATAATTTCATGACCTAAATCTAATCTGTTTAAAAATTCGTTACTACATTTATTACCGTATTTATCTCTGTGTGGGATTTTCGCATTATCGTATGAAGTTGTTCCATACCCACACCAAGTGCAAATTCTAAAGCCCCTTGAATTCCAACCTTGATTTACTATAAACAGATTACCTCTTGGTGAGTAAGTATATCTTATTAAATGACCTTTATAACTTATCCTCTCTTCATAATTTCTATCATTTTCATCGTATTTATGAAAAAACACTTTACTGCTATAGGTTGACCTTGGTATTGATAATGTAGGTTTTTCTGGTTTGCTATTATTTGTTGAAAATCCGAATATAGGTTTTATAAATTTATGAAATTTCAACTCTGCTCCACATTTTTCATTTTTACAAGTTCTTTTAGATTCATCTATATCTATTATTTTCATATTATAATCACAAGGTTCTTTAAAGATACTGTGACAGTTATCACAAATAGCATATAAAAATGTTGGCCATCCCTTTGTTTTCGACTTATTTATTGAATAGGACTCCCATATTAACCCATTGGCTATTACTTTGCTTCCCGGTGCGAATTCTGAAATAGCCATTTTTAAATCTCTGCTCAAATTGATATTATTAGCTGAATCACCAGCATGCAAAGTATCTAAATCAACTGTATCTATTGGGAAACCATATCTGGGTAAAATATTATTTGATGCTAAAAATTCAATTACACCTCTTTCAAGGTAGGTCCTCAACATTTTGTTAATGCTTTCTATCGATTTACCTTCTTTGTAATTTCTCTCTTTAATTCTCTCTATATCCTCAACATCCTTTTCCCACTTACCTCTTGAAATGCTTAAATTCTCATTCTTATCCAGTAATTTACTCCCAACCCATTCCCATTCATCTACCCCAAATACTTCTTGCAGTTCCTTACTAAATATATTTTTTAATGAAATTAAAATAGCATTGGGTCTCTCAGCTAATAGCTTACCCAATTTTTCATCAACGGAAGGAAAATCACTTCTATAAGCAAACATTGATTGTACATTTTCAAAATAAATTTTATTTTGCCTAAATATCCATGAAAACACTACAGAGCAAAGGTGCCTAAAGGCAATTTTATCATTGTTTTTCTCAATATAAGGTGCATTTATCCTGCCTTCTATTATCTTTGTAGGGTTTTGGTAATAATATAAATCATGAGATCTTCTTTTGGCATAAGTTAGTATGTATGCGGTAGATGTTGTTCTTCTTCCCGCCCTCCCCGCTCTTTGTACATAGTTTGAAGTTTCAGGGGGAATATTCCTCAAGAACACCGCTTCTAAACTTCCGACATCTACCCCCATTTCAAAAGTTGTTGAACAACTCAATATATTTACTTCTCCTTTTTCAAATTTTGTTTGTATTTCAGCGGCATGTAAATTAGATAATTGTGCAGTATGTTCCTTAATCTTCATTGGTATGCGTTTAATATTATTATAAATATCTATATAGTAGCTGTGCTTTGAATCCGACGGTACATAACTTTCTAATTCACCATAACATCTATAGCCGGGACATATACCACTAATATTTATCGTGGTCTTTTTCCCACATGTATTACATCTAAAAATTTTTTCCCCTGTTTTAAACTCCCACTTATTATGATTTATTTGATAAATTGACCCTTCCCCTTTTACCAACCTATCTTTATAAATGCCTGCACTTATTAACAATTTTATAAATTCAACATCATTAAAAGTCTTTTCAAGAAATTCTATTGAATTTTTTTCTGCTTCTTCCGAACTTTTCCCTCGTTTAATGAATATCTTTTTTAAATAATCAAATCGCATATTGCTGTATCTGTCTTTGGGTCTAATGCTCATAATACCTGCTTTTGAATTTGCATCAGAATATCTAAAATACATAGGTTTATTTCTTATTCCAAACAATGAATGTTCCGGCCTTAATTCATCCGGAAAATCTAGCGCTCTCAGCTTTCTAAATCCATGCAAGAACTGATGAACTATTTCCCATATTTCATCACTATCTAAACCTAAAAGCTCAATATCTTTGGGCCATATATCCGGTTTTTCTATTTTATAAGATACTAAACCCACACCTTCTAAGCCTATTTCTTGCTCATAAGCCATAAGTTCATACATTAAGTAGGCGGATATTTTTTCATCTATACTTGTATCGGTATCGTCAATTAGTTCTCCTTTTTGGGATTCTATATCTTTAAATATTCTCATATGTAATGTGCTATAATATATTTTTTTATCACCTAAAGATTCTATTGCATCATATATAATTTTTCTCCAAAGATAACTATTGTATCTAATATCCATATAAGTTGAAAAGTAGGCTGCTTCTCTTCGACTGTCAGAAAACGCAAGAAGCTTCCTTCTATTCTCTTCTATTAGTATTTTTTCTTCTTCAATTTCAAACAAATTCAGTCCCCCGAAGAGGCTGCTATTATCTTTATCTTTTTTATCTACTCTCTCAATATTTTCTTGCTCAGGAGGTATGTTTTGATATAATGTCCTGCCTAACATTTCAGTAGTAGGTGCATCGGCATTAATAAGTCTTCTAACAATTCCTCTTGAAAACCTGCCACAACCTAAGCAAGTATTAACTGAACCTTTGTAACTAACTTTATAAACTTTTATATGCTTAGGGTTACTACAACACGATTTATCTGCCTTTATATTATTAGGTTGAATCCTAGCACATTTGATACATAATATATATTCCTCAGCATTATCAATCCTGATATCCTTATCTTCACCTTCTTCTATAACAGAATCTTCATCAATCTCAACTCCATTAAATTTATCCTTTAGTAAAAAATACTCTAATCTGCTATCCGACTTATCAAAAAATCCTGAGGATTGCCTTATATATCCTTCTTCTAACCTGCCGATTATATACTCTTGTCCACATTTGATGCAATTTGCTAACTCAAAGACTTGAATCCTTTCATTTGATATCGTCTCATACTTTTTTCTATTTAAAAATATTTTCTTCTTAGGATGGAATTGTATGAAAGCTCCCTCAATAGCCTTAGAAAAAGTATGATATCTTGCCGGCAATAAAACCTCTGAATTATCTTCTTTTTTTGCTCTCGCCGCCAAGTCTACTAAAGCTAAAAACCCATTAATGTATTTTTTACTTGTATCTCCAAATAACTCATCGACAACTTTATGGATAAGCAGAATTTTACTTTCTATAATAGTTTTTAGTTTATTTACATAATAGTCCTGTATAAGTGCATCATATATAATTTCATAATTATCCTCTTTTTGTTCTATTCTATTATATACCTTTTTATCATTTATACGTTTTGCCAAATTTGGACCATTATAATTATAGGTTAAGTTTAACAATTTCTCATACCAATTAATAGGTGGTTTAATTAAAGCTTTGTTTTCTATTGTTGACACCCTTTTAGAGGTTATCAAACAATCGGCTGAAAACTCCTCATCAAATAAATCCTTTGCATATTTTACTACATTATTTATTTCTTTTTCTCCCCCACCCAACGTAGCACTCGTTGCAATAAATTTAAGCTGTCCTTTTTCCCCATCCACAACTCTATCCTTTACTCTCGCTAATAAATATGCTATTTCACTTCCTAGTGAGCCTGAATAAACATGCGCCTCATCCAACACCATATACTTCCACTGGTTGCTAAACTTGCCATCGAATAAAACATTATCTTCTGGCCGTAATAATAGGTATTCTAACATTGCATAATTAGTTAACAGTATATTTGGCGGATTTTCTCTCATTACATTTCTAGAAAGCAATTCATTAGGCAATGCTTTTTGTTTTGGATTCATTTTTTTAAAATAATCGAATGCATCCTTTTCTTCTTCTTTAGTTTCCCCCGTATATCTTCCAAATGTTATTTCAGGATAATCCTTTAAAACTTTTCTTAAACGTTTAAGTTGATCATTTGCCAACGCATTCATAGGATATAAAATTAAAGCCCTAACCCCAGGTGTTAGGTTACCCTCCTCATTTTGTTTAACTAAATAATTTAATATTGGAATTAAAAAACATTCTGTTTTTCCACTTCCCGTACTTGTAGCTACTAAAATATTTTTATCTTCAGCTACTAATTTTTTTATGGCTAATTCTTGATGTGAATGTAGATTGTATTCACCAATATACGGTATTAATCTTTTAAATCCGGAATGTAGTTCTCCTCTTTTCACAATTTCCCTAAGTGTAGCCCCGCTTTTATAATTAGCTGTTGATTCTAAGAATGGTCCCTTTACTAATTCATCTTTATTATCATCTATTGATTTATCCGCTTCTTCCCTTAGAACATTATCCTTAAATATAAACATAGATTTTAAATATTTTATATATTCTTCTCTTAAATTTTCAGTCGTCTCAATTGGGTTAATGCCCATTTGAATCCCTCCTTATATAAATATCAATTTCAGATAGGCTCTGTATCTGTTAAAAATATCTCTTTGATTGCTCAATTCAGATTTCATCATAAGATCAAAATAATCATTTTCACTATATAATGATAATTTTGTAACTGATATAAATGCAGCTTTGAGAACATTAATATAGCGCACCTGCATATTTTTATGGATTAACTCCATGAATCCTTCATAAATCTCTTTTTCAACATTAATAGTTTTATCCCATTTATTTGGCAATACAGGATTTATAGACTTGTCTTCATCTACCAAATTGCCAACTATATCATCTATTGTTCTGCCTAATACTTTATAAGTTGATATTTTGTTTTCCTCTACATACATTCTAAATAATCTCGCTTTAGTATATTTGTACTTTAGTAGATGTCTATTTTCATATTTAATTAACCAAATCCAAAATTCACCAATAATTTTCATTTCATTTGATATTATATTAAATATCTTATTATAATTATGAATTGTATCTGGGCTTAGTAGCTCATAATCGAATTGTTCTTTAGTTTCCTTTTTCATCTGATTGCTTAATTCCCTTTTCCAGTTTTCTAATGACAATAATGCACTAATTAAACTTATTTCTAATAATATATCTGTAGACTCTTCATCTAGCCTATAAATCTTTTCAAATGATAATAAAGATGATAATACATATGATAAATCTTTATTTAATAATTCATCTTTTAATTTCACAATATATCTTAATAATTCATGTTTAGTATATTGTTTAGATAATAGCCTTACAAAATTATATGTTGAATCTAAGAGAGCTTGTTTGCCTTCTCTTGTCTCCTTTGCAAAATATTTCATTTGTATTATTGTGAACAACACTGTATGCAATTCAACCTTTTCCAAATCTATGCTACATATCAAAGAATATAGGTTGTTGTATTCTTCTTTATACATAAACCAAATTAATTGTGATAAGATTTTATTATTAATATTATTTGTTTCTTCTTTGCTAACAATAAATGTATTCTTTATGCTATCTCTTTCAAAAAACTTCACATCGGATTCAATTGAACTAAATAATGAGCCTTTTTTCTTAAATTCAATCAATGGCATATAGACACCATATTTTACTTTGTTTAAGTTAAGCTCAAATTCAGTCATTCCATCCTCTAAATCAAAACTCAACTCTTTATCTGTTGGATTGGTTATATTGTGTAAGACAATTTGCCTTTGACTATTATTCTGGTTTTCTTTCCATCTAAGCAATAATTTATCTTCATGATCTTTTATGATTTGAAAATCATATATACTTATATATTCTTTTATTCTTAGTATTAGTTTACTATATATTGAAATATCTTGGTTATCTTTGATTTCTAACTTTACATCAATATTCTTGAAGTCTATTATACGATCTTGTAGTTCTCTAATACTCCAGTTATATTCATCGGTAAATTCAATCTTCTTGCTGCTTTTAATAATGTTATTGGTGATATTATCTATAAAAACTAATTCATAATTTAAGTATTTATATTTACTATCTAAGTTTTTTATATACAAATTTAAGTCTTTACTAATTAATATATCTTTAGTAATTTCCTTTGCTTTGCTTACACCTGTAGATTCAATAATTTCTTCTAAACCTGTCAATTCGAGTTTTATAGGTTCAACTATTTCTCTTACTAGAATTTCAGAATCGCCTTTTTTGTATATAAATTTTGATACTGAGGCTCTTTCAGTATCAATTATATATTCAGACTTTACCCTTTTTACTTTTGTTTTATGATCGTATTGTTGAATTTCTATTCCAGAACCACTATATATTCTCATTATCTTCAATTTGATGTCTTCTTGATTGTATGAAATCTCATACTCCTTACTTATTGTAGAAATTTTATCTAAAATAAAGTTTTCTCTATATATATTTCTATTTTTATGTTTGATAATAATGCTATAAGCCCCTGATTCAAGCCGTTGATCAAAATCCAATTGTATTGTTTTTTTGTTTGCTTGACCAATTTCAATTAAATCTATTTTGCTTTTTCTCTTCTCTACATTATCAAATATTATTTGAATATCGCCTTTTTTAATAGAAGGGCTGATTATTTCATAACCTTCTAAAATTTTATATATATTAACACTTTCATTTGGTGAACTAATAGGGTTTTCAAATAATAACTTAAAGTGTTTTTTCTTCACGACGGGGATTTCATCTATATCTATGTTTATTTCTCCATTTATGATTAGTTTTTCTTCGTTATATTCTACTAATTCCAAATAATAAAATATATACTCTTTCCACCCGGGTATATGATATCTTTCTAATATCTCTTTCATTTCTAAACTTATATCCCTCGGAATAGCTAAAAAGCAACCATCTCTATTTACACTGTTTTTATTTAATAATGTTCCATATCTATCAAATAATAAATATTCATTATTATTTACAAATTCCCATGTACCTAATTTTTTATCATTAAATATGTACTCGACTATTATTTTTTTAAAGGTATTTATTTTAAATCTTTCTTCTAATATAAGATATGAACCATCTTTTTGCCTTATCATTCTACCTTCAACTTGATTATGACTCCCATCAATTATTATATTCCATCTGATTATATCATCACTATAATCTCTACTTTTTTGTTTTGGTAAAATTATTTTAATTTCCTCATTTATTACATCTAACCTTATTTTAGGATTCGCTATATAATATTCATCTTTCGTTCTATCAATTTCTTTCTTATCCTCCTTTATCCATTGTTTTAGAGTTATACGGAATCTATCAGGTATTTTCTTATTAGTGTTTTCTATATCCTTCAAACCATCTCGTATAAATTCTACTAAATCATAAAATATATCCTCATTAGCTTTGTCTTCACTTATAAAAAAAAATCCCGGTTTATCTAGGCGATATTCATTCTTCTCAATAAAATCAATTTTATTAATGAGTTTGTTAACAAAAGAACCTCTAGAATAGTAGCTATATATAGCAGATAGTATTTTGATTAACGATATTTCCGGTAAATATATTTGTGAAAATATTTCTGCTAAGTTTACTTTTTGTAAATAGCTTCTTATATCTGCATCAATTTCATATTTTTTTATCGTATATGAAATACATCTCATAGCTAAAGGAACATCATGATTATAATTATATGTATCTTTACCTCCAAAAAACTCCGGCCAGAACCCACTTGAATCCACATCATTATAACGATATAT
>CAZKGV010000027.1:0-12545 GCA_964552625.1 uncultured Acholeplasmataceae bacterium | reverse complement strand
GGACTGAAAATCCTTGTGTCCCTGGTTCGATTCCCGGTGGCACCACATAAAAAAACATTGAAATTCCCCGAAAGTCATTGACTTTCGGGGAATTTTGTTTTTTGCAGAAAGTGCAAAATGGAACGAAAAAACACACACTTGGCAGCGTAATCGGCAATTTTTTCGAGACTATCAAAAACAGTTACCAATATGCTTTTATTTCGATGATATACAAAGAGTTGATCTGGAGTGTCTAAAAAGAAAATAATTCTTATTATTATCCCATAATGTTTCCTAACTTTAAGAGCAAATTAAAATTCTTACTTATGAATCGAATCAAAGAGGTTCTCAATGAAAAAGGAATCAAACAAACATGGCTTGCAGAAAAACTGGGCAAGAGTTTTAAAATGGTTAATGCCTATGCTTGCAATCGTAAACAGCCGACTTTAGTGACACTTTTTCAGATTGCGGAGTTGTTGAATGTGAACGTTAAGGATTTGATTGCAGACAAAAATGAGGAAAGATAGATATGGCAAAGAAGACTACCATCGCATTGATATATGATTTTGATGGAACCTTATCTCCTGGAAACATGCAAGAGTTTGGTTTTATTCAGGCAATAGGGAAAGACTCCAAGAGTTTTTGGGAACAAAATAAAAAATTATCAGAGGAACATGATGCAAGTGGCATTTTATGCTATATGTACTTAATGATTCAAAAAGCGAATGCTGAAAATATTTCATTGTCTAGAAGTTCTTTTCAAAACTTTGGAAAGAAGATTGAATTATTCAAAGGTGTCCAAGACTGGTTTAAACTGGTCAATGACTATGGAAAAAATATTGGGGTAAATATAGAACATTATATTAACTCCTCCGGATTAACTGAGATGATAGAAGGTACTTCAATTGCCAAAGAATTCAAGAAAATTTATGCCTGTTCCTTTTTATACGATGTGGATGGCAAGGCTGTTTGGCCTGCAGTTGCAGTCGATTATACAGCAAAGACACAATTCTTATTTAAGATTAATAAAGGTATTGAGGAAATCAGTGATAACAAGAAGATAAATGAATATGTTGCTCAAAAAGATAGAGCTGTTCCTTTTAGAAATATGATTTACTTTGGAGATGGAGAAACTGATATCCCTTGTATGAAATTAATAAAAGAACAAGGAGGGCATTCTATAGCCGTATATAAACCCGGATCTACAAAAAAGAAAACAGCGGAAAAATTAATAAATGAAGATCGTGTAAACTTTGTATGTCCAGCAGATTACTCTGAAAATAAAAAGATACATAATGTTGTTAAAACAATTATTGACAAGATTAAAGCAGATACCGATTTCGTCAACTTACAGGAAAAACATAAAACTAAAGCATCTAAGAAATAGCATATATGACTAAAGAAGCAAAACAGGGCAAATCAATAGAAGTTAGTTTGTGGGAATCGGCAAATAAACTGCGTGGAAATGTGGAGCCGTCGGAATATAAGCATGTGGTATTGGGATTAATCTTCCTTAAATTTGTCAGTGATAAATTCGAAGAACACAGAGCGAATCTTATTGTCGAAGGGAAAGAAAAATACATAGAGATGCCCGAATTCTACAATATGAGTAATGTGTTTTTTCTTGAAGAAATCTCGCGTTGGAGCTATGTCCAAGAGAAAGCTAAGCAGGATGATTTGGCATTGACTATTGATACGGCATTGCATACAATAGAAAAAGACAACAAAAGTCTGAAAGGCGCATTGCCCGATAATTATTTCTCTCGTTTGGGATTGGAATCTTCCAAATTGGCTTCTTTGATTGACGAAATCAGCGAAATAAATACACTGAAAGATAAAGAACAAGATGTCGTGGGGCGTGTGTATGAGTATTTTCTATCCAAATTTGCGTTGGCCGAGGGAAAAGGAAAAGGCGAATTTTACACACCAAAAAGTATTGTAAACTTGATTGCCGAAATGATTGAACCCTACAAAGGCATTATTTATGACCCGGCTTGCGGTTCCGGCGGTATGTTTGTGCAATCCATAAAATTCATTGAGAGCCACCACGGAAACAAAAAAGAGGTTTCTATTTACGGGCAGGAATACACTAACACCACCTATAAGCTGGCGAAGATGAACCTTGCGATTCGTGGAATATCTGCCAACCTTGGCGAAAAAGCCGCCAATACATTTTCCGATGATCAGCACAAAGACTTGAAAGCGGATTATATTATGGCAAATCCGCCATTCAACCAAAAAGATTGGCGTGCCGCAGATGAGTTGTTAGACGATCCGCGTTGGCGAGGATACGATGTGCCACCTAAAAGTAATGCTAACTATGGTTGGATTCTCAACATGGCAAGCAAGCTTTCCGAAAATGGTATTGCCGGGTTTATCCTTGCCAATGGCGCATTGAGCGGTGGTGGAGAAGAGTATAAAATTCGTCGTAAATTGATTGAAAATGATTTAGTGGAAGCGATTCTAGTTTTGCCACAAAATATGTTTTACACGACAAATATTAGTGTAACGCTTTGGATTTTAAATCGTAACAAAAAAGAGCGTGTTGTAGCGGTTGGCAATGAAAAACGTCATTATCGTGACCGGCAAAAAGAGATTCTTTTTATGGACTTGCGGCAAATGGGCGAACCTTTTGAAAAGAAGTTTACGCAATTTTCTGCTGATAATATTAATGCTGTTACCGAAACCTATCACGACTGGCAAACAAGTGATGTCGAAAATATAGTAGAAATATTCAATCGTCCTGAATTCTGTTACAGCGCTTCGTTCGCCGAAATTGAGAAAAAAGACTTTTCGTTAGTTCCCAGCAAATACATTCAATTCCTCAATCGGGATGAATATATCGATTTCGACATAAAAATGAAAACATTGCAGGCAGAGTTCAAGGAGTTGCTCCAAGCCGAAAAACAATCGAAGCAGGAATTATTAAAGGTTTTTGATTCTTTAGGATTTAAAATTGATTTACAATGAAAGACAGTCAATTATGTTTATTTGATTTAGATGATGAGTTCTCAATATTTGGAATTATTGACAACGAATTTCCATTGAAAGAATATTATGAGATTGAATACAAAGCGGCACAAGGAGGTTTTCCTAAAGAATTTTGGAAAACATATTCTGCTTTTGCTAATACCAATATCGGAGTTATTATTTTAGGAATTGCTGAAAAAAGGGACGAGATTCTCATAGAAGGACTAACAGACACACAAATAGAAAAATATAAAAAACAATTTTGGGATGATTGTAATAATCCGAATACCGTAAATAGAAATTTACTTCAAAACAAAGATGTAAAAACAATTACGATAAAAAATAAAAAAGTGCTGGCTTTTCGAATCCCATTTGCAAGCAGAACAGAAAGGCCAGTTTTCCTTACTCGCAATCCTTTTGGGAATACGTATAAACGGAATCACGAAGGTGATTACAGATGTACAGATGAAGAAGTTAAAAGGATGCTGGCTGACTCAAGCGCAGAACTACGACGAGATAGCCTTATTTTGGAACATTATACAATCAATGATTTAGATCCGACTACTTTAAAGCAGTTTCGTCAATTATTTATATCATCTCGACCTGGCCATCCGTGGCATGTACTAGATGATCTTCAGTTGTTGAAAAAAATCGGAGCCTATCGAATTGATAGAAAAACCCGCGTTGAAGGAATTACTTTGGCTGGACTTTTAATGTTCGGTAAAGAAGATAGTATTAAAGAACAAGACGCATTACCAAATTATTTCCCAGAATTTAGAGAACAACTATCCGCAGATAAAAAAACAAGATGGACAAATCGTATATATCCCGATGGGAGTTGGGAGTGTAATTTATTGCAGTTTTATTTACGAGTGTGGCCTAATTTATCAACTACATTACCAATGCCATTTACACTAAACAAAGATGAACGAGTAGATGAAACGCCTGCACATATCGCTTTACGTGAGGCGTTTGTAAACGCTTTGGTTCATACCGATTATTCGTTGAGTGGAAATATTATTATTGAACTGACTACTGAGGAATTTATCTTCTCCAATCCTGGTACTTTATTAGTTTCCATTCAACAATATTATGCAGGAGGCATTAGCGAATGTCGAAATCCTTCGTTGCAGCAAATGTTCATGCTGATTGGTCGTGCAGAAAAAGCAGGGAGTGGCGTTGATAAAATCATGGAGGGATGGCGTGAATCTCATTGGAGGAAACCATTCTTACAACTTGAATCACAACCCGATCGAGTAAAGCTTACATTACCCATGTTTAGCATTATTCCGGAATCGACGTTGAATGAATTAAATGCTTTGTTTGATGATGTAAACCATTTAGCACCGGATGAACTGACGGTCCTATCATTTTGCTTGATTGAAGGTTCTATTTCAAATCATCGATTACAATATGTACTGAACATGCATAGCACAGATATTACAGCAATGTTGAAAAAACTCTGTACCGAAGGATACTTGGAATCTGACAATAACGGACGTTGGACTATTTATAAGATCAAGGGAAAGGTTGACACCTCAGAGAGAAAGGTTGACACCTCAGAGAGAAAGGTTGACACCTCTTTATTAAATGCTGATAATGAGGGCAATGCAAAGAAACTAACAAGAAGAAAGGTTGACACCTTCGATAAAAAGGTTGCAACCTCTCGATTAAGTAAGGAAGATTTGGAAGCGCAAATTATGTTAGTTTGTAAAGATGATTACATAAAGATGGAAGAAGTTGCTACAATAATAAAAAAATCTATTTACTATTTGAAAAATAAGATTTTTCCAAATATGATAAAAGAAGGGAAATTAAAAAAACGCTTTCCATTTACCCACAATCATCCCGAACAAGGATATAAAACTGCCGAAGAGTATGCAGAGAAACTATAAACGATTGGGTGATTACATTCGAGAGGTGGATGTGAGGAACAACGGATTGAAAATAACCAATCTTCTAGGTTTGACTATCAACAAGAATTTTATTCCTTCGGTAGCCAACACGATTGGAACTGACATGGAGAAATATAAAGTTATCCGCAAAAACCAATTTGCTTGTAGTACTATGCAGGTACGTCGTGATGGAAAGATGCCTGTTGCGTTATTGAAAGATTTTGACGAAGCGATAATCTCACAAGCCTACCCTGTTTTCGAAGTAATCAATGAAGAATTGTTATTGCCAGATTATTTAATGATGTGGTTTTCTCGTTCTGAATTTGACCGTGAAGCCTGTTTTCATGCAGTAGGCGGTGTGCGTGGAAGTTTAGAGTGGGATGATTTCCTAAATTTCCAACTTCCCGTTCCCACAATCGAAAAACAATGTGAAATCGTAGCCGAATATAATGTTGTCCAAAATCGAATTAACCTCAATAAGCAATTCATTCAAAAACTCGAAGAAACCGCTCAAGCTATTTACAAACATTGGTTTGTGGATTTCGAATTTCCCGACGAAAACGGGGAACCTTACAAAAGTTTTGGCGGTAAAATGGAGAAAAGTGAATTAGGTGATATACCGAAGGGATGGAAAGTGGAAACTATAGGAGAAATAACAGAAATTAAGGCTGGAGGAGATAAACCTGCTATCTATTCGGTGATAAAAACTCAAAAATGTAGCATCCCTATATATTCAAATGGAATCGTAAACAAAGGGTTATATGGATATACTAACAATGCAAATTATCCTGCAGGTAGCATTACAATATCAGCAAGAGGTACAATTGGATATAGCGAACTAAGAAGCGAATCGTTTGATGCTATTGTCAGATTATTAGTAGTAATGCCAAAATCTCAATGTCAGTCGATATATTTATGGCAAAATATTAGAACTATGGAGTTTGATGATTCGGGTTCTGTGCAAAACCAACTTACAGTACCACAAATTTCAGGTTTACTAATCTTGCTTCCGTCATTAGATATCTTAAATGTATATGATTCTATTATAAAGATTATATTTAATAGAATAAAATTTCACGAAAACATCAATGAGAAATTAGATGAACTACAAACTGTTCTTCTTTCCAAATTAGCAATGTTATATAATTAAAAATATGATTACAAAATTCAAATCAATAAATAATCTTGCTGTATTTCAAAACTTCATATGGGATACAGTAATTAGGGATGATGGGAATAACGTAGTTTTATTTAAACCTATTAATATTTTTTATGGGCGTAATTATTCAGGAAAAACAACACTTTCGCGAATAGTTAGAGCTTTAGAAACAGGTAGTATTTCTGACAAATACGAAAATCCACAATTTGAAGTTTGCATTATGGATATTGCAGACACTACACCAAATAATTTAACAGCTCATGGAAAGAAAATCAGAGTATTCAATGAAGATTTTGTAAAAAATAATCTTCGTTTTATTGTTAATTCTGATGAAAGTATTACTCCATTTGCAATAATTGGAGGAAATGCAATAATTGAAGAAGAAATACAAAGACTTAAAGAAGAATTAGGAAATAGTGAAGAAGAAAATGAAAGTGGATTTTATCTTGAACTTAAAAATGCTTCCGCAATAGCAAGAACAGCATTACAAGCATATCAAACAGAAAACAATAATCTCGACAGACAATTAAGTTTCAAGGCAACTAATAATCCTGACGGAATAAAATATAAATCTGAAAAATTTGGTGACCAGAATTATAATATAAGCAAATTACAAAAAGATATAGGTACTGTTTTAGCAAGCACATTCCAACCATTAACAGATGATGAAATTACACTAAAACTCAGTTTATTAGCTGAAAAAACAAATGCAGATATTCCCGTAATTGCTCAACCAAATTTAGATTTAAGCACCCTGAATATTAAAGCAAAAGAACTCGTTACAAAATCAATCAGTAACTCTAAAAAGATTGAACAGCTTTTGAAAGATGCGATTCTCAATCGATGGGTTAAAGACGGACGACAGTTACATAAAAATACACTTGAACAATGTTCATTTTGTGGTAACAATATTTCCCAAGAACGTTGGAAAGAGCTTGATAGTCATTTTGATGAAGAATCCGAAAAATTAGAAAAAGAAATTGACACTTTGATTACAGATGTTGAAGCTAAAACTCGTAATATTGACACACTGTTACCAATTGATAAAAATATTTTTTATTCAAAATTTCATTCTGATTTAGACAATCTGATTTCACAAAGACAACAGGTAATTGACAATATTAAAGCTGAATTGAATCGTGTTAAAACAAGCCTAAAAGAAAGAAAAGATGACCTATTAAATGCTAAAGAATTTGTTGCTATAATAGATAATAGTCAACAATTAATTGACTGTTGGAATACATTTGAAGGCTTCAGAACACAAGCCAACGAATATAGTAGCTTATTAGGAGCGGAGCAAGCTATGGCGAAACAATTGTTACGTTTAAGAGAAGTATATGATTTTGTAAACATGATACAATACTCTGATATAATAGCAAGAATACAGATATTAAAAGATGCTTCCGATACTGAAATAAATAAAAAAGAAGCGATCAAAGACAAAATAAAACAACAAAAAATACAGATTGTTGAAAAAGGACGCTTGATGAAAGACGAAGAAAAAGGGGCGTTAAAAGTAAATAAATATTTAAATGATTTTTTTGGACACGACTTTCTAACATTGCAAACATTTGAGGAGGAGACTGACAAAAAAATTAAATTTGAAATTGTCAGAAATGGCAAGAAAGCCCACCATTTAAGCGAAGGCGAATGTAGTTTAATCGCATTTTGTTACTTTATGGCAAAACTTGAAGATGTAGAGACCAAAGGAACTAAGCCTATTATTTGGATTGACGATCCAGTTTCAAGTTTAGATAGCAATCACATATTTTTCGTCTATAGTCTTATCAATGCTGAAATTATTGCAAAACAAAAATTTGAACAAATATTTATATCTACTCACAATCTTGATTTCCTTAAATATCTGAAACGGTTAAAAAGTACTGAAAAAAAAAGTTATTTCTTAATTACTAGAGAGGGAGAAACAAGTAAAATTAAGTTAATGCCAAAATATTTGAAAGATTATGTAACGGAGTTCAATTTTTTATTTCACCAAATTTATATGTGTGCAACTGTCGATACAGATGATGAGAATCAGCACACATTGTTTTACAATTTTGCAAATAATACTCGAAAATTTTTAGAGGCATTTCTTTTTTATAAATACCCAAATGCTATTGATAATGAAGACAAGCTAACAAGATTTTTTGGAGGTAATAACCAAGCTTCGGGCATGACTGACCGAATCAACAATGAATTTTCCCACTTGGAAGGTTTATTTGAACGCAGTATGATTCCTATTGATATACCTGAAATGAAAAAAACTGCAACATTCATTTTAGATAGAATTAAAGAAAAAGATTATGAGCAATATGAGGCTCTATTGTTAAGTATTGGTGTTGAAGCAACAGAACCATGATACTCCACCACTTCCGAACTCGAACAAACATTTACCGAACTGGTGATGCAAGAAGGCATCATTTACTCTGAAGTTCAATAAGGCTCGTTCAAAATGCAAGACAAGGAGTTACTATGAATACGAAAATAAATAAACAATGACGAACAATCTCTCTGTACAAAACGAATTGAATGATTTTTTACTTTTCACGACTGCTGACGGGAAAGTAAAAATCGAAGCGATTCTGCTTAATGAAAGTGTTTGGCGTTCAAAATAAATCCCGATGAATAAGTTCACCGAATACAAACTCGAACACGCATTTGCTGAACTTCTCAGTCAGGAAGGCTATACGCATTGCCTCGGCAACACGCTCACCCGCCAATCCGATGAGGTGTTGATAGAAGAAGATTTGCAGAATTTTCTAAAAAAAAGATATGCGCATGAAGGGATAACCGATACTGAAATCCGGTCGATTTTGTTGGAGTTGAAAGCGTTGCCTTCGTCAGATTTATATGAAAGCAATAAGCGTTTTATGAAGATACTTTCGGACGGATTTATATTGAAACGTGAAGATCATATTCAAAAAGATATCTATATACAGCTAATTGACTATGTGGGATTAGAAAACCAAAGACAGGCAAACGAAAAAGATTTAATTTCCATTGCTGCCGATTCGCCAGCAAAATACAAAAAGATAGACGGGAATATTTATCGTTTTGTTACGCAACTTGGAATTCAGGGAACGGAAAAGCGTATTCCGGATGGGATTCTGTATATTAATGGTCTGCCATTGGTCGTGTTCGAGTTCAAAAGCGCCATTCGCGAAGATGCGACTATTCACGATGCCTATACGCAACTTACCGTCCTTTATGAACGAGATATTCCCGAATTATTCAAGTATAACGCTTTCTGTGTGATCAGTGATGGTGTAAACAACAAATCGGGTTCATTTTTCGCAGCTTATGATTTTTTTTATGCGTGGCGACGTATTGCTGGAATGAATAAGGATGTGGACGGAATAGACTCGATGTACACCTTGGTGCAAGGCATGTTTCAGAAAGATAGACTGAGAGATATACTTCGCAATTTTATCTATATCCCGGATTCATCAAAGAAAAATGAGAAGATTGTTTGCCGTTATCCGCAGTATTATGCGGCTCACGCATTGTACGATCATATTAAAAAAGCGCAGAAGCCGTTAGGAGATGGGAAAGGCGGTACTTACTTCGGCGCTACCGGTAGCGGTAAAAGTTTTACGATGCTTTTCTTGACACGTTTGTTAATGAAAAGCGAATATTTTGCAAGTCCGACAATAGTATTGATTACCGACCGAACCGATTTAGATGACCAACTTTCCGCCCAATTTACCAATGCGAAGCAGTATATTGGCGATAACAATGTAATCAGCGTGGAGAGCCGCAAACATTTACGCGAATTGTTGCAAGGACGCGAGAGTGGCGGCGTATTTTTGACAACGATTCACAAATTTACTGAAGATACCCGATTGCTGACCAACCGACAGAATGTGATTTGTATTTCGGACGAAGCGCATCGTAGCCAAACGAATCTCGATCAAAAAATTAAAGTAACCGAAAATGGCATATCTAAATCATTCGGGTTTGCCAAATATCTGCACGATTCGTTACCCAACGCTGTTTATGTTGGTTTTACCGGAACACCAATAGATGCTACATTAGATGTATTTGGTAAAGTAGTAGATGCCTATACTATGACCGAATCAGTCCGCGATGAGATAACGGTGCGTATCGTTTACGAAGGACGAGCAGCAAAAGTCGTATTAAATAACAGTGAACTTCAGAAAATAGAACAATATTACAATGAAGTGGCTGAAGAAGGAGCCAATGAATATCAGATAGAAAAGAGTAAACAGGAGTCTGCTAATCTGAATGCTATTTTGGGTGATCCGGATCGTTTACAGGCGTTGGCGGAAGATTTTGTTACACATTATGAAAACCGAATTACTGAAGGATCATCGGTAAAAGGAAAGGCGATGTTTGTATGCAGTACGCGTACAATCGCATACAAATTTTATAAAAACGTATTGGAGCTTCGTCCCGAATGGGGGAAAATACGGGCTGCCGAAGAGGGCGTAACACTGACTGACAAAGAAAAGCGTGAATTAAAACCAATAGAGCGTGTCAAGTTAGTGATGACGCGTAGCAAAGAAGATAACAAAAAGCTATGGAAGCTTTTGGGAACCAGAGAGTATCGCAAGGAGTTGAATCGTCAGTTTAAGAATGAAAAATCAAACTTTAAAATTGCGATTGTTGTTGATATGTGGTTGACCGGTTTTGATGTGCCATTCCTCGATACGATGTATATTGATAAACCTATTCAGCAGCATAACCTGATACAAACCATTTCACGCGTTAATCGTAAGTTTGAAGGAAAAAACAAAGGGTTGGTTGTTGATTATATCGGGATAAAAAGGCAGATGAATCTCGCACTGGCACACTATGACAAAGGCGATAAGGATAATTTTGAAGATATTGCCCAATCGCTGGTAGTCGTAAAAGATCACTTGGATTTATTGGCAAAATTGTTTCATAAGTTCGATAGAACCGATTATTTTTCTGGTAATGCATTGGAGCAATTGAATAGTCTAAACAAGGCTGCCGAATATGTGCAATGTACCAAAGAGCTTGAGACCCGTTTTATAGATTTGGTTAAACGTCTCAAAGCGGCTTATGATATCTGTACCGGAAGTGAGCAACTTTCGCAGGAAGAGCGCGATTATACACATTTCTATTTGGCCGTTCGCTCCATTGTGTTCAAACTAACCAGAGGAGACGCTCCTGATACGGCTCAGATGAATGCCAAAGTACAGGAGATGATTAAAAATGCGTTGAGCAGCGATGGTGTGGAAGAGATTTTTAAAATGGGTTCAGAGGATGAAACTGAACAGGATATTTTTGATGAAGACTATCTGGCTAAGATTAATAAGATAAAATTACCCCATACAAAAATAAAATTGCTGCAAAAGCTACTGGCGAAAATTATTGGTGAAATAAAGAAAGTAAACCGCATCAAAGGAATTGATTTTAGTCAGAAAATGGAAAGCTTGGTAGAGCGATATAACCAGCGGGATGCGAATGATATCTTACGAAGCGAAGTTTATGAAGAGATGGCGGAGCAATTAACAAATCTGATTTGGGAAGTACACAGAGAATTTTCTGCCGGCGAAGCTATGGGAATTGACTTTGAAGAGAAAGCGTTTTATGATATCTTGAATTCGCTTTGTATAAAATATGATTTCACTTATCCCGATGATAAGATGATAGAATTGGCTAAAGCCGTAAAAACACAGGTAGACTCACAAACCAAATATCCCGACTGGAACAAACGTGAGGATATTAAATCTGCATTAAAAGTGGGCTTAATTCTTTTATTAGATGAATATGGCTATCCTCCGGTAGAACGAGATGAGGTTTATACCGAAATATTTGAACAAGCGGAAAATTTTAAGAAGAACAGATAGTTGAGAAATGAGTATATAATCACCAAACAAGAAGTACTACAACTCCTTGCTGACACAGAATGTCATAGCGTAGAGCGGACAACGTCCAGGAATGATATGGATAAATTTTGTTAGGCAACATGTGGTTTTCCAACAACCTTTCGGATGATGAAAAGAACGGTTATTTGATGATTTGGTGCCTATGATAATGGAGAGTTAAGCGGATTGAAGGTAGATGATACCTTATGATTGAAGATTACTAATATCCGAACAGACGGAAAAATTAACACTACCCTAGAGCTACCTCAGTAATATCTCAATACTATCTTGATTCTATCCAAAAAATGATATAGGCAATAAAAGAGTTGACAGAGGAGTTGAGAATAAATCTTATGGAGTGCTTAAGCGTGAGGGAACTAATAGATCCGGCAAATGGATTTTCATTTTTCAGAATCATAATAATGAATTAAATTTGCAGGATACTATTCAATAATGGAGGATAACTAATGAAAATCAAGAACATCAATGCTATGGAGATACTGGATTCAAGAGGCAATCCAACGGTAGAAGTACAGCTGACCCTAGAGGACGGAACCCGGGCACACGCCATGGTACCGAGTGGGGCGTCTACGGGAGAGCGGGAAGCTGTTGAACTCAGAGATGGAGACAAGAAACGTTACGGCGGCAAAGGCGTATTGAAAGCCGTCAGCCATGTCAATGAAATTG
>CAZKGV010000026.1:0-13485 GCA_964552625.1 uncultured Acholeplasmataceae bacterium | reverse complement strand
TAATAAATAATGGTAAAACCTCGCTTTTTAAGCCTAAAGAGGTCTTTTAGTATGAACCATTTAAAAGTTTTAAAAATAACGCTTGACTTTAATAGTTAGTCACCTTTACAATATTATATCATAATTACCCCCACATTAAAGGTTATAAAAGTCTTGTTATTAAAGACTTTTTTCTATATTTGATGAACTCGTTTATAAGAAGAAATTTTATGATATAATCTTAATGTGATGTTAATTCAAAGATAATAAATTGCTTAATATTTGGTAAAAAAGGAGCAAAGATGAAAATAGTATGTATAACAGGAACTGATATAAAAGGGTGCACATATAATTTGAAAGAGATTTTTTTAAATCAGTTTAGAGGCCGTAATGAGATTGTTGAGTTTTCTTTGCCAAAAGATGCCCCTTCATATTGTACTGGCTGTAAAAATTGTTTTTTTGTTGGTGAGGATAAGTGTCCGCATATCGATAAGGTAAAACCAATTTGGGATGCGATGTTAGATTCAGATTTAATTGTTTTTGTTTATCCGACCTATGTTTTAAGAGCTCCTGCTCAAGTTAAAGCGGTTCTTGATCATTTGGGGTGTTTTTGGTTTGTTCACCGACCAAACCCAAAAATGTTTACCAAGAAAGGATTTATTATATCGCAAGGAATTGGTCCTGTTTATAAAAAGGCTATTAAAGACGTGAAAACGAGTTTAAACTGGTTAGGAGTATCTAAGGTTAAAGCTTTAGGGTTTGGACTTATGGAAGGTGTTGTTTGGGATGAGTTATCGCTAAAACGAAAGAATAAGATGACTAAAATAATAGAAAAAAAGACAAAAAAGTATAAAAACTTCAAACCAGGAAAACTTTCATTTAAAGGAAAGATGCTTTTCTTTTTTACTAAGATGATGCATAAAATGATTTATAAAGGTGAATTTAAAAAAGGCAGTATAGGACTAGATAGTCAATATTGGCTCGACCAAGGATGGATTAAACAAAAACATTAAAGTTTGAACTTATCAGTAATTACTAACTTTATGATATAATCAAAATGTAGTCTTTTAAAAGGAGTGTTTATGAAAGCTTTTGATTTTGAGGATGTACAACTAATTCCTAAAAAATGTATTGTAAAAAGTAGAAGTGAATGTGATACTTCAATACTCTTTGGTAATCGCAGATTTAAATTACCAGTAGTACCTGCTAATATGGAAACTATTATTGAAGAAAGCCTGGCAACATATTTGGCAAAAAATAATTATTTTTATGTTATGCACCGATTTAACGAACAAGCAAGAATTTCTTTTATTGAAATGATGAAATCTTTAGACCTTTTTACCTCAATTAGCGTAGGTGTTAAAAAGGAAGAATTTGCGTTTGTTGAAGAATTAAAAAACCGGAATTTAATTCCTGATTATATTACTATTGATATTGCTCATGGGCATGCAGATAGTGTTATTAATATGATTAAACATATCAAAAAGAATATGCCAAGCGTTTTTGTCATTGCGGGCAATGTTGGGACTCCTGAAGGTGTTATTGACTTAGAAAATGCTGGTGCGGATGCTGTTAAGGTGGGTATTGGCCCCGGGAAAGCTTGTACAACAAAAGCAAAAACAGGCTTTGGAACTGTTGGTTGGCAACTTTCAGCACTAAAAAGATGTTATGAGGTGGCTAAAATACCATTAATTGCTGATGGTGGGATTAGATCACATGGTGATATTGCAAAATCTATTAGATTTGGGGCAACGTTTGTGATGATTGGTTCGCTTTTTGCTGGTCATGAAGAATCACCAGGACAGCTAGTTGTAAAAAAAGGTATAGCTTATAAATCTTATTATGGCAGTGCTTCTTTTCAGCAAAAAGGGAAAAACAAAAACATTGAAGGAAAACATCTTTTAATTCCTTGCAAAGGTAGCATCAAAGAAACATTAGAAGAGATGAAACAAGACTTACAATCAGCAATATCTTATGCTGGTGGAAACAAGTTAGAAGCAATAAGAAAAGTTGATTATGTCCTTTTAGGACAACAAATAATTGAAAACAAGTAACGAAATATACAAAATAAAAAGCATTCCTAAAATCAACTTGGAATGCTTTTTTTAAGTATTTAATTAAAGTAAAATTATGATACAATATAAGAAGTGATAAGAAAAAAACTTTAAAATAGTTAAATCATTTTACAACATACGTAGATTATTTAAACATAATTAAAAAGGTATTAATTAGCAAGGAGGAGAAAGTGAAAAAATTTAGCGGCAATATTTATATTTTTGGTTATGGAATGGTGGGTCAAAGCTTTTTAAGATTATTAAAAAGGGAAGTAACCTTTGATTATAAACAACTTTTTGTTGTTGATATGTCTAAAGAAAACGTTGAAGAGTTTATTTCTGAAGGGGGCTTTTTAGAGAACTATTTAACAATTCATATTACCAAACAAAACTATTTGCAAGTTTATCAAAAACATTTACAAAAAGGTGATGTTTTATTTGATTTTTTGGAAAACACAAGAAATATTGACACACTTTCTTGGTGCATGGAAAATGGTGTTTTATATTTAAACACATCCGATTCTTCTTGGCCAGAAGAAGATAGTCATACAACTTCTTATGATAATTTTATTCATTTACAAAAGCTTTTAAAAAAATACCAAAAAGGTTTTCCAACAGCAGTTATTGAAATTGGCTGTAATCCAGGACTTGTATCACTTTTTGTTAAACAAGGGTTAAAAAAAATAGTTAGTTCAAATCATAATTTTTACGAAAAAGAAACAAAAGTTAAACTAGACTCTTTAATTAAAAATAAAAACTATAATCAGCTTGCTCAAAGCCTTGGGGTTGATACAGTAATAATTTCTGATTATGATACATTAAGTATTAATAGCAACAATCAAAATGATGATATTCTTTATAATACTTGGTCGCCAAGTGGGCTTTACGATGAAGCGGTAAGTAATATTGAGTTTAGTTTGGGTAATGATTTTAATCTTGATTTAATTAAAGATAAAGTCAAATTATTTAATCCTAAAGATGGTTACTGTTTATTAAATATTAAAGGTGTTGATACTTTAGAAAAAACATATTCGCCTTATGGATATTTTGAAGGTCATATTATTACTCATGAAGAAACTTTATCTTTAGGAAGTTATTTATCGGTTTTCGATTCTAAGGGAAATCTATTATATAACCCTACAGTATATTTTTCTTACCGGCCTAGTGAAATGGCTTTTCGCGCACTTAAGGCGGTTAAAAGAAAAAACTATCAAAGGCCTTCATCTTTTGTAAGACTAAAAAACAATCTTTCAAGTGGAGGTGAATATGTAGGTGTTATTATTAATACGAAACTTTTTGGTGCTTATTATTATGGAAGTGGGGTTGAACTGAATGTTTTAAAACAAAACTACCCCAAAGAAACACCAACAATTATTCAAGTAACCGCAACCGCAATTAGCGCCTTTAAATGGATGCTTGATAATCCAAATGAAGGACTGCTTTTTCCCGAACAGCTAAACGAAGATCTTATTTTAAAGGCAGCCCTTAAATATTTAGGCAGTTATGATTTTCATAAAATAGATGATGTAATTGTGCCTTTAAAAGGGCTAATAAATTCAAAATAAAAAGAAAACAATAATCAAAAACACAGCAAAAAATGTGTTTTTTAGATTATAATATAAGTAGATTATATGCCTAGGAGGAAGCAGGATGTGTGGACGGTTTACAGTAGCTCTTAGTTATGAACAACTTAAAAGTTATGTTAATAAAAAATATCAAATAAATTATATGCCAGCCTTTAATTTACCACGATATAATGTTGCTCCAGGGACAAATATAATATCTTTAATTTCTGATGGAAAAAAATATCGGATAGGTGAATTAAAATGGGGGTTTATTCCCAAGTTTAAAACTGAAAAGCCGCTTAAGATTATTAATGCTCAAGCTGAAAGTATATTTTTAAAACCGATTTTTAGGGAATCTGCATATAATAGAAGATGCATTATTATTGCTGATTCGTTTTATGAGTGGAACAAATATGATAAAGCCGATTTTCCAAGGCGAATTATGAAAAAAGATAACCAACCATTTAGTATGGCGGGCATTTGGAATAGTAGTTTAGTTAATAATAAAAAAGTTTACAGTGTTGCGATTATTACAGTTGCTGCAAATGAACTTTTAAACCAAATACATTCCCGGATGCCAGCGATATTAGATGAGGAAAGTGAAGCGATATGGTTAGATAGTAATATTAAAGATAAAAACACTTTAAGTAATGCGCTTTTGAAATATCCATCAGAAAAGCTGAAAATGTATAGTGTTTCAAAAAGAGTAAATACGCCCAAAAATGATGATATTAATCTTTTGGAAAAAATATAAAAAAGGATAGAAGAAAATGAAAATAGCATGGATTGGAACAGGTATTATGGGAAGCCCAATGGCAACTCATTTAGCCAAAGCCGGATATCAAGTTAAAGTTTATAATAGAACATTAGAAAAAGCAGAAAAATTAAAAGATTTTGTCCAAGTTACTTATAGTATTCAAGAGTGCGTTAAAGATGTTGATGTTGTTTTTACAATGCTTGGTTATCCAAGTGATGTTAATGAAGTTGTTTTAGAGGTTTTTAAACATGTTAAAAAAGGTGTGGTTGCAGTTGATATGACAACTTCATCTCCTAAATTAGCTCAAGAACTTTATCAAAAAGGCCAAACTCTAAAAATTGAAGTTCTTGATGCGCCTGTAACAGGTGGAGAAGTAGGGGCAATTAATAAAGAGTTATCAATTATGGTCGGTGGTTCATACGAGGTTTATCAGAATCTTAAATCACTTTTTGATATTTTAGGTAAAAAAGTTACTTATATGGGAGCACCCGGAAAGGGGCAAACAACGAAGTTAGCTAATCAAATTGCAATTGCTGGTTCACTAGTTGGAGTTGTTGAGGCGCTATATTTTGCGAAAGTTAATAACTTAAATCTAGAACTTGTTTATCAAGTACTAGCAAACGGCAGTGCTGCATCAAATCAGTTAACCCAAAACGGGAAAAAAATGATTATAAGTGATTATAAACCTGGGTTTTATGTTAAACATTTTTTAAAGGATTTAAAACTAGCATTAGAGTCAATTGATAAACAGTTGTTTGTCGCAAAAAGAGTTAAAGAGATGTTAGAAGTTTTAGTTAAAAATGATTATCAAGACTTAGGAACGCAAAGCTTAATACTTGGTTATTTGGATAACTTGTTTTTTTAAAAATAAAACATAAAAAAACTCTTTTTACTTTTTTAGTAAGAAGAGTTTTTCACTATTAGAGTTTATTAATAAGATTTAAATATGCATCAATTGGTTGATTTCCCATAAGAGACTCAGTCTCATTGATGACAATCTTAGGAACACCAGAGACTTGATAAAGGTTGGCTTTTTCATTGAAGCTAGTTGCTTCATAAATCTCTGTTTTAATGTTAGGGTTAACAGAAGCTAACCTAGAAGCATTTATTGCAGCTCCCGGACAGTGAGGACAAGATACTGTTACAAACACTTTAATATTGATATCTTTTTTTATGCTTTTTATTTGTTTTAATGTAGCTTCATCAAATAAAGGAAAAGCATCGCTTGCATCAAGTAAGTTGGTAATTAATGTATTAATCTCATGACCAGCAGGAACACCATAAAATGTGGCACCTGCTTTTTTGTTATCGTGATTAAGTATTGCATAACTTGGTGCTCCTTCAATATTATAAGTCAACACAGCCTCTTTATCGTTTTTAATATTAAAAAGTTTAAGTGTTATTAAAGGATTTAAAGCGGCCATTTCTTCTAAAAGTTGTTGGGTTAGGTTACAGTTTTCACAATCATCTTTAGTAAAATAAAGAAGTGTGACATCTTTTTTCATGCTACTGAGTAATTCTTTAATTTGGGTTGTTGTTTCTTCGTTTAATAATTTTTTCATTTTTTATCCCTTCTATTAATATAATTATTTAATGAAAGTGCTGCAACAGCACCTTGACTAACTGCGGTTATGATTTGTTTATAAGAAAAGTTTGTCACATCACCAACAGCGTAAAGTCCTTCTAGTGATGTTTTTTGTTCGCTATTAACAATAATTTCATTAAAAGCATTTAATTCAACAATGTCTTTTACTAGGTTGCTGTTGGGAATAACGCCAATTTCAATAAACGCACCATCAAGTTTTAGGGTTTCTTCCCTTTTGTTTGTGTTGTTAAAATATATTATTTCACTAACGGTATTTTTGCCATTAAATTCAACTACTTCACTATTTAAAATATAAGTTATATTAGCTGTTGATTTAATTTGATCAATTAAGATTTGATCAGCTGTAAAGTGGTCTAAAAGTTGAATGATAGTAACTTTGGCAGCAATTTTTGCCAGATCAATAGCTGCCTCTAAAGCGCTGTTACCGCCACCAACTACAACTACATTCTTGCCCTGATAAAAAGGTCCATCACAAATTGCACAATAAGAGATTCCATAACCAATAAATTTTTGCTCATTTTTAGCGTTTAGCTTTCTTGGGCTACCTCCAGTAGCAAGAACTACCGTTTTAGTTTTAATAATATCTTTGTTTTCTAATGTTAAGTAAAACAGATCATCAATCTTTTCAAGCTTTTTAATAGAAGTATTGAGGAAAAGAGGAATATTAAAAGCTTTAAGGTGATCGATGAAAACCGTATTTAGTTTTTCACCAGATATTTCATTAAAACCTAAATAATTGTCAATTTGATTAGTATTAAGTAATTGACCGCCGCTTTCTTTTGCAACAACTATGACACTAAGGCCTTTTCTTTTGGCATAAAGACTAGCATTTAAACCTCCAGGGCCAGCTCCGATGACGATAACATCATAAACAGTATTTAAGTTAATGTTTTCTTTGTTTTGTTTTGGTTCGACAATAAAATCAAACATGAACTTACCTCCTTTAAACAATGTTTTGTAAACTAATTACAGTTATTACAATAATAATTATACCATAGCAGGTATTTATTGGTAATAAAATGCTCTTTTTAACCGTTATGCTAATAAACGAATGCGTTTATATAGTTTTCGTTGCAAATAAAGGTAGTAAAATGCTATAATACCCGTATAGGTATAAAAGGAGTGAGTTTAATGCAATGTGATATTAAAGTGGTAAACCGAATTAAAAGAATTTCTGGTCAAGTCAATGGAATCTTAAAAATGATTGAATCCCAACGGAGTTGTGAAGAACTTCTTGTTCAATTAAAGGCTGTTAAAAATAGCATTAAGGTTGCGATGAAGATGCTTTCGGTTACTAACTTAATCGCTTTAATTGAAGAAAAGCACAATATTAAAATAAAAGATATGGAAAAACAAATTAACCTTATTATAAAATGATTTTTTAAGATTTAAAGTTATTATTCATTAATTAGGCATTCTTAAATATTAAATTATGATAAATTAATAATGTGTATATGCTTTGCAAAAACAAGCAAAAAAAGATATTATTAAAAAGGGTGAAGATAATGGAAGAGATAAAAATAGGAATCATTTTATCAACAACAAGAGAAAACAGAGTCTCTGATAAAATAGGCAAATGGGTTTTAGAAGAAGTAAAAAAGGTTTCTTTTTGGCAATATGAGTTAATTGATTTAAGAGATTATCCAATGGATTTTATTGGCAATAACAATCAAGAATCAGTTTTAATGTTTAATAATAAACTGCAAGAAATGGATGGATATATTTTTATTGTTGCTGAGTATAATCATTCAATTCCAGGTGTACTTAAAAATGCTTTAGACTGGGTTAATAATCAAATGGCTAATAAGCCGGCTGCGATTATCTCTTATGGAGCCGTTGGTGGAGCAAGATCAGGCGAACACTTAAGACTTATTTTAGCCCAGCTTCAAGTTGCTGATATTTCTAGGCAAGTGCTATTAAGCATTTATAATGACTTTGAAAATTTTACTGTATTTAAACCTCAACAACTCCAGTATCAACCATTTAAAGAAATGATTGAACAATTAGAGCAGTGGGTAAAAGCTTTTAAAACCATTAGATAAAAGAAATGGTCGCCATAATAAAAATGGGGACCTTTTTTATCGGTAAGTATGATATACTTGTTTTTGAGGAAGTACGGATATGGAAAATTATACAATTAGATTTAAAGACTGTGGTATTTATTATCAAATACATAAAAACTCAACAAAACCAACAATTATTATGCTGCATAGTTTTGCCTCAAGCAGCCTTATTTTCAGCTCTCAGATACTGGCCCTTAAACGAGTTTATCAAATTATTACTATTGATTTACCCGCTCATGGTAAGTCTTTGTATTCTAAATATGTTGATTTAGGAGATATGCCAGAAATAATTAAGTTAGTGATGGAAAAACATAATCTTAATAATGCTCATTTTATTGGGGTTTCTGAAGGAGCGTTAGTGGCACAAGGATTTTCTTTTGTTTATCCAAAAATGGTTAAAAGTCTAGTGATAGTTTCCTCGTTTTCTATTTTTGATAATACTTATAAAGCAATCCAAGAAGCGTTTTTTAAAAGCAAAGTTAAATTGTTTTTTTATAATCTATTTTCTTTTAAAAAATATAAAAACTTCTTTGTAGAAAAAAGTGCTTATAATAACGAAGCTAAAGACAAGTTTTTGTTAAGTATGCAAGGATTTAGTAGAAAAAGTAAACATATATTAAAAGGGCTTAAAAGGTTTTATGAAATCCCTAAAACTGCACCTAATTATTCTACTTACATAGTATGTGGTGAGCATGATTTAGATGTAATTAAGGATGCATCACTTTTATATGAACAAAAAACCCCTAAAACAACCCTAGAAGGATATAATCAAGCAAAACAGATTGTTTTTCTTGATAATCCAAGATTATTTAATGAAAGACTTTTTACTTTTTTTAAAAGTATTGATGAGGCCAATTAATGGATAACAAAGCACAAGCGAAAAATCAGCAAGCATTTAAGAAATTTTTAAACTTTTTAGTGGTTTCTTTTAATGGCATGGCATTTGGCCTTTTTGGGACTTTAATTATTGGAGTTATTATTGGCCAAATTGCTTTTTTAATGGGAAAGATTAGTTGGTTAGTTAATATAAGCGAATATGTTTTATTTTTATCCACCGCTTTAAAAACTATGATGGGTGTAGGTATCGGTATTGGAATGGCTTATACTTTAAAACTAGATGGACTTAAGCTAGTTAGTGCAGCTGTTGCTGGCGGAATTGGCGCAATGTTTAGATACTTACCTAATGGTGCCCCTTTAAATGATCCGATGGTAGTTTATTTTTGTGTTGTGGGTGTTTATTTTGTATTAAATTATGGATTTAAGAAAAAAACACCAATTGATATTATACTTTTACCTCTTATAGGTGCAGTTACAGGCTTTTTAATTGCTTTTCTTGTTGGCTTTCCGATTTCTAAAACAATGCAGTTTTTAAGTGTTTTTATTGATCAAGCAACCACCTATCAACCTTTTTTAAGCGGTGTGATTATCGCAGTTTTTATGGGAATGTTTTTAACAATGCCAATCAGCAGTGCAGCAATTGCGATTTCAATTGGTTTAGGAGGAATTGCTGGTGGAGCAGCTTTGGTGGGTTGTTGTGTGCAAATGTTAGGTTTTGCAGTAATGAGTAGAAAAGATAATAAAATTGGAGAAATAATAAGTATTGGTATTGGAACCAGCATGTTACAATTTAAAAATATTATCAAAAAACCAATAATTTGGTTACCAACAATTATTGTTTCAGCTATACTAGGACCGGTTTCAACCCTAGTTTTTAAAACCCAAACAACTCCAATAGGATCAGGAATGGGAACTAGCGGTTTTGTTGGCCAGTTTTCCACTTTTGATGCGATGGGTTATAATGTTAGTGCTTTGGTTTCTGTTTTAGTTTTACAAATAGCATTACCGATTGTATTAGTATATATTGTTGATATAATTTTTAGGAAAAAAGGATTAATTATTATTGGAGATTTGAAATTATGATATAATCTTTTAAAATAGGAGAAATACCCAAGAGGCTGAAGGGGCGGGCTTGGAAAGCTCGTAGGGTGTAAAAGCTGCGAGGGTTCAAATCCCTCTTTCTCCGCCATATTGAAAGCATAGGTTTGATACAAAAGTGTCAAGCCTTTTTTATTTGGAATAAAGGGTAAAAAACCCTATATTCCGTCTGTCCCCAATTATTAGCAAGCATAGAAATGCAAGTTTATAATGAATATTTAGGGGCTTTTAGCCAAAACATAACTACAATTTAACGATTACCTTACAATTTAACGATTACCCTACAATTTAACGATTACCTTACAATTTAACGATTACGATAATAATTTACACTATTGTTCTTACAGTTCATACTATTACAGAAGACATAAATCCATATATAGTCTCACAGCTTTCATTGTAAAAAATACCCCAACATGATATAATTTTATTATATTAGGAGGTATGTAAATGGAAGAAAGAATTAGATTATTTAAAGAAGGGATATTTGAATTAAGAACCAGAAGATTTGGCTCTGTAGCCGAAATCATGATTAAAAAATTATATAACTTAAATTATTCTACAAACAATGCTTACGATTTAATAGAACCGACAAGCGGAGATAGAATAGAAGTGAAATTTTCTACTGTTATGAAAAAAAATGAGTCTGTAATAAGAGAAGATAACGTTATTGAGCAATGTTTAAAAGCAAATTTAAGTGTCAGAATGGTAAAAAGTACAGATGTTGAAAATATAGAATTTGATAGTAATATTCAACAAATAAAACGTCAAGAATTTGAGGTTTTATACTACGGACTTTTTTTCTACGACAAAATTGTCATTTTTAAATTAAAAACCAGTGAAATTATGAACACTTTAGGTTATTCGGATTTTCAACACAGAGGTAATGAAGGAGAAGGACAATTTCATATAAATCAAACTACATGGAGCTATCACATTAACAATAATCTAGTACAATGGTTAACATATGAAGAATTGTATGATCTTTTTCAAAATTAAACTTGATAAAACTTTAAAAGTGTTTTAACATAGCTACGAGGTGAATTAAATGAAAGAAAATGACATAATAACCTTATCAGAAACCTGTGATATTTTATCAATATCAGTTGCTACTGGAAGGAATTGGATAAAAAGTGGAATATTAAATCCGATAAACGAAAACAATGAATTTTATCGTAACATTATTTTGAAAATTAAAAATGATATTGAAAACAATACGATAGATAGATTAAATAAAAGAAGAAATAAAAAGCATGTTTCAGGTAATTTTATACCTAAAAAGTATATAGAATCTAGTGATGGAATTAAGTTAGTAGAATTGATTATTTCAGGCATTGAAGAAGAATTAAATGATGAAATAATTAAAGTTATTATTGCAGAATATGCTTTGAAATTTTATTATTATAATAATTATCAGAATCAACAAATTTTATTAAGAGATTTTAATAATAAAGATAAAATATATGAAATAGTAAGAAACTTCCTGAATGACTCAGGCGTTAACTATGAAAAAGTAGAAAAAATCATAGAAAAAAACAAAAAAATTTTTGAACACAGCGTTTTTAAATTAGAGGATGATGTTTTAGGATTATTATATATGTCTTTAGCATCAACAGCAAATAGAAAACAAAACGGAGTATATTATACACCTACTAAAGTTGTATCATATATGGTAAATAAGGTTGAACCAAAAATTAGTTTAGTAAGTACAATTATAGATCCATGTTGCGGTACCGGTAATTTTCTAATCGAATTTATAAAAAGAGGCCATGACGTAGAGAATATCTATGGAAGAGATATTGAAGAAACTTCCATTTTTATTGCTAGAATGAATATAATTATATTTTCAAAAGTTAATGATTCAAAGTATGATGTTGTATTAAAAAATATTAAAGTAGATAACAGTCTATTTTTAATAGAAAACCAAAATAGTTATGACGTTTGTATAGGGAATCCTCCTTGGGGATCAGAACTTGATGATGAGTCTGTTATTTATTCTAATAATTACTATGAAACTTATGCAGATAAAGGTTTGGAGGCATTCAGCTTATTTATTGAGTTAGGAGTGAAGATTATAAAAAATAACGGTTTGTTATCTTATATTGTTCCTGAAACATTTTTCAATGTCCAGACCCATCTTCCAATAAGACAAGTTATAACAAGAGAATCAAATATTACTGACGTAAAATATTGGGGGAATGTTTTTGACGGCGTTTTAGCACCTGCCTTATCATTTATAGCTAAAAAGGGAAAAAATGCAACTTTTGGAGTAGAAGCAAATATAACAAACAAAGAAGGGGTCAATTATATTATTGGTTCAAAGAGAAAAATAACACCAGATAATTGGAACTTTAATGTTTCGGATAAAGAACTCACTATTATTCAAAAAATTGAAAATTCGCATCACAACTATTATTTGAGAGATAATGCTGATTTTGCATTAGGGATAGTTACTGGTAATAATAAACAATATTTAAAAGAAACAAAGATTAACGAAGATTACTCACCTATTATTAAAGGAAGTGATGTATTTAAGTTTTCCATTAAAGAAGCAGCAAATTACATCCAATATACGCCAGAGAAATTTCAACAAGTAGCCAGAAATAATTTATATTTTGAAAATGAAAAGTTAATTTATAGATTTATTTCTGATACGTTGGTTTTTGCATATGATAATAATAAAACACTATCACTTAATAGCGCTAACGTAGTTGTGCCACGAATAGAAGAATTAAATATAAAGTATATCTTAGGTGTTTTAAATTCTAAGTTGGCTCACTTTTATTTTAAGTTGTCGTTTAAATCAATAAAAATATTAAGAAATCATATTGAGTCTATACCGTTGAGAAAACCAAGTCCTGATGATATTAGCGCAATAGTACACCTGGTAGACCTATTGATTTTAGAAAACGATGATAAAGTTAAAGTTGAACTATATGACAAGTTGAATAATTACATATATAAAATTTATGAATTAAACAACGACGAAATTGACATTATTGAAAAATTCAATTCGGGAAATATTTTTTTATATTGAGAATAACTATTAAAATAAGTCAGCGATTCAGATTTCTTAGAACTGGATCGCTTTTTATTTTGAAACATTCTACAATATATATTAAAATTTTTTACAAGTGAGAGTTTGGGTAAACCATTTAATATGATATAATTTCAATATAGATTATAGACAATTTATGATTGGAGTGATAATAATGACCGATAAAGGATACGTTTACGTTCTAACAAATCCAAGTTTTAGAGATGATTGGGTTAAAATAGGAAAAAGCAAAAGACTTCCTGATGTTAGGGGGAAAGAACTATCAAATACTGCAGTACCGTTGGATTATGAAGTTTATGCGACATTGCATACCGCGAGGTTTAATGAAGCAGAAAAAATGATACATAATTTCATTGATAAGATCTCTGACCTTAGAATTAACAAAAGAAGAGAGTTTTTTAATATTGCTCCAGAAGTTATTTATGATATTTTAGTTAGTATCAAGGACCTACTAGGCGATGAAGCAAT
>CAZKGV010000025.1:0-13529 GCA_964552625.1 uncultured Acholeplasmataceae bacterium | reverse complement strand
TAAGCACTTTAGCGCCGAAGATAGTTCTAAGGAGCGAAAATAGGTCGTTGCCAGGCAACTCTTAATAATTATATAAAACCAAGAAAATAAATGATATAATAAAAATACATAGCCTACATAGCTCAGTTGGTTAGAGCACTTGACTGTTAATCAAGGGGTCCTAGGTTCGAGTCCTAGTGTGGGCGCCATTTTGTTTATGTAAAGTTTCACCCCTTTCAGCATTTTGTTGAAGTGTGGTTGAAACTTTTTTTACGATTTAACTTTATATTTAGTTGTATTGAATCGATTAGAAAATTATATTACCCAGTTGAAGATTGAAAGCTTTCTGCTTAAGTAGAAAATAATTGTTTTAAAATGTTAGTTGCTAATATTTTTAAGGAAGCAAAAACTTAATATATTATAGATAATTAATAAAAAAGAAGATAACATATAAAAGTGAAAGCCGGCATTTTGTTGATAATAAAGCGGTAAAATAATTTTTTATGTAAAAAGAAAACTCGTTGGCAATGAAGAATATGTATTTTATTTAAGTAAAAATACTACTATTTTATGAGTACTTGTTATATAATGTAAATAATGAAGGAGGAGAGAGAATGAAAAAGTTTTTAATTATTTTAACTTTGTTTTTTGGCCTAATCTTTTTAGGTGCATGTGACGAGTTAAAAAGAGAAGAACTCGACTTAACACCTGAGCAAGTTGGAGATCTTTTTGAAGGCATTGAATTTGATAAAGTAACTGATGATATTATTCAACTTAATGCCAATATCGATGTAAAAATGAATATAGTTGCTAGCGATGTTCCTTATTATGAAGAAGACGTAGAATTAGTTTTTGAAGTTAAAGGCAAGCTAGATGTGTATGCTAATTTGAAAACATATGAGGATTTATATGTTTATGTCAATGTTGATTTAACCTTTGAAGTGGACCCTGGCCCTCTTGCTGATGATGATGATGCAGAATTTGATGCGATGAAAGGATTTGTTAAGGGTAAAGCTTATCTTGTTGACGGCAACCTTTATGTAAAAGGCTCTTATAAGGTGGGCAATGAAGAAGTAGAAATGGAAAACAAAATCTTAGATGTGGTTAACGAAGAACAATATTTAGAGTTAAAGGATAATCTTGCAAATGTTGGTGGTTTTGCTATGATTCCTGAAATGCTTCCGTTTAAAGTTTATCAAGTTGGCGAGTCTCATGAAATAGAGTTTTCATTTGGGGATGATAGAATTGATGAATTGATTGCTGCACTTGAACTAGCACTTGTAGAAATTTCAGAAGAAGAAAACGTAGAAGCAAGCCTTAATAAAAAGACAAGTTTCAAAAACACAGTATCGCTACGCTTTTCTGATCGTTTAGAAAAATTCGTTATTACATCTAAAAATAATTTGGTCATTGATGTAGTTATTGAAATTGAAGAAGCAGATGAAGATGTTACTGCTGTGATTAGTTTTGTTACTGATGTTTCAATTACGCTTAACTTTAAAGGAAAGATGCCAACTAATTTACCGGCAATAGAAGATTTAAATGAGTATCCTGACTTTATTCCAGATTTTGAATAATCGGGAATAATAGATTGGTTTACTAAATACTAAAACTGGGGAAAAAAACCCCAGTTTTTTTTGTCTTAAGCAGTCAATAAAATATCATTCTAATGGTTATAAAGAATTTTTTAGAAATTATTAAACTTGTTCTGGGCGACAAATAATAATCTGATATTATGCTGTTTATATGTTATGGGTGCTATATGAAAACGCTATTAAATGAATTATAATATTTATATAAATATAAAAACATTAAAATGGAGAAAAATATGAAAAGAGGCGTTTATTTTAAAGAACCTAAAACAGATAACGAGCTATTTGCATACCACGATGTTAAAGCTTTTTTAGCTGAACCCATTAGTGATAATAAAAATTATTTAGATGTTTATAATTACACATTAAAAACTGCATTTAAAAATACGAGAAAAATTGATGTAAATTCAAAACTGCATTCTAATTTTCAAGACTCAGCATTTAATCAAAATTTGTTTTTATGGGACAGCTGTTTTATTACGAGGTTTTTAACGCCATTTAATGACTATTTACCAGGAATAAAAACACTTAATAATTTTTATGCTTTACAACTTGAAAATGGTTTAATTCCGCGAGAAGTGAATAAGTATACCGGCAAAGATTATCAAAACTGGGTTAACCAAGATAATACAAAACTACATTCGGTTTTCCACTTAAACTATAAATTTAGAGGAATTAAAATTGATGGCAATTATCAAAATAAATGGTACCCTGATTTAGGTAGAGAGGTTAATGAGATTCCTTTTTATACACTTGATAATCTTAATCATCCTCTTTTGGTTTATGCAGAGTATTATAATTATTTACACACTAAAGATATTAATAGATTAAAAACGGTTCACGAGTCACTTTATAGACATTATACAAGTTTTAAAGAACATCTAAGACATAAAAGCGGGCTTTATGTTACTGATTGGGCATCAATGGATAATTCTCCTCGAAACAAAGGTCTTTTAATTGGTGTTGACATTTCAAGTGAAATGGTATTGTTTGCGCGTCTTTTAATTGAAATTTATCAAATAATTGATCAAAATGATAAATATAACAACAGAGTCTTAATGTTAGAAAAAGATAAAAAAGAATTAGCTGAAAAAATAAATAAGTATTTATGGAATAACGAAGATGGTTTTTTCTATGATTTAGATGCAAACTTTCAACAAATTAAAATAAAAACGATTGCTTCCTTTTTTCCTTTAATTGCTGGAATATGCGACAGCAATCAAGTAAAGTCGCTTGTTAAGTGGCTTGAAGATGAAAAGACCTTTAACCGTATACATCCAATTCCAACAGTAGCTGCTGATGAGCCAAGTTTTAATCCCAATGGTGGTTATTGGAGTGGTGGAGTTTGGGCACCAACAAATTTGATTGTTATTGATGGTCTTGAGTATGTTAAAGAGCATGAACTTGCTAAAAAGATAGCACTTAAACACCTAGAAGTGATTAGTAAGGTTTACCAAGATACTAAAACAATTTGGGAAAACTATCCTGCTGATTTTCTCACAAAAGGCGATTCTGATAAGGCTGATTTTATTGGTTGGTCAGGGGTTGCGCCAGTGCTATTTTTCATAAAATATCATATTGGTATACATGCAGATGCAATCAAAAACAAACTTTATTTCAATATTGATGATAAAACAGTAAACACTGGGATTAAAAGGTTTCCGTTTTTAGGTAAAATAGCAAGTCTAAAAGCGCGGAAAAATGAAAAAGGGCATTTGCTTAATATTCAAACAGAAGATGATTTTGAATTGGAAGTTACTTATAAAGGTAAAACGAATCTATATCAAATTAAAGGCAATAAGACTATTCAATTAATTTAATATAGTGAAAATAAAATGGAGGAATTAATGAAAATTTGTGTAGCAGTTGATGCATTTAAAGGATCTTTAACATCAATTCAAATTGGCAAAATCATTAAAACTTTTTATAAAAAGAAAGGTTTTGAAGTAAAGATAATTCCAATTAGTGATGGCGGGGAAGGCTTTGTTGAAGCGATTAGCCATTCTTTTAATGCTGATGTGGAAAAGGTAAAAACAGTTGGCCCTTTAGGTAAAAAAACTAAAGGATTTTATGTGCTTCATGAGCAAACGGCATTTATTGAAATAAGCAATATTTGTGGTCTTGTTAAAATGAAAAAAGATAAACTTAATCCTCTTTATACAACCACATATGGACTTGGAGTAATTATTAAAGACGCTATTTTAAAAGGAGCTAAAAGAATTGTTTTAGGCTTGGGTGGTAGCGCCACAAATGATGGTGGTGTTGGTATGCTACAAGCTCTTGGTGTTAAATTTTACAATAAAAACACTTTAATTACTCAACCAATGAATGGTTATTTAATGGGTAATGTTACTGACTATAACGATCAAAGTTTAAAGCAGTTAATAAAAGGCGTTAGTTTTGAAATTGCAAGTGATGTAAAAAACCCATTATTAGGAAAACAAGGAGCAACTTTTACTTATGCTAAACAAAAGGGCGCGGATATTAACACAATTAATAAGTTAGAAACCAATATGAAAGACTATGCATTATTAGTAGAAGATAAAAAGAATAAAACCTTTAAAGAACAACAAGGGGCTGGTTCAGCTGGCGGTTTGGGGTTTGCTTCGTTAGCATTTTTAGATGCGAAACTATATTCAGGAATTAATTATGTTATTAATTTACTTGAAATAGAAAAAAAGATAAAAACATGTGATGTTGTTTTTGTTGGTGAGGGGAGTCTTGATAGGCAAACTGCTTATGGAAAGGCACCGGAGGGAATATCAGTACTGGCTAAAAAACATCAAAAAAAGGTAATTGGAATTTTCGCTTTAAATGAGGAAAATATAAAAATTAATAGTGTTGATGAACATTATGTTATGGTTCCAAAATACGCAAATAAATATGTTTCTTTTCATCAACCAAAGAGGGTGCTTAAAAACATGTTAAAGGATATTAAATTATGAAAAAAGAAATTATTGATTATATAAATGAACTTTATCCTAATAATTCCCAAGAAGTAATTGAAAAAATTAAATTGCTTATTAAAAAAAACAAACAAGTTAAAACTTATGATTTTATTGATGAAAAAGATGTAATGTTAATTACTTATGGTGACTCTATTTTAAGCAAGAATAAAATGCCTTTAAAAGCATTAAATACATTTTTAGATGAATACACAAGGGGATTAATTAAAAATGTTCACTTACTGCCGATGTTTCCATACTCATCTGATGATGGGTTTTCGGTTATTGATTATTTAAAGATTAATCCTAGTCTTGGTTCATGGGAAGATATAAAAGACCTTGCTGAAAGATATTATTTAATGTTTGATGGTGTCATTAATCATATTTCTGTTAAAAGTGATTGGTTTAATAAATATTTGAATCAAGATGATAAGTATAAAAATTATTTTATTCAATGCGATCCTAACCTAGATTATTCACTAGTTGTTAGGCCCCGAGCACTTCCGCTTTATTATCCCTATCAAACAAGAAAAGGAATTAAATATGTTTGGGCAACTTTCTCTGATGACCAAGTTGATTTAAATTATAAAAATCCTGATGTTTTACTTGATGTTTTAAATATATTGGTTGAATATATTAAAAACGGAGCTCGTTTTATTAGATTAGATGCGATTGGTTTTTTATGGAAAGAAGCAGGAACAAGCTCAATTCATTTAAGACAAACCCATTTATTAGTTAAAATAATGCGATATGTAGTTGATCAAGTGTTAAAAGGAACTATTTTAATATCAGAAACAAATGTTCCTCATAATGAAAATATAACTTATTTTGGCACTAAGGATGATGAGGCCCAAATGGTATATCAGTTTCCGCTTCCTCCTTTAACTCTTTTTTCTTTTCTAACAGGAAATGCTTTAAAACTCTCAACATGGGCGAAAAGCTTAAACGATACGCCTCTTCATCCTTTTAACACCTACTTTAACTTTCTAGCAAGCCATGATGGGATTGGTGTAAGACCAGCAGAAGATATCTTAGATGCTAAAGAAAAACAGATAATGATTGATCATGTGATAAACAGTGGTGGTAAGGTAAGTTATAAGCTAAATCCTGATGGCAGTAAATCACCTTATGAATTAAATATTAGTTATTTTGATGCGATAAATCAAAAAGATGATAGTATTTTTAATAAAGTCAATAAGTTTATCGCTTCGCAAGTTGTTTTGCTTTCTGTTATTGGAATGCCAGGAATATATATTCATAGTTTATTAGGTTCACAAAATGACTATGAAGGCTTAAAAACATCTAATATATTTCGGAGAATCAACAGAGAAAAATTAGACTATCAAACCTTAACAGAAGAGCTCAATGATAAAAATCATCTTAGATATCAAGTTTTTAATAAATATATGGAGCTTTTAAGCTTAAGAAAAAAACAAAAAGCTTTTTCACCAAAAGCAGAACAAGAAGTGCTTTTCTTAGATAAGAGAGTTTTTGCGATAATTAGAAATAATAAACAAGCAGAAGAAAAAGTTTTAGTTATTGTTAATGTTTCTAAGCAAGAGTTAAGTTTAAAGACTGAGTTTCTTGGTTATGACATAATAAATAATGAAAAAATTAAGCAAGTTATTACTATGAAAAAATATCAGTATCGCTGGATTGTTTTAACATAACATTATTTGTTAGTTTTTATTTTTTAACTGAAATGTTGAAATAATCACAATTGTTACACATACTAAAAAAAAGGATAGAAACAAGTGAATTTATGGTGCTGATAACGTTTTCAAACATAAAAACTTATGCTATAATTAATTTAATAAAAAAGTGAAAAGGAGAAAAAATATGAAGAAAATTTTAACACTTTTAACGTTTGTAGCTGCTATTTTTGCTTTATCTAGTTGTAAAAAAACAAAAGCAGAACTTTACATTTTAAGCGACTTTGGGAGAGAAGTTGTCGAAAAGGAACTTTACAGACGAGAAATATTTGATGCTTTTGAGAAGGAACACAATGTAACGATTAAATTTGAAACCTTACCACAAGCAGAAGACACTTTTGCAAAAATTGATACTGAGCAAAAGGCAAGTAAATATACTGTTGATTTATTGATATCCCACTTTGGGACAATGGAAGATTATATTGACGCTGGTTATATGCAGCAAGTTGATGCATTAGAAACAGCGATGGATGATCGAACATTTTTACAAACATTTAATGGTTCAACTAATAAGGCTGGTAAAAGATACTTTTTCCCAATAAACTCTGACGTTTATCTTTCTTATGCTAGAAAAGATGCTTTTAATCACTTACCAACAGGTCTGACAAAAGCAAACATAATGGCAGGAAATTATACATGGACAGATTTTATTGCTTGGGCAGAAGAATTAGGCGAAGGTAGCGTTCATGTTAAAGGCGCTAGAGAGTCAATGTTACTTTATGAACTTGGTGGTATGGCTTTATCAAATGGAGGAGCGTTTCCAAAAATGAATGATACCGGCAATAAAAAGGCATGGGAAGATATTATTGCAATGAAAGATTATATTGCGGTTGAGAGCAAGACTACCAATGTTTCTAATGAATTAATGGTTGATAGTGAAAGTACAGTTAAATTAGCATTTGAATTAATGGCTCCACTAGCAACTGCGGTTAAAGAAAAGCCAGCAGCGTTTGAAATATTCCCGGGTCCAAAAGGAACTAGTGGCAAAGCAGGTTCTATTATCGGTGGACATGGTATTGGGATTGTTAAGAATGCTCCAAATCAAGATTTAGCAGAAAAGTTTATTAAGTGGTTTACTGCTCCTGAGCAAATTATTCATGCAGCTTTAGGAACTATTCCAACAATTTCTGAAGCAACAGCGGCTTTAGGAAATGAACCTGAAGATGAAGTAATCAGACAAGGTTTAGCAACAGTAGCTAATGCGAATGTTGAAGGATTGCAAATGATTTCTAGTTATACTTCATGGGCTCAAGTTAAGGGTGTATATGATGATATATTCCATGGTATAATGGATGGTACTATTAATCTTGCAAACCTTGAAGCGAAACTAAACGAAAAACAAGCAGCATTAGAAGCGTTAGAAAATTAAGCTTATTTAGATTAGATGGTGGTTTTAAAAGGATACAAGATAATTTGTCTTGTATCTTTTTCTAACACCTTAAAAGTAGGATTTATATGGAAAAAAGGATAAAACTAGAAAAAATTAAAAAGTTTTACAAATCGCCTTATATGCTATTGGTTCCAGCTCTTCTTTTTTATTTGCTTTTTTGGTTTTTTCCAGTAGTTTTATCTTTTTTTCAAAGCTTTATTGCTAAAGAAGGTGGATTTACATTAAATAATTATGGGCGGATGTTTGCTGATGATTTATTTGTTAAAGCATTGACAAACACGCTCGTTTTTGCTTTTGTATCCCTAATTTTACAGTTTTTTATTGCCTTAGGATTAGCTTTACTAATCAATAAAAATTTTAAAGGTTCAAAACTATTGCTTTTTATTATTATAATCCCAATGGCTTTGCCACAATCAGCGGTTGGAATTCTTTGGAATACTGGGTTGATGCAAAATGGTTGGCTTAATTCATTTTTACAAAGAATGGGAATTCAAAATGTTTTAGAAGGTTTAAAACTTGTTAATGGCAGAATTATTTGGAAAGATTTTTCAGGGATGAATGCGGTTTTTTTCTTAATTTTAATTGACACTTGGACAGTAATGCCCTCGGTGATGATTATTATTTTAGCGGGACTGCAAAACTTTAATACCGAATACAAAGAAGCTGCTCAAGTTTTTGGCGCAACCAAGTTTCAAGCATTAAAGGACGTTGTTATTCCGATTATTAAACCAAGTATTATAACCGCTTTATTACTTAGATTAATTTCAGGAATTCAAGTGTGGTTAATTGGTGTGATGATATTTGGTTTTAAAAATGTACCGTTTTTATTAGAGCGAATCGTCTATTATTCTGATGTAATTAGGACTGGTGAGTATAGTTATCAAACAGCTATTTCTTATAGTGTGTTTACTTTATTTGTTGTTTTAATTGTTTCCTACATTTTTATTAAACTAACCAAATCTAAAGATTGGGGTGCTAGTGTATGAAATATGTAAGAAGAACGCTGTTTTATATTTTAATTGTGGGAATTATAATGACAGTATTAGTACCTCTTAGTTACTTAGTTACAACAACTTTCAGCAGTACTAATGAAATTAGAGACTTTCCCAAAAGGATGTTTCCCACACTTAGTACTGAAGTATTAGTTCGATGGGATAGTGAAAATCAAAGATATATTATTAGTAAAACGTATAATAATAAAACAGAAGATTTATATGAATCAAGCAATTATGATAGAATAAGCAAATATTTCAGTGATTATTTAAATGTCAATGTTAGTAAAGAGAAAATTGAAGAAGATTTTTTACCAGTTAAAAATACGACAAATAGTATTAGGGTAAAATACAGAAAAAACTTTTTTAATAACTATATTAAGTTTTTTACTGTCTTTCCTGGAGCTGATAAAGCTTTAATCAATAGTATAAAGGCAGCTCTTTATACTATAGTAATATCTTTAACCTTTGGCGGGTTTATTGGCTATGCTTTGGCTAGAACTGCCATTAAAGGTAAAGAAGCAATTTCAATTGGTTCGTTAATTGTCAGGATGTTTCCTGTAATCTCAATTAGTGTACCGATGGCGGTTTTACTAATTAAATACGGGATGTTTGATACGATGTTGGGACTTGCAATAGTTTATTCTATTCCTAATATTGGGCTGACTGCTTGGATAACACGCTCGATATTTATTGGTGTAAATAAAGAATTAGAAGAAGCAAGTCTAGTTTTTGGCGCAACAAGATTTCAAACGTTTGTCAGAATAACTTTGCCTTTAATAATTCCTGCTTTTGCAGCAGCTAGTATGTATGCGTTTATTACTGCTTGGAATGATACGGCAGTTTCACTTTTATTGACTAATCAAAACCAAACGCTGGCGCTTTTAATTTATAAATCAATGGGGGGATCCTCATCGATCCAGTATTCAACTAGCGGGGCGATAATTTTAATTTTGCCAGCTTTGGCATTTACATTTTTATTGAAAAATTATATTAATAAAATTTGGGGTTAGGAGGTAAAGATATGGCCTATTTAGAATTTAAGAATGTAAAAAAAGTATATGGTTCTAAAGTGGTTGCAATCAAAGATTTTGATTTGCAAATTCAAAAAGGCGAGTTTATTGTCTTTTTAGGGCCGTCAGGCTGTGGTAAAACAACCGCTCTTAGAATGATTGCTGGTTTAGAAAAAGTTACCGAAGGCGATATCATTCTTGATGGACGTTCAATTATTAATTTAGAGCCCAAAGACCGTCATGTTTCGATGATTTTTCAAAGTTATGCAGTCTGGCCTCATATGAAGGTTTTTGATAATGTTGCTTATCCGTTAAAGTTGCGTAAATTACCGAAAGAACAAATTAAGCAAATTGTTGAAAGGGTGGCTAAAATAGCGGATATTAAACCTTATCTGGACCGTTATCCATCGCAACTATCAGGTGGTCAAAGACAAAGGGTTGCTGTAGCTCGGGCGATTGCGGTTGAACCGAAATTGTTTTTAATGGATGAACCTTTATCAAATCTTGATGCAAAACTAAGAATGGCAATGAGAACAGATTTAAAAAGAATTCATCAAGAATTAAAAGCGACCTCAATTTTTGTTACACATGATCAATCAGAAGCGCTTAGTTTAGCTGATAGAATAGTTGTAATAAACAATGGTGTGATTGAGCAAATTGGCACACCTAATCAAATTTATCATGAAAGCCAAACAATGTTTATTGCTAAATTTATTGGCTCTCCGCCTTCAAACTTTTTTAAAGTTAAGGTAACAAAAAAAGATGATAAATTGATTTTAGTACATAATATGTTTAACTATCAAGCTAATGAAAAAACAAAAGAATTATTAAAAGATTATCTTAATGAAGAAATTATTTTAAGTATTAGACCAGAAAACATGATTGTAAATGAAGAAAATTATCTTTTTCAAACAACAGCAAATATCGTTGAGCCACAAGGTTCTCATGTGATTATTAACACGCTAATTGATAACGAAAACATTAAGATTCAAACTAATTTATTTGATATTGAAGTCAATGATACAATTAAAATCGGATTTAAAGACAATTTGTTGTTTTTTGATCCAAAAACAGAAAGAAGAATAATTTAAATTTTAAAAACCAAGACAATTTGTTTTGGTTTTTTTTTGTGGTAAAATTAGGGTGTAAAAATAAGTGATTAGGTGATAGCGTGGAAATTAATAAAAGACAAGCTGATGAAATAGTTGAAAACTTAAGAAGCGTGATTAAAGAAGACATTAATTTTATTTCGGTAGATGGCATTATTATTGCTAGTTCAGATGAGTCTAGGGTTGGGAGTATTCATGGTGGGGCTTTAGAAGTAGTTAAAACATCGAAGATGGTAATTGTTTATTCTGATGAGCAATACCCAGGTGCGAGAAAAGGGATTAATTTGCCGGTTTATGTTGATGGAAACTTAATTGCGATAATTGGCATTACTGGTGAAGCTGATGAGATAATGCAGTTTTCTAATGTTATTTTAAAAATGAGTGAAATCCTAATTAGAGAGAATTTTTTAAGTGTACAAAAAGAATTTAAAAGAGAAAATAATCGTATTATTATGGAATATATAATAAATAATAGATTTAACCCGCAAATTCTCAAAGAGTTAGGTTATAATGTGGCTAGTTTTTGCTTTTTTGTTATTTTTAAAATTAATAATTTTGAAAAATATAATGCCGAGTTAATTAACCGGATTTATAATTCAATTGAAAAAAGAGTTAGTTTTCATGATATTGTAGCTAGAAATGAAGATAATTTTTTAGTTTTAACTCAAATTAGTGATTATAATGAGTTAAAGGGATTGTTGGAGCAAACCAAAAGCTATGTTGATGCTAAATATAAGATAAATGTTAGTGTCGGTATTTCAGGGAAAATAGTTGAAACAGAAGAGCTTTTTTATCCATATAAAGAAGCAAAAATGGTTGTTGATTTTAAAAACAATAAAAATCTTGGTAAGATTAAACAGTTTGATGGCCTAAATTTAGAGTATTTATTTGAATCTTTAACAGAAGATGTTAAACAAAAGTTTTATGATGGAGTTTTGGGAGTTTTTAATGAAAAAGAATTAAGTGAAGCCAAAGAAATAATTGAGGCTTATATTATGTTTAACGGTTCAATCCAAAAGATTAGCGAACACTTATTTATTCATAAAAACACTGTCCAGTATCGGCTTAATAAAATTCATAATTTAAGTGGGTACAATCCAAGAATAATTAAAGATTTAATTCTACTTTATGTAGGGCTATCTTTTTACTAATAAAAAGGAGGGAGAAAAATGGTTCAAATTGAAAATCAGATGGCATATATTAAAGATGAGGGTAAAATGCTAGCATATTTAACCTTTATTAAGGTGCGTGATAATGTTGTTAATATTAATCACACATACACGCATCCTTCAAAAAGAGGAAAAGGATTGGCCAAATTGATTATGGATAATTTATATGAGCATCTAAAGGATAGAAAATACAAGGCAATCGCTAGTTGTTCATATGCGGTTAGTTATTTTAAAAAATATCCTGAAAAACAAGACATTTTGTTGTAAAATAATATTAAAGTCGTGATTTTTTGGAGGTTTTTATGAAAAAACCAGTTATAATTGCTGTTGCTGGCGGTTCGGCTAGCGGTAAAACTACAGTTGTAAGTGAAATATTAGAAAAACTTAAAATTGATTGTGTTACAATAATAAAGCATGATGATTATTATAAAGATCAAAAAAATCTTAGCATTAAGATGCGGAAAAATATAAACTATGATCATCCTAATTCAATTGACAATGATCTGTTTTACGAACATTTAGAACAGCTTTTACAAGGAAAAAGCATTTCTAAACCACTATATGATTTTGTTTATAACACTAGAAAACAAGAAAAAGAAACAGTTAATCCCAAAAAAGTAATTATATTAGAAGGAATTTTGGTTTTAACAGATGAAAGAATTAGAGATTTAGCAGATATAAAACTTTACGTAGAATTAGATCCTGATTTAAGATTTATTAGAAGATTAAATCGTGACATTAATGAGCGCGGTAGAAGCGTAGAATCGGTGATGAAGCAATATTTAGCAACAGTGAAACCGTCTCATCATCAATTTGTTGAACCAACTAAACGCTATGCTGATGTGATAATACCAAATAATCATAAATATGATGTGGCTGTTGATATAATTGTGGCAAAAATAAAAATGATATTAGGGGAAGATTGAAATGATTTTAATTGTTTGTGCAATGGAAAATGAAGCTTTTGAAATAAAAAAAGCAATGAAAAATATTGAAATTGATAAATTAACGCAAAACAGATTTTACTATAAAGGAAAACTTCAAGATAAAGAAGTTGTTTTAATTATTACTGGTGTTGGTAAGGTTAATGCTGCCTTTATGACTGCTTTAGCGCTATCAAAGTTTTATATTAGCTACATAATAAACATTGGTTTAGCGGGAGCTTTAAACCCTTATAAGGTTGGTGATAAAGTCGTGATTAAAGATGCCACTTATTATGATGTTGATGTATCGTCAGTTTTTAATCTTTATGAGTTTGGGCAAATCCCAGGGATGCCAAATCCTTACTTAAGTGATTTTGATTTATTAAGAAAAGCGACATTTTCTTTAGATGCGCCTGAGGAATCGCTTTTTACAGGTGATCGGTTTTTAATTAAAAAACCAGCGAAAACAAATGGTATCTATGATATGGAAGGAGCAGCGATTTATCAAGTTGCGCATATATTTAATACAAAAATTATTTCGCTTAAATTAATCTCAGATATTATTAACACGCCAACGCAAAACCAAGATTACAGTGAATCTGAAAAGACTAGTCAGTTGATACTTAAAGATATGGTAATGAAAATAATTTAAAAGGAGATAACTATTGAGAAGTCAAGTAAATTAAAGTAAATAGTTATAGCCAA
>CAZKGV010000024.1:0-16142 GCA_964552625.1 uncultured Acholeplasmataceae bacterium | reverse complement strand
ATTGGCGAACGACTTTATTAAACTCAGGAACAAGAGTAAGGTCCTGTTCCACAATAGTAAAACCCGATTTCTTTGATGTGCTCCATCTTACTTTCGTATGCTTGCGTAGATAGGAAATAGGATTGTTATCTTTCTCGAAGCTAATCCGGATTACAGCTTGCCCTTATAATCATCCGGTTCAAAATAATATCTAGAAAATGCGCAACAAACTATCCGTCCTCAATCATCTGTATTATAAAGCAGCAACACCCATTTTAACTTTCATAAAACATCTTTTCATTTTTTTATATTATTGTGTATATTTGTGTTGGTGGCAAGGCTAAAGCTCAGTCAATAAAATAGCGAAAACTTGAATCTATATCTGTATTTAGGAATAAATTATTAATTTATAATATTATCTTTGTAGTATAATTGGTATATAATAATGGCAAAAGCTGATTACATAATTTCGTTAATAAAATCACATTACAATAACAAACCAGAAAGGTTTACTACTATTGCTTTGCAGATTGCCGCACACGAAGCAAAGCTAGGGCATAATCTTGTTGCTAACGAAATTAAGACCATTATTGATAAAGCAAAAGAAAGTAATAAAAATAAAACAAAATTATTTTCTTCTGATTTACAAGCTTTAATTCAGGAAAATATACCTTCTGTCAAACTCTCAGATATAATTACTTCTAATGATACTAAAAGTAAAATTCAACGTATTATTTCAGAGTTTGTACAAAGAGATAAACTTCGTAAACATAACTTAGAAAATCGAAGAAAAATTTTACTATCCGGTCCTCCGGGCACTGGAAAAACACTTACAGCATCTATAATTGCTAATGAACTAAACTTACCTCTCTATACCATTTTAATGGACAAAATGGTAAGTAAGTTTATGGGAGAAACGAGTGCTAAATTACGTCAAGTGTTTGATTTAATTGAACAGAGGCAAGCGATTTATTTATTTGACGAATTTGATGCAATTGGTGGCGAACGTAGTCGAGATAATGATGTCGGCGAAATGCGTAGAGTTTTAAACTCATTTCTTCAATTTATAGAACGAGACAGTTCTGGTAGTTTAATTATTGCCATCACAAATAATAAAAAGTTATTAGACCAAGCCCTTTTTCGTAGATTCGATGACGTAATTATATATAATTTACCAAGCATAGAAGAAAAAGAAGCTCTATTAAAAAACCGACTTTTTCAATTTCAAAAAAAAATCAAGATTAAAGAATTATTGCCAAATATTAACGGATTAAGCCATGCAGAAATAACATTAGCTTGCATTGACGCCATTAAAGAAACCATCTTGAATGAAAAGCAACAAATGAATAATCAATTGATTTTAAAAGCCATTGAAGATCGTAATGCCGCGTATCATAAGTAATTTAGAAAAAAATGGTATCGCATAAACACATTTTTATTTCTGGAAACGTAAACAGTGAAAAATATAAAGCACCATCAGCAAGGGGAAAGAAACCACGAATTCCAGATCGTGATAGAATAACTCATAGCCAAAAACTTTTAAAACAACTTGAAGATATTTGGTTAAAAAAAGATCAATTAAATCAGCGTAGAGAAGCTGAACAAATTACAACAAGAGAAGGTTCATACATCTCCTTTACAAGTGCTGTTGATAATGATTTAATTACAAAAAGTTTGGAAGATCTTCGAAAAGGTATTCGTTTACTGAATATTAAAGAAATTCTCGTAGGTGAAGATCAAACACAAATAAGAGCAACTGTTTATGTACCTAATGGTAAAGAAGGGCATTTTATTAATAAAATTCAAAAATATCAGTCTGAGCAAACAAAAAAAGGTGAACCCAAAAATGCTTCCTTAGTAAATAGTATTGAAGATGTTAGCCTTGTTTTATTAGAAGGATTATGGACTGACAAAATAGAGCTTATACCAACCACTGTAGCGAAATGGTGTGAAGTTTGGCTAAATGTAAACACCAAAGAAAACCAAGAACAAACCCAGATTTCGCAATTTCTTGAAACACTTAAGAATATTGGTATAAAAGTAAAACCAAATAGCATTATTTTTCCTGAAAGGGCTGTATTACTTATTAATGCAAACCGCAGCCAATTAGTTGAGCTAATGCTACAGAGCGATTTATTAGCAGAATTTAGAATTGGACAAGAACCTGCGGGCTTTTGGGTAAATGAAAGTACTACTCAACAACAAGAATGGTTAGAAGATTTATTACAAAGAATACAAATCATTGATAGTAATCTTAAAGTTTGTTTATTAGACAGTGGAGTAAATAATGGACATCAGTTATTACAGCCAATCATTGATGATGCTAACACATTAACCGTTAACAATTCGTGGGGAACAGACGACCACGAAAGAAAATCAGGTCACGGCACATTAATGGCAGGAATTGCGGCATATGGGCAAATGGAACGAATTCTTTTGTCACAGTATAACGTTCCTCTAACACATAAACTTTGCTCAGTAAAAATTATTCCTCGTCCAAATCAAATTGAAACCCCAAAAGAACTATGGGGAGACATGACCTCACAAGGGATTTCTTTGGCTGAAATTCAAAATCCAAATATGACTTTGATTTATTGTATGTCAATAACTTCAAATCAAGATGTGGATAGAGGCAGACCATCATCATGGTCAGGCGCGGTTGATAATTTAGCTTTTGGAGAAGGAGAAAGCCAACGCTTAATTATAGTTTCCGCAGGAAATATCGTGGATGAAGAAATGTGGAAAAGTTATCCCAATTCTAACTTCACAACCTCAATACAAAACCCTGCCCAATCATGGAACGCACTTGTTATAGGAGCCTTTACTGAAAAAATTCAAACAAACGACCCAAATTTTCAAAATCATAAACCCGTAGCAAATAAAGGAGAACTATCTCCATATAGCTGTACATCATTAGTTTGGGAAAAAATTTGGGCAATTAAACCAGATGTCGTTTTTGAAGGAGGAAATCTTTTAAGAGCTTCGGACAATTCAATTTCACCTCATGAAGATTTGGAATTATTATCCACATCAAAGGCTATACAAATGAGACCATTTGACACAATAAATGCAACAAGTGCAGCAGCTTCACAAGCTTCATGGTTTGCTGCAAAAATTGCTTATGAATATTCAAACGCATGGCCTGAAACAATAAGAGGTTTAGTTGTTCATTCTGCAAATTGGAATGAAGCAATGCTAAATCAAATGGACATTCAAAAACAGAGTAACAAAGAAAGCTATAGACAATTAATAAGAACCTTTGGTTTTGGTGTACCTAATTTAGATAGAGCATTATATAGTCAAGAAAGTGCTTTAACTTACATTATACAAGAAACTATTCAGCCCTTTTCGTTTAACGAAAATAATCGACCTGAAACCAATGAGATACACTTTTATAACTTACCTTGGGCAGATGATTTATTATTGAGTTTAGGAGAAACACCTATAAAACTTAAAGTCACTCTTTCATACTTTATAGAACCTAGTGCCGGAGAAATAGGTTGGAAAGATAAATACCGTTACCAATCGCATGGCTTACGCTTTGACGTAAATAATTTTAATGAAAGTGAAGAGGATTTTAGAAGACGTGTTAATATCGCAGCAAGAGAAGATAATGAAGAACTACACGGAGATTCAGGTAGCGACAGATGGAAAATTGGCTTAAGAAATAGAAGTGTTGGTTCAATACATACAGATATTTGGGAAGGTACAGCCGCAGCAGTTGCAACATGTAATCATTTTGCTATTTATCCAGTTATAGGATGGTGGAGAGAACGAAAACATTTAGGAAAAGTTGAAACAAAAACACGTTATTCTTTAATTATTTCACTAGAAACACCAGAACAAGATATCGAACTATATACAACAGTCAAAAATAAAATTGAAGTAAGAACCCCTGTTAAAATACATACAAATGAATAAGCACAGCCACCAACAAGCGTTTTAATGCAATGGCGAGCGAAGTGCTTTGATTGAACGTTTTCGGTAAATTGAAAGTTCGTTCTTCGATTAAAGTTTGTCGGTAAAATCCGCCACTTCGGTGAGCTGGTCAAACATTATAGGAAACCCCTAATCTACCGCAGATTTAGCATATTTTTTTTCAACACTCTAAGCCAACCGCCAAAACAAAAGAGTTAAATTTTCTAATGTTTATTTTCGTCTTAATTAAAATGTTCCCTAATTTAAAGAATTCTTCCAATCAAAATATCAAAATGGAATCATTTGGAGCTTATATAAGAGAAAAATGGGAAGCATTAGGACTGCCATTACGAAAAGTTGCACCGAAATTAGATGTAAACACCTCAATCTTGAGCAAGATTGGGCGTAATAAAAGAAAGGCAACAATAGAAATGTTACCTATTTTATCTCAATCTTTAGGAATAAATGAAAAAAAACTGCAAGAAGAATTTATTAAGGATTTTGTTTTATCAAACTTGAATGATTTAATTTACTAAAAAAGTGGCTTAAAAAAAATAAAGCTATTTAATGGGAAATAAAATGAAGGTACAAACAACAATTGACCAAACAGATCTTACTTTTTTTACAAATGAAGAAGGGCAAACTTTATTAAGTCGATTTAACGCGACTTTAAAAGACACACAGCTATTTGACGTATTAGTTGGATATTTTAGAGCAAGTGGATTTTATCAACTTTATGAAGCATTAGAATCCATTGAAAAAATTAGAATTCTGATAGGATTAAATATTGATAGAGAATCTTATGAAGTGATTCAATATCATCAGCAAAAAGGGGCAATAGATTTTGAATCGCATAAAAGAACAAAGAAAAGATATAGACAAAATCTAAAAGAAGAGGTTGAATCAACCGATGAAAACGATCAGAAGTTGGAAATTGGACTACTGAAATTTATTGAATTTCTGGAAACCGAATGTACAAACCCGGAAAAAGATAAAGCTAATAATGGTAATGGTAAGAAACTGGAAATAAAAGTTTATCCTTCAAAAAACATTCATGCAAAAGTATATATAGGGCGGTTTAAACCTGAAGACCGTGATTATGGTTTTGTAATTACAGGTTCAAGTAATTTTTCAGAATCCGGACTTGTAGCTAACCGTGAGTTTAATGTAGAGTTAAGAAACAAGCGAGATGTAGAGTTTGCTGAAAGTCAATTTGAAAAATTATGGAAAGAATCAGTAGATATTTCCGCCGATTTTGTAGATACCATTCAAAATGATACTTGGATTAGCAACAAAATTACGCCTTATGAATTATACCTTAAACTGATTTATGAATATCTTGAAGAAGATATAAATCTGGCAGATGATTTTGAACCATTTTTACCCGAAGGTTTTCTGAAATTAAACTATCAAAGTCAAGCAGCAATTCAAGCGAAAAAAATTCTTGAAACTTACAATGGAGTATTCTTGGCTGATGTGGTTGGACTTGGTAAAACTTTCATTACAGCCTTACTTTTACAGCAACTATCTGGTAGGACCTTAGTTGTTTGTCCTCCTGTGCTAAAAGAATACTGGGAAGACTCTCTTTTCGATTTTGGCATCAGAAGTTTTACAGTAGAATCACTTGGAAAACTTGAACATATTATCAGAAAAGGTATTGACCGTTATGATTATGTCGTTGTTGATGAAGCTCACCGTTTTAGAAATGAAAACACTCAATCTTATGCAGACTTGCTAGATATTTGTCGAGGTAAAAAAGTAATATTAGTTACGGCCACTCCATTAAACAATACAACCGATGATATTTTTAGTCAGCTAAAACTTTTTCAAGCTCCAAAACAATCTACAATCCCCGGGATTCCTAATTTAGAAAAGTATTTTGCAGGTTTTAGAACACGCTTTAATAAATTGGACAAAGCCGATCCTGAGTATAAAAAATTGATTAAAGAGGTTTCCGATGATATTCGAAATCGTGTTCTAAGATACGTTATGGTTCGTAGAACCAGAAATGATGTAATGACCTATTTCAAAGGGGATGTAGAAAATCAAGAATTGACATTTCCTAAATTAAAAGACCCGCAAAAAATAATTTATTCATACGAAGGCGAACTTGAAGATATTTTCAAGAAAACCATACAGAAGTTGCAATCCTTCACTTATGCTCGTTACACACCTCTTCTTTACTATATTGGAAATAAAAGATTAACCGAATTTGAACGCCAACAGCAAAGAAATGTGGGTGGATTTATGAAGGGAATTTTAGTTAAAAGACTGGAGAGTAGTTTTTATGCATTTCGACAAAGTATAGACCGTTTTATACAATCTTATGAAAAGTTCATAGAAATGTTTGAACAAGGAACGGTTTATATCAGTAAAAAAATAGATGTATATGACCTGTTGGAAAATGATGCTTTAGAACAACTGGAGGAATTAATAGAAGAAGAAAAAGTGCAAAAATATGATGCTGATGATTTTACCAGAGAGTTTAAAATAAAACTTGAATATGATAAAACAGTTTTAAAAGAAATTCAGAAATTATGGAGAAAAGTAGATAGTGATCCTAAACTTGAAACATTTATCAAAGAACTTAAAACCGATTCTGTACTTAAAAAGAACAAAATTATCATCTTTACCGAATCCAAAGAAACGGGGGATTATTTGTACGAGGCATTGTACGATGAATATCCTAATAAAGTGATGTTTTACTCCAGTAAGGGAGGACGGCACACCAATAAAACACTGCTATCTAATCATACAGTATCACGAGATTTGATTACTTCTAACTTTGACCCGAATACTAAAGCAAAACAGCAAGTAGATGATTTGAAAATTCTAATTTCGACGGATATATTGGCGGAAGGAATCAACCTGCATCGTTCCAATGTTTTAATTAACTATGATTTACCTTGGAATCCAACTCGTGTGCTACAAAGGTCAGGTCGTGTTAATCGATTAGGAAGCAAATTTACACACTCCTACATCTATAACTTCTTCCCCACTACACAATCTGATGCTCATTTGGGTTTGGAAACAAACATTACCAACAAAATTCAAATGTTTCATGATATTTTAGGAGAAGATGCAAAATATCTTAGTGATGGTGAAGAAGTAGGAAGTCAAGAACTATTTGATACCTTGACTAATAGAAAAACTTATGAAGATGATGAAGAAGGTGATTCTGAGTTGAAGTACCTGGAGATGATGCGAAAAATTAGAGATGAACAACCTGATTTATTTGAAAGAATTAAAAAACTGCCCAAAAAAGCGAGATCCGGTTTTCAAAAAGAAGAAATAAAAGAGGAGCAACTCATCACTTTTTTCAGAATTGGCAAGCTCAAGAAATTCTATTTTAATCAAGCCGGCACATCAAGGGAAGTTACTTTTTTTGATGCTGTAAATGAATTGCAATGCAAACCAAAAACAAAACGGGTTAATATACCAAATAATTACTATCATATGCTTGAGACTAACAAGCAGCGGTTTCAGCTAGACAATGCTGAAGAGAGCGATACGAAAAAAGGAGGTGGTGGTCGTTCTAATGCAAGATATATTGAAAATAGGTTGAAAGACAGGGCTTTTAGAGATTTTAAAGGTTTTACCGATTCTAATGATGAATTTATAAATGGAGTAAGGGAAATGTTGTCTCAAGGTACCATTGCTAAAAAAGTAACTCAGCAAATAAAAAAGGACTTTGAAAAAACTACAGATCCTTTGGCAATGCTTCATAGTTTAGAAAAGCATATTCGTATAGTAGGTATTGAAGAATCCCAAAAAAGTAAAAAACTTCAAAAAAGAGAAGTAATTCTTTCAGGTTATTTAACAAAATAGGAAATGGACAAAATTACTGCTCAAAATCTTATAACAGAAACTTTTAATCAGGCGTTCGATGAGCAACGCTATGAGCTTTTTATAAGCAACTTGCTCAACGATATTGAGCCCAGGCACAATGTGTATAGTGGAAATTTGATATGGGATGACTTTAAAGATCATATTAGTAGCTATAAGCGTATTGGTAAATACACCGACCCGGTAGGAGATGCTTTAGATGTATTGATAGTGCAAGTAAAAACTATTGAAAAACTGGATAGAGCACGAACTGCTCTACGTAATTTTGTTATTAAACACCTAAGTAGGTTTGATAAAGATTTTGCCTTAGTGGCTTTTTACTCCAAAGAAGATAACGGAGCAGATTGGCGGTTTTCTTTTGTAAAGTTGGAATATACTACTGAAATGAAGAAAGGCAAGGTGAAGGTGAAGAAAGAATTTACACCGGCTAAACGTTTTTCATTTTTGGTAGGTGAATATGAGAAAGCATATACCGCCCAAACGCAATTACTACCTCTCCTTAAAAATATCTTGAACAACCCTGTTATTTGCAAAACCAAAGATAATGATGGTAGTATAGAAGATGCTTTTAGTATTGAAAAAGTGACCGATGAATTCTTTGAGCAATACAAAGAATTGTACATCAAGTTGTATGAATATTTTCAAAACCACACTTCTCTGCAAGCTGAATTGACAAAATCGGGAACAGATACCGTACGGTTTACCAAGAAGCTATTAGGGCAAATTGTGTTTCTTTATTTCCTTCAGAAAAAAGGATGGATGGGTGTGCCTAAAAACGAAACCTGGGGTAAAGGGAACAAACGATTTATACAAAGTTTGTTTAATAAAGCAGAACAAAAAGAGGAGAATTTCTTTAAAGACAAATTACAATTCCTTTTCTATGAGGCTTTAGCTTTAAGCAGAGAGGATAAAAACTCCTATTACGACCGTTTTGATTGTCGTATTCCTTTTTTGAATGGTGGGCTTTTTGAAGCCGAATATGATTGGAAAAATGCAAATATTTCTATACCGAAAGAGCTTTTTAGAAATAGAGAGAAAAACAAAGCAGGTGATATTGGTACTGGGATTTTGGATGTTTTCGATCGTTACAATTTCACCATTAAGGAAGATGAACCATTAGACAAAGAAGTGGCAGTTGACCCCGAAATGCTCGGGAAAGTGTTTGAAAACATGTTGGAAATCACCGAACGTAAAAGTAAGGGCGCTTTCTACACGCCACGTGAGATTGTACACTATATGTGTCAGGAAAGCCTGATTCACTATTTAGACAATGCTTTAAATGAGAAAATAAATAGAGAAGACATTGAAACCTTTATTCGTGAAGGGCATAATTTTAAAGACAATGACGAGCGGGTAGCAGCTAAGGGCGAAACTAAAACCTATCAATACCAACTGCCCGAAAGCATTCGTAAAAATGCAGACCTAATAGATAAAAAGCTCAGCAATATTAAAATTTGCGACCCTGCCATTGGTTCAGGGGCTTTCCCTGTAGGGCTGCTACACGAACTGGTTAATGCTATGCTGGTGCTGAAACCACACTTAACCTACGATTATCTTACTGAGAAGTTGAAAGGTTTTGGCTTTGAACATCGCGAGAGTATAAACGAAAGCCGATATATTTATCGTTTAAAACGCCATATCATACAGGAGAGTATTTACGGAGTGGATATTGATCCCTCTGCCATTGATATTGCCCGCTTACGATTATGGCTCTCTTTGGTAGTGGATGAAGATAATCTTGACCCGATTGAAACTTTGCCCAATTTAGACTACAAAATAGTTTGTGGTAATTCATTGATTGGTTTGCCAGAAAATGCCATGAGGGATTTGAAGGTAGAAGCTGAGCTGGAAGTATTAAAAGACAAATTCTATAACCTTACTGATGAAAAAGAGAAGAAAGCCCTACGTCAAGAAATCAACAGTAAAATAAGAGAGCTCTTAGATTCTGCCGAACAATTTGCCGGCTATGAAATAGATTTTGATTACAAATTGTTTTTCTCAGAAGTATGGCGGGAAAAAGGCGGATTTGATGTGGTAATAGGGAATCCACCGTATAAGATAGAGTATAATCTTAAAGTAAAAGCAATTTATAATCATCTTTATCACACATTTAAAAGAAACAATGATATATATATTGCATTTTTCCAAAATGGTTTAAATCATTTAAATAATCACGGAAGTTTAAATTATATTACGCCAAATTCTTTTTTAAATGGTGATTATTTTATTGAGTTTAGAAAACATATTGCTAAATTATTTAGTGTAGTGGAAACCATTGATTTTAAAAGTCACAATGTTTTTTCTGATCCTACAGTTTATGTGTCAATTACACACATAACTAAGTCTTCTAAAATACATCAACAGAGATATTCTGTTTATGACGGTTTACTTCCTGTTAATGATTTTGTAGAAATCCATAAATCAGACTTTGAGGATTCTATTATTCCAAAACATCCTTCTTATATTAAAATAATAAATTCTATAAAATTAAAATTTGATGATGTTTTTTATATTAAAGATGTTGGCTTTAATTATTGGACTAAAGGTGGTGGTAAGAAACGAAATAACAAGTCAATTGGGAAGAGGGTATTTATTAAAAAGAAAGAGAGTAAGCATGATATTCCATATATAAAAGGAGCACAAATCAAGCCTTTTTATATTGAGGAGCCTCAAAATTTTTTACGTTTTAATTACAAAGAATATTTAGACCCTTTAGTAGATACTTTTAGATTTAGTAAAGATATATTAAATGTATCCCCAAAAATCTGTTATCGACAAACTGCAAATAAGATTATTTCTGCTATAGACTATAACTCACAACTATGCGATAAGACTGTTCATGTAATTATTAATAAGAAAAAAGCAACGTATAAATTAGAAATAGTTACTTTGCTTTTAAATAGTGAACTTTTTTTATTTCTATATAGAGAGATATCTCAGGAAAGAAAAGGCAGAGCTTTTAGTCAAGTTAAAACCACTTATTTAAAGAAAATGCCTTTTAAGTATATTGAAAATAAGAGTTTTTTAAAAATCTATGACTATTTGTGTATCTTATATTCTCATTTAGAAGAGAGTATAATTACAGTTTACTTTTCTACTATTGTTGATGCATTGATTTACGAACTCTACTTCCCCACCGAATTCCAAATTGCAGGAAAAGAGGTTTTAAAGCATTTGGGAGATTTAAAACCAATTTCTGACGAAATAAGCAAAGAAGAGAAGCTGGCTATTATTCAAAGTGAGTTTGAGCGTTTGTACGACGCTAATCATCCGGTGCGTAATGCAATAGAAACTTTGGATAGTGTAGAAGAAGTGAGGATTATTAAAGAAGCATTGAAATAAGGATAAAGAAAGCTGAAATGAATGATGAAGGTGTGATTTTTAGTGATGAATCGGGACATGGCAGTGAACATCGTTACGGAGCTATTTGTACTATTTCGGGTACGCGAAGAGATTTACTTGACTTACATGGACATCTTGAACCTGTGATTCAAAATTCAGGAAAATCAGAAATTAAATTCTATAAGGTTAAGGGATCTGAATATCTTAAATTGTCTAAACGTTTTATCGATATTGGTTTAGTCTTCATTTCTTTAAGAAAAATCCGTGTGCATGTTTTAGTTTGGGACAAACACGATAGCAGACATTCGGTTCAAGGTAGGGATGATATTAAAAACTTGGCAAGAATGTATTATCACATTCTTAAGCAGATACATAGGGATTGGAAACACATAAACTATTGGAACTTTTATCCCGATGAATATTCGCCTATTGATTGGAAAAATGATATAGTACAGTATTCAGAAAAGACAGGGTTTCCGCAGGAAGCAGATTTATTCAGAGAATTCTCAAATCTAAATATATTTCCTAATTATACCAAAGTTGAAGAAAAAGCTTCTGAAACAATGTTTTGCATCCAACTTGCTGATTTATTTACCGGCATAGTTCGTTATTCAAGAAAAAATAGTCAAGCGTATCAGAAGTATATAAAGCCTAAAGAGCAGCTAACAATATTTGACTCTGAACCTTCAATTAAAATTTCAAATAACATGAAACCTAAATTATCTCTTATGAAATATTTTCATGAAGAGTCAAAAAGCAGAGCTTTAGGAATCAATTTTAGCCAAAACAAATATTTCACTACGTTCAATAAAAAAACAAATATCTTTATATGGCATTATGAACCACAGAGTGAACTTGATAAAGCGCCATACAATTAATTCGTTGTCCTACTATCAACAATAATGAACATAATAATGAAATAAATATGACAATAACTGCACTTTGTACTTTAAAGAATAAGTTAAAAATATAGACTAAATACGCACACATATATGCAAACTGTTCAAAATTACTCGCAAAAGGGAAGCTTGCAAAAGATTATGCTTAACGATTTACCATAATGATGAGTATAAAACATTTAATAAACGGGGCTTTCTATAATAAGTGGTTTGAATGCAAGGCGGATTAATCGCTTCAATTGAAGTTTATCGGTAAAAAATCCGTCACTTCGTCAAATTGGTTAGGCGTTAGGTGTAATGTTTGGATAGCGACATCCACAAAATCAAAGAGCTTTTGTAACTTTGCAAAAAACATAAAGCATAGAATATGGAATTAGACTTATGTAAAATAAATTGGATTGCTATTAGTGCCGTTGCTTCTTTTGTAATGGTTGTTGTTACATGGTGTTCGCTACGTCAAATGAAACGACAATGGGAAGAAGAAAGACGACCCAATTTGAGTTTTGTTGTTATGATAAGCGGATTATCGTACTTTTTAAAAATAAGTAATACTGGAAAGAGAAATGCTTTTAATATCAAAATTAAATTTAATCAGGAATTTTTAAATAGTGTGCTTGATGAAGGCAGAAAAAAAAGATTAAAAACGGCAGAAAAAAAATCTTTTTTCATTGAGGCAGGACAAAGTAAATATCTATATATTTGTGAATGTGAAGATGAAGAAAGAATCCATAGAGAAATAATAATCACAGGAAAATATTGCGATAAATATAGAATTGATGAATACTTTAATATTGAAGATTTTTTGCCAAGTATGATTGTAAAGGATGTATTAACAACGGACATAGGACACATCAGAGAGGGGCTCGTTGTTAGGAATGATCATTATTATCCGATTCAGAAAAGTTTGGATATTATCGCAAAGCATCTAGAAAATAGGGCAGATAACAAAGAATAATAAAATTGAAAAATGCACACATAGGTAGAATGTAAGCCTTCAGCATTTTACATCTTGTGTTTGATCCTTACGGTGCAGACAATAGAGTTAGCACTAATAGTGTTGGTTCAAAGACTTCAAATAACGGTTCTTCTATTGCTTCAATAGAATTTGTTCCCCCCTAATGGAACCAAAATGATACCCAGAGAAGCTGTAGTTGGTGACGATGCTAAAAATCTCGACAAACTTGATTATATTTTGTATAATTTGTTAACTTCACAACAATAATTTACTGATATGCTTGATTCATTATACATAGAAAATTATCGGAGCTTGAAAGACTTTAAAATCAACCATTTAGGCCGTATAAACCTTTTTACTGGTAAAAACAATACTGGTAAATCAACTATTTTAGAGGCACTTGCATTATATGCAAGTAAGGGAGACTTAAGTCTTATTTATCAGCTCTTAGGTGAAAGAGGAGAAAATTATAGGCATACTGAAACAAGTAAAAATCCTACTGAGACTAATATAAGAACACTATCTTCTCTTTTTACAAATCGAATTATTAGTTTTGAAGAAGGAGCTGCAATTGCAATAGGAAGTATTGAAAATTCTTTGTTTAGGAATATCAGGTCTACGGAAAAATTAATAACAATTCGTTTTGTAAAATATCTCGAAGAAATTCAAAAGGATAATCAGGGTGTCACAACCCGTCGCAGAATAACATTAGAAAATGAAGTCGAAAAGCAATTTGAGAATTATAAGGTAGGTTTAGAAATAAGAGCAGGAAAAAGTTTATATACTTTACCTCTTGATGAAGATAGACTATATAGATTTAGCTACAGAGGTCTTGTTAACAATGAAAATTTTCAATTTATAAGAACTAGGAACATTGACCGAGAAATTAACAGTAAATTATGGGATAATATAACTTTATCTGAAAAGGAACAATTTGTAATTGAAGCTTTAAAGATAATTGAACCAAATACAGAAAGGATAGCGTTTATTGAAGAAAATCCTAGAGAAAGATCTGCTGTAATAAAATTATCTAACACTTCTAATGTTTTACCCTTAAAGAGTTTAGGTGATGGAATTAATAGGATACTAACAATTATTTTAGCTTTAGTTAATTCAGATAATGGCTTTCTTCTTATAGATGAATTCGAAAATGGATTACATTACACTGTTCAAGAACAACTATGGAAAATTATTTTTAAATTATCAGTAAATTTAAATGTTCAGGTTTTTGTTACAACGCATAGTGAGGATTGTATTTCAGGATTTGAAAGTATCTTAAACACTCCAACAAATAATGTTGAAGGCAAACTTATTAGATTAGATAATATTAATGGTAATATCCAGCAAGTTGAGTTTTCGTCTCAAGATTTAAAAATTGCTACTGACCAAAATATTGAAACTCGTTAATGAGAATCAAAGAAAAATACAACAAAAAGCTTTTAGTTGAAGGAAACGATGACCAGCATGTGATTTGGGCTTTATGTGAAAAGTTCAATATTACTAAGAATTTTGATGTGATTGATTGTCAAGGCATAACTAAACTTACTGAACAAATCCCTTTGAGGTTTAAACAATCCGACATCAAAACTATTGGTATTATTATTGATGCAGATATTGATATCAAAAGTCGATATTTGTCATTAAAAAGTTTACTATCAACGCAAGGTATTGAATTGCCAGATGAATTACCAGATGAAGGTATTATAGAAACTCATGAGCGAAATTTAAAAATTGGTTTGTGGATAATGCCTAATAATAATTTAAATGGCATGCTCGAAGATTTTATTTCATTTCTAGTCCCTGATGAAGATAAGTTGTTGCCAATAGTTAATTCAACGTTGCAAGAAATCGAAAATCAAAAATTGAATAAATATTCATTAACACATAAATCAAAAACTGTTATTCACTCTTGGTTATCTTTGCAAGAAGACCCAGGTACTCCTATGGGTTTAGGAATTACAAAGAGATATTTAACCACTGACCAAGAAACCTGTCTAAAACTTATTAATTGGTTGAAGAACCTTTATAATTAAAGCATGGCTGCCATCACACGCTAAATTTCAGTTGAGATGATATGCTGATATCAATCTTTTTAGTAACTTAATATGCTTTTGATCGGAGACAATGAAACGGTTCTATAATCCCAACCGATATTTAACGTGGAACCGATATGGTAAGACTCAAGACTTTTATTCTTCTTTCTTAGTCATAAAAGTTCTATGATATACCGAATCTTATTTCTCGGGGATTAGCGGGGTAACTTATGGTATGAAAAAAATCGTTGTTGGGAATACCTTCATTTATATGATCAATTTTAATGAATATTCTGGCCCTTTTTAACTGCATATTAAGAAAAACATCTACAAAGGGATAATCCCCCACTTTTCTTATATCTTGTGCATAAAACTGTCCTGTTGCCGACATGTAGGCTGGTGCATACCATTTCGAATTAAATCTTAGATCAAATCTTAACTGAAAAAAGAGTACCTTATATAGTGTATTCTCATAGTAAAAAGAACTATAAATCGACCACTCAGGAAGCGGTACAATATTAGAATGACTGCTAAGCTGATATAAAACAGTATTGTGCTTATTAAAATTCCCTAAGGAGAAGTGTCTAAAAAGTCGGATTTCTAAAAGTTTAATAAAAGCATTTGATTGTGTGGGTATTGCTTTTAATGCTTTATTAAAAAGACTTAAGCACAAACTGATAGTTGTTGAGTTTAATAAGAATATTTTTTACTTGATTCTTAATTTAAATCTTCTCCTAAAAGCTTGCTGTCCTTATGATTCAAGTAGTTTGTAGCAATATTGTCGAAATGTTTCCCAATCTCGTTATGCATTCTGATAACTTATAGAAGATTTAGATAATACTGTTCGGGTACCCAAATGATTTAGATTGCCAATAGCAGAGCGTAATCCCTCACTAATATTTCTTACTATTTTATTAATAGAATAAGGATTTAATTCTTGAATTATTTGAGTTAAAAGATAGTATGATAATTCGAAATTCCAAGAAAGCTATCTGCATCTAATCATCTGTATTATAAAGCAACAACATCCATTTTAACTTGTATAAAACATCTTGTCATTTTTTTATATTATTGCGTATATTTGAGTGTTAGGGCACATAATCTATCCTTTTTTTACCCATCCATTTGACTCCTCGAAACTTTTAAGTTACCTTTGCGTTAGATAAATGT
>CAZKGV010000023.1:13175-16506 GCA_964552625.1 uncultured Acholeplasmataceae bacterium | reverse complement strand
TAAGAAAGGAAACGTATACTCGATCAACACTATAATCATGAATAGAGTATACAAGTTTTCTATGAAAAAAGATAGTTTAAAAGAGATTTATCAACAAATTGTTGATGATCCAGAAAACAAGCATTATAAAGATAATAACTATCTTCCAGTTTATAGTGTAAGTAAAAACGCCAAAATTCTTTTAGTTGGTCAAGCACCAGGTAAAAAAGCGCAAGAAACTGGGATTACTTGGAATGATTTAAGTGGGAATAATTTAAGAAGTTGGCTTGGCGTTAGTAGGAGCGAGTTTTATAATAAAAGTATTTTTGCCCTAGTGCCAATGGATTTTTTTTATCCAGGTAAAGGAAAATCAGGTGATTTACCGCCAAGAAAAGGGTTTGCTGAGAAATGGCATCCCAAGCTATTAGAACAATTAACTAACATTGAGCTAATAGTTTTAATTGGTTCTTATGCTCAAAAGTATTATTTAAAAGAAAAAGTGGAAAAAAATCTCACCGCAACAGTTTTTGCTTATAAAAAGTATTTACCAAAGTATTTTCCCTTGCCTCATCCCTCACCGCGCAACTTTCGGTTTTTAATGAAAAATCCTTGGATTGAAGAACAAGTCATTCCGCAATTGCAAAGGTTGGTTAAAAAGATTTTAAACGAAAAAAAAACGGATTAATATCCGCAAATTAACTGCTCTTTTTAACTAGATTTGTTTTCTCAAGCAAACGTCGGTATAAATGGATGATAGGACCAAATAAGAAAACTGTCATTATTGAGCCAATCCCAAAGGTTCCCCCTAAAAGGTAACCGGCGGTAAAAAAGATTGCATCGTTAATTACTTTTATTATCCAAAAATGCCATTTTGTCTTTTTTTCAATAAAAATTAAAATCCCTTCAAAAGGTGCAAGCCCTAAATCAGAATAAATATACATAGCAATTCCTAGGCCACCAATAACTATTCCGCCTAAAACCATTAAATAATTAATAAAGACTTTATCGCTTGTTTTAAAAATATTAAGATCGTTAATAAAGTTTATGCCAAAGCCTAGTAAAAATATAAGAATAATTGTTCCGGGGCCAATTGTTTTTCTATCAAGAATTACCATAATCACTAAAATTAATAAATTAGTAATCATTACAGCAAAACCAACTTCCATATTTAATGTTTTAGCAACTCCTTGATTAAAAACCATTATGGCATCAGAACCAAGCAGCGATGTTAAAAATAAAACACCGCCAACTGCCATTAAAATGGCTCCTAATATTAAAATCAAATAGTTTTTATATTTCGCTTTTAAGTATTTCATTTGTTCCCCCAATATCGATTGTAACATAGTTTTTAATAATATTTATATATATTTTAAACTTTGTATTTATAAAATAAAGCATTTAAAAGCTTTATTTGTCTTTTCATGATAAAATAGAAATAAGAAGAAATCAAAGAGGTCGTTAATATGGACATATTAAAAGAATCTTTGCAACTACATCGAAAGAAAAAAGGTAAGATTGCCATTAAAAGTAAGGTTCCGCTTAAAAATATGGCTGATCTTTCTTTAGTCTACACACCAGGGGTTAGCGCTGCTTGTTTGGCGATTAAAGACAATCCAGATGAAGCCTTTAATCTCACATCTAAAAGCAACACAGTGGCGGTAATAAGCGATGGCACAGCGGTTTTAGGTTTAGGGGATATTGGCCCATTAGCTGCAATGCCTGTTATGGAAGGCAAATGTATTATTTTTAAAAAGTTTGCAAATATTGATGCTATTCCTTTAGTTCTTAATACAAAAGATGTTGATGAAATTGTTGATGTGATTAAAAAGATTTCACCTTCATTTGGGGGAATTAACTTAGAAGATATTAAAGCGCCAAAGTGTTTTATTATTGAAGAAAAATTAAAACAAACATTGGATATCCCTGTTTTTCATGATGATCAACACGGAACAGCAATTGTTGTTGGGGCAGCTTTGATTAATGCTTTAAAGTTAGTTAAAAAAGAGTTAGCAGAAGTTAGGATAGTAATCAATGGTGCCGGATCAGCCGGGATTGCTGTGACAAAGTTTTTACTGGCTTTAGGGGCTAAAAATATAACTATCTGTGATCGTTACGGGATTGTTTATCCCAATGATTCACATCTTAACTTTGCTCAAAAAGAAGTTTCATTGTTAACTAATCTGGTTAAAAAAAGAGGATTATTAAAAGATGCACTGCAAAATGCTGATGTGTTTATTGGTTTAAGTGTTGGCAACGTTGTAACAAAAGAAATGATTATAGCAATGAACAAAGATGCGGTTGTTTTTCCTCTGGCAAATCCGGTTCCGGAAATAACTAGAGAACACGCTCTTTCTGCAGGGGCAAAAATAGTTGGCACGGGTGCTTCAAACCAACCTAACCAAATCAATAACGCGCTTGTGTTTCCAGGGCTTTTCAAAGGAATTTTAAAAGCTAAAGCTAAACAATTTTCTTTAAATATGCTCATTAAGGCAACTTATGCTTTGGCAAACGTTGTTAGCGATGATGAGTTAAATGAAAACTATATTATTCCAAACATTTTTAATGAAAATGTTGTTAAGGCTGTATCTTTTGCAGTGTATCAAGCTGCAAAAAGTTAAAAACCTTATTGTTTTATGCCGTCAAACGGCTTTAAATAAAAAAAATAAAATACTTTAATTTTAGGAGGTTAATATGCACAAAATTAAAAAGGTATTATTTGTTTTTTCGTTACTATGGGTGGCTTTGCTTCTTTTTGCCTGTGGCGACAATAAAATTACGCTTACACTTCCAGCAGAAGTTACAGCTAACATTGAAAATCTATTGCAGATAGATAAAAATACTGAAATAACACTGACCGTTAGTATTCCTGAAGGAAAAGAAATTAACGAGTTTAAAATCAATGGTAGAACAGTAGAACTAGAAGGTAATACATACACCTTTACTATTGAAAAAAGAACTGTTATAACAGTAACATTTAAAAACATCCAAGCAGATGTTTATTATTCACTTACACTACCAGCAGGAGTAACTGCTGATGTAGGTGATTTTGAAAACATTTTAGCAGGTACAGAAGTTACTTTAACAGTAAGTATTCCAGAAGGTAAAGAACTTGAGTATTTGAAAGTTAATGGCCAAAGTGTTAACGTTAGCAATAATAAATATACATTTACTATTACAGAAGATACAGTTGTTTTAGTTTCGTTTGAAGATTTGCCTGCAAGAACATATTATTCACTTACAATATCAGCAGGAGTAACTGCTGATGTAGGTGATTTTGAAAACATTTTAGCAGGTACAGAAGTTACTTTAACAGTAAGTATTCCAGAAGGTAAAGAACTTGAGTATTTGAAAG
>CAZKGV010000023.1:0-13075 GCA_964552625.1 uncultured Acholeplasmataceae bacterium | reverse complement strand
TTTATTACTCACTTGAGCTACCTATAGGAGTAACTGCTGATGTAGTTGACCTTGAAAGTATTTTAGCAGGCAGTGAAGTTACTTTAACAGTAAGTATTCCAGAAGGTAATAAACTTGAGTATTTGAAAGTTAATGGCCAAAGTGTTGTTCTTGTTGAAAATACTTACAGCTTTACTCTTGAATTAGATACTGTTGTTGAAGTTCTTTTTAGTGAGCTTTGGGAAACTCTTTCTTTAAATGATATGATTTTAATCGTTAATCAACTAAATAAATCGCTTTTTATTGAAGGTAATTTAGAAGTGCTTGTTGATTATCAAAATGATTACACGGAAAGTAATATTTCAGGAATTGTTGAACTCAACAACAACTTAGATATAACTAACGGTCATATTAGTATTTCTGCTTATGATAAAGAATTTAATGATAATACGCAAACAATTTATTATACTGATGGCCAGTTTGTTTATATTAAGTTTTTGGATTATGAAAACGATATTTTAATAGATGAAGGTCAAGAAATTATTCCAATTAGTTTAAACTCCCAATTTTTAGAATCACTTGGTGGTATTTTCTTAATGATGAATTTTGGTCCAGAGGTTGGTTCGTTCTTACCTTCAGGCCCATTTACATTTAATAATTTATTTGATAGTGTCCTTGGTTATGGACTTAATCAAATACTATTAAACAGTGATTTTTTCAATCTCTTTAGTTTTAAAAAACAGGGTGATATAATTAAGATTTCTCTAAATTTAGAGAATGATCAAATATTGGGAATGATTTCTGAGATTATTGAAGATGTCTTCAATGCGGAAGTAGGCGAGCTTGCTGATGATGAATATTTAGAAATTAGTTTAGAACTTATTTTCAATAATTATCAATTTGAATCTCTTAGCATAGCTTATAATGCTTATTTGAATGAACAACTTCAAACAGTTTCAGCAAAAGTTAGTTATCAAAGCCAAAAACCAGAAGAGTTTTTATATCTTGCTGATTTTGACACTAGCAATTTAGTGATGTATTTATATCATATCCATTTTGATGAACAAACAGTTGTTGATATTTTAGTTCATGAAGATTTAGTTGATTTATTTGACATTTTACGCGATGAAGAACTTATTAATTTGTTTAGCTTTTATAAGGAAGGGTATATTGTTTCTGGGCTTTACTTAGATAGTGATTTTAGTATTCCAATTTTGGCTAGTAATTTCTTAAACACAGACCTAGATATATATGTTAAATGGGAACCAAAATTAACTTTTAGTGAATTGCTGGATAAGTTTTTCTATGAAGATTACTTCTTGTTTGAAGATAATTCCTTACTTTATATTGAAACTGCTGAACACATTATGTTGTTACAATATCATTATGATGAGTACTTATTCTTTGATAAAGATGAACAAAAACTGTATTTTCTTGTTTTTGATGATAATTCTACGGAGTATTTTGCCTATGAAATAAGTGATGAGGATCTTTACTTGGTTTCTGTTATGGATGCTTTAAACCAAATGAAAGAAGATGAGTTTATTATTGATATTAGTTCGGGCTATCTTTCAATCCAGTCAGGTATTTTACTATTAGATGAAATGATATTATTTACTGGGCTTGTTGATTATGGTATTGATAATAATGTTTATTTTCCTATTACTGATAGCGATCTTTTAGGAGAATTAGATGAGTTTTATGATTTGATTATCGCTGTTGTTGAAAATCCGTTTGTTGACTCTGTTACGCATATTGATATTTATAGTGAACCTTATATTTATGCTGATATTAACAAACTGGAAACTCAGCTAGTCTTTATTGTTAGTTATGAGTCTGGTTTTAATGTATTAATGACATTAATTGAGTTAAAACAAGCAGAACTTGTCGATTATATCTTGCCATCGGCTGATAATGGGTATCAATTTACTGTTTTCTTAGATGGAGAAACGTTTACCATTGATCATTATGTATTCTACGATAGCTTGCTTGGACAAATTGTTGTTTTTGATGGAATGGAAGGATATGAGTATTTAGATCAACTTACTGAGCTTCCAACTTTTGCTGATGATTTTGTTGATATTGCTGGTTGGCAAACTGATTTTGGGACTGTTGTTTTATCTTTAGAAGAGTTAAAAGACTTGAGCATTGAAGAAGAAATTATTTATTTGTCTCCTAGGTTTGCATTAAAAGAGTTTGCCGATGTTATCCCTTTAATTGAAGAAAGCGGAAGTTTAGTTATTACTGAATATGGTTTTGAAATTTATTACGACCTAGATAAGAATGAGTTTTTCATCACTCATGATTGGGGTTATTATGATGATTTCATTTTAAAATATACTGATGAGTTTTTAATTGTTTATGATGAGGATGTTTATGTTGAAGTTCCTTTGGAAAACTTTTCACCAGAATCATTTTATTACTCAATATTTGAACAAAACTTCCATTATGGATTAAACAATGATATTTTTGAGTTTTTAAGGTTTTTAAATGAAATTTTCACAGGCAAAAAAACGCTTGAAATTTTTGAATCATATTATGTTTATGAAGATTCTGTCGAAGTTTATCTTGTTCCTGAAGAAGGCTGGTTAATCTTTAGTGCTAATCATTTTCATTATCAAACTGTTTTTGGTGGCCCTAGCTTTGATAATATAGAAGGAGTTTACAACCATGAATATATTATCGAAAACAATGTTGTTGAAAATAGTTTAACTATTAAGTCAAAACATCAAAGTAACGGCCTTCAAGTTTACAGTGCATATGCCTATGATGGTTATGTTTTTGATTATTATTATTACTTTGATAGCCAGGGAGAAGTTGATTTTGAAGAAGTCTTTGATCCTTATCTTGTCAAACTTGAAACCTATATTAGATTTTTTGCTAACTATGTAGTTTATCAAGAACCAGCAGATTATTTTCATAATGTTAACGCTAATCAGATGTATATTCTAAAAAACGAAAAGTTTGAAATAAGAGTCGATAAAGATATTCAAATTACAATCTATGATGAAGATGAATTATTATATGTTCTTGATTTAGTTAATGAGGATGCATATATTTATCTTGATGAAATCTTATATAAACTGCAAAGTTATGATTCAGTGTTTAACTTACAAAGCTTTTTTGAGCAATTGGAAAATGATCATTTTTACTTTGATGATATAAACACATTTATCTATCAAACACATATTACTAATGTAAAGGCGTTATATGATTTTACCTTTAATCTAGGTAAAGAAGAAGTTTATATTCAGTCTCCTAGCTTACAGCATTATTATAATTTTCCTTATTATATTTATATTGAAGAGTTTGAAGTAGTTGATCTGTCTGAGTATCAAATCGAAGATGAAGAAATTACTGAGATTTCATTTCCTAATGCCTATGAACCACTTTCAATAGAGGGATTAGAATACCAGTGGATTAGAATCGAATATAATACAGGTCGTTATTATGAATACTCAGTTAATGATTTTTTAGAAGAATTTGATGGTGTTGTCTCAGATTTGGCAGGCGAGTTTTACATTGATGTAGTAATTGGGCAAATAGATTATCATTTAAAACTTAGCGATTATGGTTTGTATATTTTTGATTTAGATTACGATATTGTTATTCTTTATTTAGAAAAGGGTTATTATTATGATAGTTACTATCCAATGTTTTCTTATCTAAATCACATAACAGAACTGCCAATCCTAGATTTTGGTAACTATAATTTCCAATCACATGTTGGCTGGTATTTTGATCAATTTACAACAGACTTAATTTCTTTAGAAGAGTTAAGGGGCTTGGATTTAGAACTTGGTGATTATATCGAAGTTTATAGTAAATTTGGTTATAATGTTGAAAATGCCCTTGATTATTTAGAAGAAATGGAAGTTGTTGAGATGATCTTTGAGATTAATCATGATAGTTATTGGCGGAGCGCAAAATATATTTACTCACTTGATACGTTTGTTTTATATCAAAACGATTATTCAAACCAGATTGTTGGTTACGCAACTTTTTCTGGCGATAAAATAATTGTTTATGAAGAAGACGGTTTTTACTTTGAAGTTGATTACAACGTCTTTGAAATAACAGTATCTCCTGGATATCAACCATTTGGTTATGATAATTTTGACTTTATTATTCAAATGTTAATTGATGCAAGAAAGTTTTTGCGCAGTGATTTTGATTATAGTCTTGTTGAACAAGTGTTTGCTGATCTTTTTGAGATAGGCGAGTGGCTTTCTGTTGGCTTTTCTAATGATTGGCTCTGGTTTTCACCTTTAGAAGAAGGCGAAAATGATTACCAAGTAGAAATTGTTTTTCCTAATTGGGTTAGCGACTACTTTGTTGCTCAACCAGGTGATTATAACTACGAGTTTGTAATTGTTAATGGCCATAATGAACAACAAATAATCCTAAAATCAGCTTTAATTATTGGGCTTGATATGTTTGTTTTTGATCTGCCAGAAAAAGTCTTTACTGGTTATTATTATCTTGATCAAAATCAAGAGCCTGACTTTAATGCACCCGTTGAACTAGGCGAACTTGGTCCTGGTAGTTATGTAATATTTAGCAATTTAGAGTAAATGTTTTTCCTTAAAAGCCATCTATTTTAGGTGGCTTTTTCTTTTTTCAGATTAGTTGTTTTACTTAACTTCTCATGTTATAATTAATTAATTATAAAGACATGCTGTTAGGTGGGATATTTATGCGCAGATTAGTTAAAATATTTTCTTTATTTACCCTCCTTTTTTTGCTGTCATTTGTTGCTGGCTGCGGTAAAAAGATTGTTAATTTAACGCTTGATGAAAACATAAGTGCTAATGTTGATGATTTAGATAATATTAAGAAAAACACAAGTATTACGATTATTATTGATATTCCCGAGGATAAATTAATCCATTATATTACTATTAACGGTAAAAGAGTTGATTTGCGAGTTGGTTATTACAGCTTTAAAATTACTAAAAACACAACAATAAAAGCCTATTTTAAAGATATGCCAGAAAAACAATATTATAAACTAACTTTACCAGATAATGTCAGTGCTGATATTACTGAGCTGGATAATATTTTAGAAAAAACAAGAATTACCCTAACAATTTTAACTCCTGAAGATAAAGCTTTATCGCAAGTAAAACTAAATGGTACACCTGTTAAAGTTGTTAAAGGAGTTTATAGCTTTTTAATTCTTTCAGATACAGTTGTTGAAGTATTTTATAGCCAGCTTGATGATTACAGTGAAGCAACCTTCAGTGACGTTTTAGATTTTTTTGCTTTACTGGATACGAACTTCATTAAAGCGGGGACGGTTGAGATTAATCTTTACAATAATGACTTTCATCTTGAAGGATTGGCCCAGGTAAATGATTCATTTGGGATAACCAATTTTTCTTTTACGGCAATGGTTTTTGACGAACAAAGTTATGACGAGTTTATTATCTATAGTGATGGTTTTTATATTTATATTGATAAATCAGTTTATGATAATGAAGGTAATCTAATCTCAAATGAGAAAACTGTTGAAGTTCTAAATTTAGAGTCTAATAGTTTTGATTTATTTAAAAATGTCTATCTTGAAGATTTCTTTATCTTTGTTGAAGGTGAATATAGTATTGAAGAAATAATTGATATTTTCATCAAGCACATCAGAAAAATTTTGCTTGATAATTTAGAGTTACTATCTTATATAAGTTTTGAGAAAAACGGTAATTATTTTAAAGCATCCACAGAAATTGATAAACCACTTTTAACTGATTTATTGGATTTGTTTTTCTTTCTTAATATCGATCAAAGTTTGTTAGAAGATGATTTTAGTGCCGCTTTTGACTTAGTGTTTGTTGATTACACATTCTTAAGTGCTCACTTGGCTTTATTCTATGATGAGCAAGTAAACTTCACCACAAGCATTAAATATGTCAACAAGTCTGTTAACATTCCTTTTGATTTAGCTGACTTTGATCTATCTTTAGCAAGTTATTATACTTATTATGTTCATTTAAACGATGATTTAGTTGATGAGGTTAATATTAGTACTAGTTGGGTTGATTACTTGCTTGATTTAATAGATCAATATCCCTTTTCAGATCAAATTTTAAATATTTTAGTCCCAGCTCAAAATGGCTTAATCGTTGAAGGCTTTTATACGGATGAAAACTACACCAACAAATTAAAATTAAACGACCTAAAGACCGATAATCTGCATATTTATATTAAATGGATTCCCCTATAATAAGAGGCACAAAGCCTCTTTTTTTTATGTGAATTTTGCCTTTTTTTAAAAGTCAAGTCGTATTATTTGAATGCCTTTTAAGCTAGGTTTATAATTATATTAGAAAGGATGGGTAACCATGAAAGGAAAAATAGATTTTTTTGCTTTAAACAAGGAAGCAATGCATATTATGCTGGAAATGGAAAAGTATTTAAAAGAAAAAAGCACGCTTGATCCAATTTTGTATGAATTAATTAAAACGCGTGTTTCACAGATAAATGGTTGTGCGTTTTGCTTAAATATGCACACCAAAGATGCGTTAAAGTTAGGCGAGAGTAGCCAACGATTGTTTTTACTAAATGCTTGGCGAGACACTTCTTTATTTACCGATAAAGAAAAAATAGCTTTAGAGTTAGCAGAAAGAGTAACTGAGATTTCTTTAAATGAAATTGAAGAAAGTCTTGTTGAAGAGGCACTAGAGCATTTTACCGAAAAAGAGTTTACAGATTTAATTTTAGCAATTAATCAAATAAATTCTTGGAATAGGATTAATATTACTATTCACAGTGAAATAGATCATTCCTACTAATTAAGTTAAAAAAGAGCAACTGCTCTTTTTTCTTTAATTGCGAGAAACTCTGATAAATGATAAAATATAAGATAGAATTATAAAAAAGGAGCAAATATGAAATATATAAAACTGAGAAACGGTTATAAACTACCTATTTTAGGACTTGGTACTTTTTTAATGAGCGACGAAGAAGTGATTGAAACTGTCAAAGAAGCGATTAAAATTGGTTATCGTCATTTTGATACTGCCCAAATGTATAACAATGAAAAAGCGGTTGGGTTTGCCCTTAAAGAAAGCAAATTAAAGCGCGAAGAATATTTTATAACAACAAAACTGCAATATCACAGTAGTCCTCAGGAGACTAAAAGAAAAATTGAACAGTCACTACTTGATTTGAAAACCAGTTATATTGATCTTTTTTTAATTCACTGGCCTAATCATGATTTAGAAATTAATTTAAGAACTTGGAAAATTATTGAATCATATTATGAAAAAGGAATCTTTAAAGCGATTGGCGTTTCTAATTTTACTAGGTATCAATTAAAGCATTTAATTAAACATGCAAAGATTATGCCAATGGTCAATCAAATAGAAACCCATCCGGGGTTATCACAAGTGCCAATGAAAAAGTTTTTAGATTCACATGATATTAGATTAATGGCATATGGACCTTTAATGAGAAATGCACTTATTCATGAACCATATAAATCAACACTAGACAAAATTGGTAAAAACTATAATGCAAGTATCCAGCAGATTGCTATTGCTTTTGGTGTTAACCGCAACCTTATTATGATTCCCAAAACAGTTACAAAATCAAGGTTAGAAGAAAACTTTCAAGCCCAGTTTATTGTTTTAACTAAAAATGAGATGAAAGATATCTTTAGTTTAAATGCTGGCAAAAGACTATATACTGACCCGGCTAATAATATTTATGGGGTTTTAAAAGAATAAAGGTTTAAACTGGAGGAAACAATGTTTGATGTTGCAATTATTGGCGGTGGTGCCTCAGGAATAATAGCAAGTATTTCGGCAAAGAAAAAAGGCTACAAAGTTTTATTACTGGAAAAAAACAATAAACTTGGTAAAAAAGTTGAAATCTCTGGTAATGGCAGAGGTAATTTTACTAACCTTTATGCTAGTAAAAAAAGTTATAATATTCCGTTTTTTGCCGAACCTGCTTTAAATGCTTTTAGCAGTAAAGATACACTCGATTTTTTCTATTATTTAGGTCTTACTCATTTAGTTGAGGGTGAAGGTAGATGTTATCCTTACAATCAGCAGGCAAGTGCAATTACTAATGTACTGGCCCATGAAATAAACCGTCTAGGTATAGATTTAATGTTAAACTGTGAGGTTTTATCTGTTGAAAAGCAAAAAGATTATTTTAAATTAACGTCTAAAGACAACCAAACATATGAAACAAAAAATGTAATTATCGCAACTGGCGGAATTACTTATCCAGTAACTGGATCCACTGGCGATGGTTACCTTTTTGCAAGAAGCTTTAACCATGAAATAACTAATTTAGGTTTTTCTTTAACAAAGCTAATCTTAGATTACCAAGATATAAAAACTTTATTTGGAATCCGTTTTACTGGCGAAATTAAAGTTTTAGCCAATAGTAAAATGCTTGCCCAACAAACAGGTGATATTATTTTCACAAAAGATGGTATAAGTGGCTTGGCTGTGTTTATGGTAGCAAAAACAGTTGGTTACAATTTAGAAAAAGGGAAAAAAGTTTTTGTTAGTATCCAGTTATCTTCTTTGTCTGAAGAAGCATTAAAATCGCTTTTTAAAGCCGTTTCCTATAAAAGCATTTTCGATGCATTAGTTGGTTTGATTAATAAAAAGATGATTTTGCCATTTTTAAAATATGTTAATATTAAAGATAGTAATCAAAAAGTTTTAAGTTTAAAACCGCAAGAGTTAGAAAAGATTATTAAAGCTTTAAAAGGGTTTGTTTTCGAGGTAAAATCAATTGGCGGAATTGATCACGCCCAAATTACAACCGGAGGAGTTGATTTAAGTTTTATCAACCATGAAACCTTAGAAAGTAAAATTGTTAAGGGCTTATATTTTTGTGGTGAGGTTTTAAATATTGATGGTATAAGTGGTGGCTATAATATGCAGTGGGCCTTTAGCAGTGGATATTTAGCAGGCTTATTACTGGGAATATAAAGGAGAGAAAAATGAAACTAGATCCAATTTATCAAAAACTAATGGAAAGCTTTGGAATTTCCAGTCAAGAAGAAGAAATTAAAAAAATATTTTTAGCAGAAATTAATAAGTTTCCCAATTATGAAATAATTACTGACAACTTAGGAAGTGTTTTTGCCTACAAAAAATCAAGTAAAAAGGAGGCAAAAACTTTAATGATTGCCGCTCATATGGATGAGGTTGGTTTAATGGTAAGCAATATTTTAGAAAATGGAGCTTTAAAGGTTATTCCTATTGGTGGGCTTAACCCGGAAGTGTTTTTATCGCAACTTTTATATGTAAAAACTGATAAAAGATTAATTCCGGGAATAATTGGCGCTATTCCTCCCCATATTAGTAAAGATCAAAAAGCAACTTTTAATGATTTTTTGCTTGATGTTGGTTTATCGAGTAAAGATGAAGTTTTAAAAAACGGGATTGAAATTGGCCAAATGGTTTTACCACAAACACCTTTTACTTATTCAGCAGATGAAAAAAAAGTAATGGCTAAAGCAGTAGATAACCGCTGGGGCTGTGGAATGGCAATTGAATTAATAAGAGATTTAGCCGATAGCGAATTTGATTTTAATTTAGCTATTGGTGCAACAGTTCAAGAAGAAATTGGCCTAAGAGGAGCAGCAACAATTACTTATAAAATAAGTCCTGATATGTTTATCGCTCTTGATGCTAGTCCCCTTAATGATTTAGTTGACAAAAGCGCATCAGGTAAAATGGGAGATGGTTTTTTAATTAGGCTTTACGATCCAAACAACTTAATGAAACCATCGCTTTTTAAATATATTAAAGGGGTTGCGGTTAAAAACAACCTAAAACATCAGGTCTATTTTTCTAAAGGAGGCACTGATGCGGCAAGAGCCTTAATTAGTAAAGAAGGCGTAGTTGCAACAACAATTGGACTTCCTGCTAGATATATTCATTCAACTGTTTCTCTTTTTAGTCTTGCTGATCATAATCAAGCTCATCAAATGATTAGAAGCCTAATTTTTGACTTATCTTCTAATATGATTGAATATCTGCAAAACAATTAATTATTAATATTTAAAGTTTATTTGCTTATTTGATTGTTATTAACTTAAAAAAAGAGTATAATATAGCCAACTTAAAGGACCTTTATGGCCTAAAAAGGAGATTATAATGAAGAATAAAAAGATTTTTAACTTAGTGCTTTTTTCCACCTTTTCAGCAATTATTATCATGATTGGATTAGCGCCTGAGTTGGGCTATATAACGTTTATTCCTGGTATTGCAAGCATTACAATCGTTCATATCCCTGTTTTAATTGGCATAATGATGTTACCTCTTAGTTATTCAATTGGACTTGGGTTTATGTTTGGTCTTTCAAGTTTTATTACAAGTTACATCTACGCAGGCAAACTGGGATTGTTTGATCTTGCGTTTCAAAATATTTTAATTGCCTTTATTCCAAGACTTATTTTTGCGACAGCAGCTTATTTTATCTTTAGCGGCTTAAAAGCGATTTCCCGAAAGATTAAACATGGTTATGTTTATCTTTTTATTATAACTAGTTTAGGGGCAATAATCTTTATGGGGTTTGTTGCAGAAGGAATTATTTTGCTAACCACGTGGCCAAAAACCGCTGTTTATTTTGGCTGTTTCGCGATTTTAATAATGATGCTTGTTTTATACTTTTTTTATTCAATTAAATCAGATAAAAAATCAATTGCCTACGTGCCTTCAACTTTTATAATTGCGACTTTAATTCATTCAGCACTAGTTTTAACTTTCGTTGCCGTAATTAAACCACTTGCATTTCAAACTGATGAAAACCTTTTTGCTGTTATTCTAACAGTCTTATCAACTAATTCTTTAGTTGAAACACTTGTTGGAGTTTTAATTGGAACACCAATAGTAATGGCTTTATATAACGTAGTAAACAAGGAGGAGCTAGTATGATATTAATGTTTGATGTCGGTAATACCGAGCTTAAAATGGCAATAGTTGATAAAGATATTATCGAAAAAAAGTATCGCTTTGCGACTAATCAAAACTTAAGTGATGATGAGTTATACCTAAACTTTTATAACATTGTAAAAGAATATCGGTTTTCTCATATTGTTATCTCAAGCGTTGTTCCTAATATCACTTATAAGTTAAAAAGTATTTCTCGCAAACACTTTTTCATTGAGCCACTTGTTTTGGAACAAGGTGTTAAAACAGGTCTTAGTATTAAAGCCGATAACCCTTTAGAGGTTGGAGCTGATATTGTTGCATGTGCAGTCGCTAGTGAGCGTGTTTTTAAAAATAGTTTAATTGTTGATCTAGGAACTGCAACAAAATATATTTATGTAAAAAACAAAACATTAGCGGGAGTTATTATTGCTCCTGGGATGGAAATAAGCCTACAAGCTTTAACAAACTCAACAGCACTTTTACCAAATATTGAACTTAAAATTCCTAAATCAGTTTTAGGAAACAATACTGTTTCTTGTATGCAATCAGGAATTATTTATGGTAGTGCTGCTCAAATTGACGGTTTAATTGCAAAAGTTAAAGAAGAAGTCAAAGATGATTTTAAAGTAATTTTAACTGGTGGTCTGGCTGAGTTACTTTTACCAGTTTTAAAAACAGAGGTTGTTTACAAGCCTGATTTAGTTTTTGAAGGCTTAATTGATATTTTTGTGAAAAACAGATAATATTAATATTAAGAGTTGTTTAGTAACTAAATAAGCGCGCTTGTGAGTTTAGTTTTAAGAGGTTCAATTTAAAAAAAGTAAAAGAAAATAAAGGATGTGATGCTATGGTTAAAAAAAGAAGAAAACAAATAATAGATTTTATGAGCGAACAATCGGTTTTAATAATTCATTCGGGAAATGCGCCAAAAAAGAGTGCTGATCAGTTTTATCTTTATGAAGTTAATCGTAGTTTTTATTATTTGACTAATATCAACCAAAGCAATTCATATTTAGTACTTATTAAAGGTAAAAAACAAACTGCTGAATTGCTTTTCTTAGAAGAAAATGATCCAAAAAAAGCCTTATGGGTTGGTGAGGTTCTTGACTTTAAAGAAGGTACAGCTATTAGCAAAATAGATTTAGTTTATCCAAATTACCTTTTTGATGAAAAACTAAGTAATCTTTTAAGTGCTTCAAGAGAAGCTAGATTTGGAGAGATAAAAGCTCTTTATTTTGATTTTGAAAGAGCAAATATGATAACTCCTTTTTCTTTTACTGAAGAACTTGCAAGCAGGCTTGAAGGCCTTTATCCTTATTTAGAAATTAAAAACGTTCATCATAAATTAAGTTTGCTAAGAAGTATTAAAGATCAAAGTGAAATAACCGAAATTAAAAAAGCAATCGCAATAACTAATGAAGGCATTAAAGCCTTAATGAAAAATGCGAAACCAGGCCTAAAAGAGCATCAAATTGAAGCCTATTATAATTTTGTTTTAAACACACATGGTGTTAAACCATCATTTACAACAATTGCTGCATCAGGCGTTAATGGGACAATCCTTCATTATGAGGATAACAATCAAGAAGCAGCTGATGGTGAACTTATTTTATTTGACTTAGGAGTAGAGCATAACTTTTACTGCAGTGATATTACAAGAACGTTTCCTGTAAATGGTAAGTTTAGCCCTCGTCAAAAACAGATATATCAAATTGTTCTTGATTGCAATAAAAAGGTAATTGAGTTTTTAAAACCAGGTGTTACTAACCTTGAGTTTAACAATTATGCAAAAAAATTATTAGCTGATGGGTTAATAAAAATTGGTAAAATCAAAGATGAATCAGAACTTATTAATTACTATTATCATTCAATTGGCCATAACTTAGGTCTTGATGTCCATGATGTTGGCGATTATAGTGTCCCGTTTGAAAAGGGGCAAATCTTAACGGTTGAACCAGGGCTTTATTTAAAAGATGAAAAAATTGGTATCCGGATTGAAGATAATATCTTAATTACTGAAGATGGAGCAATTAATTTGTCAAAAGATATTATCAAAGAGATTTCAGATATTGAAGCGTTCATGAAAAAATAAGCAAATTTAAAAAAGTAAAAAAAAGACCACTTTTGTAATCATTTAGTAGAGGTGACTAACTATTAAAGTCAAGCGTTATTTTTAAAACTTTTAAATGGCTCAT
>CAZKGV010000022.1:0-16885 GCA_964552625.1 uncultured Acholeplasmataceae bacterium | reverse complement strand
GTACACGTTTATGGCAATCCCTGCGATCTCGATGCTTTTCAAAGATTAGCTGATATATACAACCTTAAACTAATCTATGATGCAGCTCATGCCTTTGGAGTGGAAGTCAATGGCCAATCGATTCTTAATTTTGGTGACCTTAGCATTTTGAGTTTTCATGCCACTAAGGTATTCAATACCTTCGAAGGTGGAGCCATTATATGTCATGACAAAAAAATGAAGCGTCATATTGATGACCTTAAGAATTTTGGGTTTAGGGGAGAAACTACAGTTGTAGCACCCGGTATCAATGCCAAATTGAATGAAGTGCAAGCTGCTTTTGGATTGCTCCAACTTAAGCACATAGATGCAGCGCGAGAAAGATGTAAACAAATAAGCGAGTTATATCGTAAGGAGTTATCACAGATTCAAGGTATAAGTTGTCTTCCGGATTTTCCCGGCATTAAGCATGCCTACTCATATTTTCCTATTTTAATAGATGAAAAGAAATACGGTCCTAGTCGGGATGAATTTTATGAGTACCTAAAAAATCATGACATCTATTCACGAAGATATTTCTACCCGCTTATCAGCAATTTTCCTACCTACAAAGGATTATCTTCCGCCATACCCGCCAATCTGCCCATAGCTAATGAGGTAGCAGAAAGAGTGATCTGCTTACCTATATATGCTGATTTGGAGTTGAGTAAAGTACAAAGAATTATCGAACTGATTTCAAGGGTGAAACAGAAGACAGTTTAATAAAATTGGAAACATTTTTTTTAATATGTTTTGTACACAAAAAGAGTTGTTGAATGAAAAACAAACATATATATATTCTTGGAGTTGGGAATAACACGGAAGTTTATATTGATTTGGTGGAGGCTTGTGGTTATATACCTGTGGGCTTGTACCATTTTGAAAAAGGGCGTGAAGGCGAAAAACTGCATAATATTCCAATTATTGATTGCAATGATAATCTTTTTAAGCAAGATTTAAGTGAAAAGTTATTTGCAATAAGTGTAGGTGATAACAAAATAAGGGCAGTGTTAGCTGATAAAATAAAGAAAAGAGGAGGAATAATTCCAACAATAATTCATCCAAGTGCTGTAGTATCAAGGTATGCCAAAATTGCCCAAGGGGTTGTTATACATGCAAACTCAGTTGTACAAGCAGGAGCATCAATCGGTGAGAATACAGTTATTTCATACAATGCTTCAATAACACATACTAGTAAAGTTGGTGAAAATTGTTACCTCGCGGCTCATGCTCATATAGGGGCTTATTGTAATGTAGGTGATTTGGTCTTATTGGGTCAAGGTTCAATAGTTGTATCAGGCAAAGTAAAAAGTATTGGTGAAAATTCAATTATAGGAGCCGGAGCTGTTGTTATAAAAAATGTTGAATCAAATTCTATTGTTGCCGGGAATCCGGCAAAAAAAATAAAAGAAATAGACTAATGTTATTACACTTATGCGATGATGAGAAATTCATTGATTCAATTATTGAAAGATTTGAATTGATTAATCCAAATAAAAACATCTATTTCATTGAAACTTCGAATGAAGAAAACAAACTTTTATTCGTAAAAAGCACTAATAAAAATATAATTGTCGGTAATAGTTCCTCAATTTCATTAAAAAAATTAACAGACAATATAGATAGCTATGATGCTGTAATTTTACATAATTTCTATAATGAATACAAAAAGGATATTGTATTAAACACTTCCACAACGGTTCACTTTCATTGGATGTGTTGGGGGGCTGATTTGTATGGGCTTCCATGGTTTTCAAAAAGGTTGTTGTTAAGAGAAACGAAAAAACATGTATTAAAATCATTAACAAGTAAGGAGAGAATATCATTATATCTATATAAAAATCACTTTAAAATTTATTCCTATTTATATAAAAAAGTAAATAATAAGCCTCATCCCAGTATTAATGATATAGACTTAATGCGTAAGATGAATTCTGTTTCAACTGTCATACCAACTGAATATTCATTTATAGAAAAACATATATCTAAAGACATTAAATATTTACCCTATACAATTAGTACACTTGAAAGTTTATTAAGTAATGATTTGGAAAGTATATGTAGCGATAATAATTTCCTTGTTGGGAACTCTGCTAATATATACAATAACCATTTAGATATTTTAAAGCAATTTAGCAAAATCTCCTTTGAAAATAATAAGTTATTCTTTCCACTTTCTTATGGTGATAATATAAATGCCAAATTTATAAGTGATAGTGCGAAATCTCTGTTTAACTCTAATGTTGTTATCCTTGATTCTTTTTTATCAAAAGAAGAATATAATGAATTAATCAATATCTGTGGTAACATTGTTATGAATCATACAAGACAACAAGGTATGGGAAATATTAAAATGGGATTATGGAAAGGCGCGAGGGTTTTTTTAAACAAAAAAAATCCTATTTATAAATATCTTGTAGCCGAAGGATTTATTATTTTCTCAACTAATGATATTCATAAATATAGGTCTCTACCATCCTTTGAAGAATTATCTAAACATAATAGACCATTATTGAAAAAAATCTATTCCACAGATAAAGTAATCAACGAGACAAAAGAATTAATTCAATTTTTTAAATCAAAAAAGAATTTTGCGTAATTCCTATCACATTAAAATAAAACGGGAAAGATTATAGGATAATTAATTTATTAGTTTTTTATTATGGATTTAAATCATAAAGCAGTACTCATAACCGGTGGAACAGGTTCGTTTGGCAAAAAATTTACAGAAATGATTCTAAAGCGTTATCCTGATGTGAAACGCTTAGTGATTTATTCGAGAGATGAGCTTAAACAATTTGAAATGGCTCAGCTCTATCCTCACGATAAATTCCCCCAGGTAAGGTTTTTTATTGGTGATGTCCGAGATTATCCCAGATTTAAAAGGGCATGTCAAGAAATTGATGTAATTATACATGCAGCTGCAATCAAGCAGGTTCCAACTGCAGAATATAATCCTGATGAATGTGTAAAAACCAATATTGGCGGCGCTCAAAATATAATAGATGCAGCTCTCGCATCTGATGTGAAAATGGTTGTTGCACTTTCAACAGATAAAGCTGCAGCTCCAATAAATTTATACGGAGCTACCAAATTAGTATCTGATAAACTGTTTATTGCCGCCAATAATATTAAAGGGAAAAAGGATATTAAATTTTCTGTTGTTCGTTATGGTAATGTTATGGGTTCAAGAGGTTCCGTAATTCCATTTTTTATACAAAAAGCTAAAGAAGGAAATGTTTTACCAATTACGGATATGGAGATGACACGATTTAATATTTCTTTAGAAGAAGGTGTTGAAATGGTATTATGGGCTATTGAAAATGCTATTGGTGGTGAATTATTTGTGCCTAAAATACCATCCTACAGAATTGAAACTGTTGCTCGTGCCATTGCCCCTAATGCAAAGTTCAACGATATTGGTTTAAGGCCGGGAGAAAAAATTCATGAAGAAATGATAACAGCATCTGATTCATTTCAAACAATTGATATTGGTAAATATTATGCCATACTTCCTGCCGGTTGCAATAAAGAGAAGTATTTAGATTATTATAAAGCTCAGGAAGTCGATAAAGGATTCAGATATAATTCTGGCGAAAATACTGATTGGGTTGATGTTTATGAAATGCGTGAATTAATTCGTAAACATGTAGATGGTGATTTTAAACCATTCCAATAAATCTTGTAAAAAAAACAAATGAAACCTATACCATACGGTCGTCAATCAATAACAAAAGAGGATATCAATGCAGTAATAAAGATATTACGCTCAGATTACCTTACACAAGGACCGGCAGTTGTGAAGTTTGAAAAATCATTTGCAGAATACATAGGAGCTAAATATGCTGTTGCCGTGGCAAATGGAACTGCTGCTCTTCATCTTTGCACTTTAGCTCTTAATGTACAACCAGGAGATAAAGTAATTACTACCCCCATAACATTTGCTGCATCTGCAAATTGTGTACGATATGCAGGAGGTGAAGTTATATTTTCAGACATTGATCCTGATACCTATTTAATGGATATCATGCAAGTAGAGCAAATTCTGCAATCACATCCCAAAGGCACATTTAAAGGTATCATACCAGTTGATTTTGCCGGTAGGTCGGTTGATTTAGAATCTTTGAGTAAGCTTGCTACAACTTATGGTTGTTGGATTATTGAGGATGCTTGCCATGCACCGGGTGGTTATTTTATAGACAAAGGAGGTAATAAACAATATTGTGGAAACGGACAGTATGCAGATTTATCTATTTTTTCATTTCATCCTGTAAAACACATTGCATCCGGTGAAGGTGGAATGATTACTACAAATAATGAAGAGTTATATAAGAAACTTATTCTTCTGCGAACTCATGGTATAACTAAAGATGAAGATATCTTAATAGAAAACCATGGTGGATGGTATTACGAAATGCAAGAACTTGGATATAATTATAGACTAACCGATATGCAAGCCGCCCTTGGAAACAGTCAATTAAAGAATGCAGATAAAGGATTGACAAGACGAAGAGAAATTGCTTGTACTTATTTCGAAGCATTTAAAGATTCATCATTTATTTATGGTCAATCTGGAATAGTTGAAGGCCATGCTTATCATCTTTACATAATAGAAGTTGATGATCGTATAGGTTTATATAATTATTTGCGTACACATGGTATTTTTGCGCAAGTTCATTACATTCCTATTCATCTTATGCCATATTATAAGCAATTTGGATGGAAGTTGGGTGATTTTCCATTAGCGGAGACCTATTATAATAGATGTATAAGTTTACCAATGTATCCCGCATTAACAAATTCTGAACAAGACTACGTAATCAATACCATTAGACGTTACTATGAGTAATTTAGCAATTATCCCGGCCAGAGGAGGTAGTAAACGAATACCTAAAAAAAATATAAAATATTTCTTAGGTCAACCTATTATTGCATATTCAATTATAGCAGCAAAAGAAAGTAGATTGTTTGATGAAGTAATGGTCTCAACAGATGACAAAGAAATTGCAGGAGTGGCAAAAAGAATTGGAGCTGAAGTTCCGTTTTTCCGTAGTATGGATAACTCTAATGATTTTTCAACATTAGCAGATGTTTTACTTGAGGTTCTTCATGTTTATTCACAACATGGAAAATCTTTTGAAAAAATATGTTGTATTCTACCTACTGCTCCTTTAATAACTTCAGAAAATATAAAATTGGCATATTCTGTTCTTAGTGAAAAGAAAGTTGATTCAGTATGTCCGGTTGTTGAATTTTCGTATCCTATATATAGGGCATTGGAGATTAATGATGAAAATAATCTTAACATGATTTGGCCTGAGCATAGAAAGACACGAAGCCAAGATTTAAAGCCAGCGTATCATGATTCAGGTTCTTTTTATTGGGTAAGAACAAAGGCTTTGCTTAGGGAAGAAAATTTAATTTGTCAAAATAGTAGCATGATTATTTTACCTGAAACAGAAGTTCAAGATATAGATAACGAAGTAGATTGGAAATTAGCTGAAATGAAATTTAAACTATTAAATGGCCAAACCTAAAATCATATTTCGTGCAGATGGTAATCAGGCTATTGGAATGGGACATTTTTTCAGAACCTTGGCTTTGGCAGAAATGTTGAAAGATGATTTTTATTGTATTTATGCAATTCGATCACCTTCTGATTATCAAATACGTGAAATTAATAAAATTTGTAATGAAAGGATTGACCTGCCATCCAATGAAACACATTTTGAGGTTTTTATTAACATATTGAAGGGGAATGAGATTGTTGTTTTAGACAATTATTACTTTACTACGCAATTTCAACAACACATTAAGAAAAAAGGATGTCTTCTGGTTTGTATTGATGATCTTAATAACCAGCATTTTGTGGCAGATATTGTAATTAACCAATCTCCCGGAGCAAAAGCACAATTTTATTCTACAGAAAAACACACAATATTATTATTAGGTTTTGATTATGCTTTACTTAGGAGTGCATTTTTGAGTAATTCTTGGAATGAAAGAAGAAAAAAGTATTCAGTTTTGGTCATTATGGGAGGGACTGATCCTTTAAAGATTACCCCAATGATTATTAATAAAATAAGCTCAATTGAATGGGAGTTGCCTATTGCAGTTGTCTATAATGGTGAAGGTTTCGAAAATACAAATAAAGTAGTGAAGTTTAAAAATTTAACGGCTGATAATTTAGCGAAATTAATGTATCAATCTCATATCGGAATCTTTCCTGCTAGTACGATTTCTATCGAAGCATGTGCATGTCGATTGCCTTTTATAACAGGCTATTTTATTGAAAATCAGAAACAATTTTATTTTAGTCTTGTTAATAGTGGTTTAGCTATTGGTATTGACAAATATGATGATAAACTTCAAACGCTAGAGGGGACTGTGGTTAATTTATATAATAACAAAGTATTGCAAAATAAGATAGTAAATAAGCAAATAGGAGCATTAGATAAAATGGTTAGAAACAGAATACTGAAGTTATTTCATAAATTAGACTATGAAAGATAATATAAGCATTCGTATTGCTGCTATTGAAGATATGGAGCGTATCTATCTTTGGTCTAATGATCCTATAACTCGAAAAAATTCCTTTAGTTCTGAGCCAATAATTTGGGAAAATCATATAATTTGGTTTAAAACTAAACTTCAATCAGAAACATCAGTATTTTATATTATTGAAAACAAAATGGATCCTATTGCCTTCGTTCATTTCACGAAAAAAGAAGAAACCACTATTGGAATTACAGTTGCTCCTGAAGCCCGAGGAAAAGGGTTTGCTAGCAAATGTATTATTGTAGCATGTAAAGAGTATAAAAAACAATATAACGAAACAATTTACGCATATATAAAAACTGATAACATAGCGTCACAAAAAGCTTGTTTCAATGCAGGGTTTTTGTATATAGGCGATACTTTTATAAAGGGGAATCCTTGTTACAAGTTAAAATTTTAAAACATGTTTATTGGACATCATGATCTAAATAAAAAGTGTCTGATTATTGCTGAGCTTTCTGCAAATCATGGTAATAAAATTAGTATTGCTATTGAAACAATTAAAGCAGCTAAAAGAGCCGGAGCCGATGCTATAAAATTGCAAACATACACTCCTGAAACCATTACAATGGATTGTGATAATGAGTATTTTAAAATAAAGGGAGGCACAATTTGGGATGGTAAAACCCTTTATGATCTCTACAAAGAAGCATACTTACCTTGGGAATGGCATGAAAAATTATTTAAGATTGCCAAAGAAGAAGGTTTAATTTGCTTCTCATCACCATTTGATAAAACGGCAGTAGATTTTTTGGAACAGTATAATCCTCCAGCTTATAAAATAGCATCGTTTGAAATAACTGATATACCATTAATTGAATATGCTGCTTCTAAAAGGAAACCCATTATTATTTCTACAGGAATTGCTGAGAAAAATGACATAGATTTAGCTATTGATACATGTAATAAAGTAAATAATAATGAGATAATATTGTTAAAATGTACCTCCTCTTACCCGGCTCCAATGGAGGAAGCTAATTTAGCGGCCATTCCAAGTATGAAAAGAGATTATGGTGTTGAGATTGGACTCTCTGATCACACGTCAGGTTTTATAGCACCCATAGTAGCAGTTTCATTGGGAGCAAGGATAATTGAAAAACACTTTATTATTGATAAAGCTATTGGAGGACCTGATGCTTTATTCTCATTAGATGAAATAGAATTTACCGAAATGGTTAAGGCTGTTAGAATAGCCGAACAAGCCATAGGTAGTGAGCATTATGAATTATCAGAAAAAGTAAAACTAAGTAGAAAGTTTGCCCGCTCTTTGTTTTTTGTAAAAGATATTAAGAAGGGTGAAGTTATTACGGAAGAAATAGTAAAATCTATCAGGCCAAATGATGGATTAGCTCCGAAATATTTGAATGAGATTCTTGGAAAGAGAGTTAATTCAGATGTTCAAAAAGGAACCCCCTTATCATTAGAATATATTTTAAAAGATGAATAAGAGTAAAACTCAATTGGATATAGCCAAAATTATTATTAAACAATTAAAAAATTTTTGGTGCATTTCATTCAAAGAAAAGAGAATGATTGATGGTGAAATTCAAAATGCTTTTGATAAGTATTACATAATAGCAAATGCATCTAAAAACAAGTATTTTAAAGATGCTAAATTCTCAATTTATCATTCTGATCAATATGCCATACTTTTGTATTTATTAGGCCATTGCTTGATAAAAAGAAGTCTTGAACTCGCAGAGAAATTGTACTATTTAAATAAAGTAATGCATTCTATAGACTTATATCCAGAAGTTAAATTACCAAATATATTTTGTTTCTTTCATCCTGTTGGAACTGTAATAGGAAGAGCTAATTATAATGATTACTTTACAATTTCTCAAAATTGTACAGTTGGAAACAACAAAGGACTTTATCCTACAATGGGAAGGTTAGTTTCATTAATGGCTGGCTCAATGGTATTAGGTAGCAGTACAATTGGAAATAATTGTATAATAAGTACAGGTACAATAGTGAAAGACCAGGTTGTACCGGAAAATTCTATTGTTTTTGGAGTAAGCCCTAATATTATAATTAAGCCAAATAATATTAAATCTTCATATTGGGTGCTTGATGCTTAATCATAATTAATTGATATAGATAAAAACTATGATAAATGAGTTAATAAAGAATCTCAATCTACCTCAAAATTGCATTCTTTATCTTCATGTTAGATTAAAAGGAATTGATAGTAGTCATACTTATGCAAAACAAACAGAACTTATTATAAAAAAACTTGAAGATCTTTATAATCCTAAAACAATTTTAATTCCGACTTTCACTTACTCGTTTGCTGAGACAGGTCTTTATGATAGAGTAAATACTCCATCAGAAGTAGGTAGGTTTGGTGAAGAGGTACGTCATTTATATTCATATAAACATCGTACAATGAATCCTGTGTTTAGTGTGATTGATACCGCTCAATATTTTACTAATTATTCTATAGATGAAACTTCAGCTTTTGGCGATAATTCTCTTTTTGATATTTTAAATAAGTTGGGACACATTATAATAAATATTAATTTAGATAATATACTTTTTACTTTTTTACATTATATCGAAAGGCGAGAAAGAGTTTTTTATAGGCATAATAAAATATTTCAAGGCAGAATATCTGAAAATGGAATTAAATATACTACTATACAATTCAATTATTTTGTTCGTGATCAAAATTTAGATACAAAAAGACGTTATAGCAAAGTAAAAGATTTTTTAATGAGAGAAAGAGTTTTATATGAGGGTGATAGTGTTGGAATTAATTTTTGCTGGCTTAGGTCAGAGGACCTTTATCGTGTTATATCACAAAAATTAAAAAACAAACCTGATTTCACTATTACTGATTAGTTCAATTATGAATAATGGAAAAATAATGTATCATTGGGCTAAAGATTTATTCCCAATTACAAGAAGTATAACAGGCGAAGGGGTTCGTAAAACACTAAGTTATATTAAGAATGAAATTCTAAGTAATCTTCAAATAATTTCTGTTCCAACGGGATATAAAGCTTTTGATTGGGAGGTTCCACACGAATGGGAAATTTATGAAGCATATATTGAAGATGAAGCCGGTAAAAGGATCATAGATTTTAAAAATAACAATTTGCATGTAATCGGTTATTCTATTCCTGTTGATAAGTGGTTTTCTCTTGAGGAATTGGATAATTATCTCTTTTCCCTACCAGAACAGCCAGATGCTATACCTTATGTAACTTCATACTATGAAGAAAGATGGGGGTTTTGCTTAACTGAAAACCAAAGGAAATTTTTAAAACCTGGTAAATACCATGCAGTTATCAAGAGTAGTCTTAAAAAAGGTTTCCTAAATTATGGAGAGTTAATTCTGCCCGGCAAATCAGAACAAGAAGTTTTATTGTCAACATACATTTGTCATCCTTCAATGGCAAATAATGAGCTTTCAGGGCCGGTTGTAACTTCTGCCCTTGCTGCATGGTTAGAATCCTTAACTAATCGATATTTTACCTATCGTATAGTTTTTATTCCTGAAACGATAGGCTCAATAGTTTATTTAAGTAAACATATTCAATATTTGAAAAGGAATGTTATAGCAGGTTTTAATATTACCTGTATTGGAGATGATCGTTCTTATAGTTTTTTACCATCCCGCAGTGGTACAACCATCGCTGATTATGTTGCCCAACATGTACTAAAATACATTGATGAGAATTATAAAAAATATACATGGTTAGAAAGAGGGAGCGACGAGAGGCAGTATTGTTCACCCGGTGTTGATTTGCCTATTGTTTCGATTATGCGAAGCAAATATGGCACGTACCCTGAATATCATACATCGCTTGACAATCTTGACTTTATTTCTCCTCAAGGTTTACAAGGAGGTTACAATGCTTTAAAACAGGCAATCCAAATAATTGAAACTAACTGTTATCCCATGGTAACAACATGTTGTGAACCCCAGATGGGTAAACGTGGTTTGTACTCAACTTTAAGTCAAAAAGGCTCTGCCCATAGTACACGTTTAATGATGGATTTTCTTTCATACAGTGATGGTACAAAAACAATACTTGATATTGCGGAGATATTATCTCAGCCATATCAGTGCCTGTTATCAATATTTCAATTATTACAAAAAGAAGGATTATTAAATTCTATTTTAATTAATAATTAAAAAAATATATTCCATTTCTTATCATAATTAATTGCACAGTCTAACATTATTAGGAATCATTTTTCTAATCAAAAAATAAGTTTTATTACAAATTAATCAAACATGAACAAGGATATATTAACACTTGAAGTTGGAAGAAAAAACTCTTATAGATTAAGCTTATTAAAAAGACTAATAACACATTTTTCAGATTTTAACTTTCATGTAGTTGATCTACTTGAGATCGAAATTGAAAGTGTTTATAAAAAATGCAATTATATTAATGTAGAAGACGTTATTACTGGTGATTATTCAAATGTTGATTGGTTTAAAATTCCTCCACCTGATATAGAACTTTTAGAAAAAATGGCAAATACACAATTGGAATTTTATAATATGTTGGAAAGGTTTAAAGCGCCAAATAATTCATTTCCATTAAAACAAAATAATGGTAAATCAAAAATTAAATATCAAATTAACAGATTCTACAAAGGAGAGTTATCTCATTTTGAGAAAGAGAGATTATACCTCAAACATGTCAGATATTGGTCTTGGTATTTGCGGCATCATAATATTTCGTTAATAATATATTTAGATACTGCTCCACACTTTGGTTATGATTATATAATTTATAAGTTAGCTTCATTGTTTTCAATAAGGACAATTCATTATGTTCATGGAATTGTTAGTAAATACAAGATATTCATTAATGATTATAAGGAAAATTATGAAAATATTAAAAAGCAAATAGAATTAATAGATCCTACACGAAAAATATTAAATGATGATTTTAAAGAAGAATTCAGTAGATTAACCAAACAAGATACGAGCAAACAAAAAATGCCAAAATATATGTATGGCACCATGCCTAAATACATTGTTCCAAATGATACAATAACAAAAAAGATAAAGAGACTATTCAATTACATGACTTTTGATGGATTGGATTATTTATTTAGACTCAGAAATAATACAAGCTTTAATAAGGATCTTAACGAATATTATGACTCAAATATTTATACTCCAAAAAAATCGGACAAATATATATATGTTCCACTTCATTTTCAGCCGGAAATGACAAGCTGTCCCTTAGGAGATAAGTTTTATAACCAATTATTACAAGTTGAATATTTGTCATACTGTATTCCAGACAATGTGTTTTTATATGTGAAAGAACATCCCCGCCAGGAACTTGTCTATAAAGGATATGATTTTTATAATCAATTACTAAGTATTAAAAATGTACGTCTTATCTCAAGGAAAGAAAGCAATTATAAATTATTAGAAAATTGCATTGCCGTGTCAACTTTAATTGGTACTGCCGGTTGGGAAGGGCTATTTAAGAATAAACCATTTTTAATGTTTGGTCATCATTTTTATAAGGTGGCTCCGGGTGTTTTTTATATTAATAGTTTAGAATCCTGTAAAGAAGCAGTTGATACAATTTTAAATGAAGACATCAACATTAGCTTAGAAGATTTAAAAAAAGTTTTTTTATGGTTTCAGGATAACGCTATTCTTTTTGATGTGAACAACAATTTAAAAAATTTTGGAGATGAACTAATTAAACAGATTGAACTTGGATTAAATGAAAACACTATAGAATAGTATTATAATAAATATTTTACTTAAATAAATATGCAATATTTCATTGAATACATAGAACTAAATACAATTATACTTTTCTAACAAATAAATTTCAATTAAAAATAACACTTTTTTTAAGGGTACTTTTATAAAATATAATCTTTTTTATTGATAAAAATAATGCAAAATTTAGTTTCAATAATAACTCCAAACTATAATTCGAAACAGTATATCAATGAGACTTGGCTTTCAATAAATTATCAGACTTATTCAAATTGGGAATGGTTAATTGTTGATGATGGTTCAACTGATGGTTCCTTGTGTAAAGTTTTTCACTTTGCTTCCGTAGATCCACGAATAAAAGTTTTTGAAAGAAAACGACTACCAAAGGGGGCATCAACATGCAGAAATTTAGGAATGCAAAAAGCTAAAGGAGATTATATAATATTTTTAGATGCTGATGATTTACTGTCTCCTAAATGCCTTGAAAATAGGGTTTTGAAAATGAATAGGCATCCAGAACTTGATTGTTCAATATTTAATATGAGCTTATTCAAAAAGCAGTTAGGTGATTCAAAAAAGATTATTAATATCGTAAGTGATCCCTACACTGATTATTTGGCTATGTTTCTTTCTTATATTTTACCATGGCCAATTACAGCTCCTTTTTGGAAGTTAGGATTTCTAAAGAAAAATCAAATTCAATTTTCAGAGAAGTATCAACGGCTTCAAGACCCGGAGTTTCACACTAAGATTTTACTATGTCACAGTCCAAATTTTATGGTTTTTAATGACTCAAAAGTTGATTGTTATTATAGACAATCGAGTAGTAGGTTAAAGAGAGAAAAGATCAGTTCTTTATCTAAGACTATTGACTCTATTGACTTATACTATTCTGAAATGTTTTTTCTTTTAGCTATGCATAAACCTAATTATATTCATTATTTGGATGACTTTACAATCAATATTTTCCACTCTCTCCTTTTTTATACTAAACTCCCAAGGATGTCTATGGTTATAGAGTTATACCGAGAAATGGATAATGTTCGAAAAATCACAAAGATTTCTTTATTTAAAATTCGACTATTTGCAATATTAAACATTTTAGGGTTAACATTTATTAGGGGTGCCGGAGTAAGTCGGTTATGGAGAATATTGAATAATTGAATTTTAATTATAATATATAATTGTTTTTTAAATACGATGATTTCAATAATAATTCCTTGCTATAATAGTGCTCACATGGTTTCAGATTCAATTAACAGCGTACTGGAATCAACATATAAAGACTATGAAATTATATTAGTAAATGATGGGTCAAATGATAATTTGAAGGAAGTAATTTTCCCATATTTTTATGATAATAGAATCCTTTACATTGAACAAAAAAACAAAGGACTTTCGGGTGCGCGTAATACCGGTATAAAAAATGCTACAGGTCAGTACTTGGTGTTCTTAGATGCTGATGATATAATTACTCCTAAAAAATTAGAAGTTCAGCAAAAATTCCTTGATGATAACCCATCAATTGATTTAGTTTATTCTAATTCAGAATGGTTTATAGAAAATGATTTGGATAACACGAGAGAAGTAAGATTTCCTGTATATACAGGAGATGTGATTGAACATCTGATATTTGGTAATTTTTTGCATGTAAATTCAGTTATGGTACGCAAGGAAGCTGTTGTTAAAGCTGGACTATTTGATGAAACACTACGTGAATTAGAGGATTGGGATTTATGGCTTAGAATGGCATTAGGAGGTTCTCAATTTGGTTTTACACCGGGTGTTTTATCAAAAGTACGTATTCGTAAAGGTAGTATGACATCGAATCAAGTAAAAATGAACTCAACGATGGTTTTAGTACTTGAAAAAACAATAAAACAGATTCAAACTACCAATGCGAAAAACAAAGGGAAGTTGTTAAACTCAGCATATAAAGCCATGGCTATTTATAAATTGCAAGCAAAGCAACGAAAAGGATATGTGAAATATTTATGTAAGACTTTATATAAACAGGGTATTTGTTTTTTTTCAACTTTTTTAAAGCAAATAATAAAATATTCTTTTCCATATTTTCAAAAAAATAAAACTACTTCTGAGATAGAGAAAATATGGAATCAAGGATGAATCCCAAAATATCAATTGTCACGGTCACATTTAATTGTGCTACGGTAATTGAGGATAATATTAAATCAACCCTTAATGAACCTGATACAGAAGTTATAATTGTTGATAACAATTCTCAGGATAATACAGTTAAAATTATAGAACCTTATGTAGGGGATAGACTCAAATTAATAGTAAACGAAACAAACAAAGGTTTTACCGAAGGCAATAATATAGGAATACGGGCAGCAAAGGGTCAATTTATTCTTCTATTGAATCCTGATGCAAGGCTAATATCAGGAGTAATACATGAAATGGTTGATTTTTTGAATAAAAATTCAAAAGTTGGTGCTCTTGCTCCTTCTTTGTTGTTCCCTGATGGAAGTCCTCAAAATTACACAAGACGCTTTCCTAAACCCTTAGCTTTATGGGTTGAATCATTTGTGCCAAAAAAGTGGTGGAATATATTTCCAAGTTATAAAAAATACACTTATCAGGATTTAGTTTTTGGTAAAGCTATTGCAGTAGAACAGCCGGCCGGTGCCGCTCTTATGTTTCGCAACCAATGGCTATTAGATGAATATTACTTCAACTATGTTTCAGATGTTGATCTTTGTAAAACTATAATATCAGATGGTTATAGTATAATTCAATTAGCTAATCTTCATTTTTTTCATCATCAAAGTAAAGGTGGTACTGAGGACAGCGGGATAAGAATAATTCTTGATTTGGATAATTATTATGGTATGCGCTACTATTTCAAAAAACACAATCAGTTATTTAACTTATTAATGTATGTGGTTTTATTTGGTACCTCACTCTTTCTGCGATGGTGCTTATCTCTTTTAATGGCAAACAAACAAAGTAAAGAACGATGGTTTAAACTGAAGCATTTTATTCTTAACAAAGACATTAAACAATTATATGCCTGTAAATAATGCTCCTTTGGTTGTATCCATAATAGTACATTACCAAGCAATTGAGGAATGTATTCAAATAATCAAGGATTTACAATCTATTGATTATAGTAATCATTATTGCATTGTAGTTGATAATCCTTCTACAGATGAAGTTTATTCTGAATTAAAACATAAAATCTCCTTCCCCGGAGTGCATTTAATAAGAAATAAGGTAAATAATGGCTATGGCGGTGGAATAAATTATGGAGTAGAGTATGCAAAGTCACTAAACCCAACGTATTATCAAATAATAAATACCGACACCCGTATTGTATCAATATCATATATTTCAAAATTAGTTAGTTGTTTTGAGCAAGACTCAAACATTGGACTTATTGGTCCCGGAGTTACTAATAGCCTTGGAGATGTTCAAAACACAATAATGAGTTTTCCTTCACTTTATAATGCCATTTTTTTTAAAAAAAGGCATAATAGAAGATCAACAATTGAATCTCCGGCTAATTTATATTCAGTTGAAGTTATTAATGGTGTGTGCCTTATGATTAGGGCGGAAGCATTTAATGCAATAGGTGGTTTTGATGAAGATTTTTTTATGTATGGTGAAGAGCATGATTTATGTTTTAGGTTGACTAAGGCCAATTACACCTGTCATTATTTATCAGAAAATGCAATAATACACCAAGAATCACACAAAAGTCAAGACGGAGCTTTTACATGGAGGCAAGCGCTTGTTCGAATAAACCAAGTTCTCTATTTAAAAAAAAGAAAGAGAAGAATTGAAGCTAATGTTTTAGCTTTTTTGTTTTCTCTTTCTATTACTATTAAAAAACTTACACGAATAAGTTTTTCTGATATTTCCTTCTTTGCAGTGGTAAAAGGATTATTTAATCCCAATAAATTCAACCAATTTATAATGGATAAATCCACAAAATAATGTTACAAGCGATTCATAACGAAAAACAGCACTATCTTATTCTTTTATTTTGGTTGGCTTTAGGTGTTTTTACCGGTCCCCTTATCTATTTTGTTATGCCTCTTCACATGTATTTATTGAAGAATAGGGGTGAATGGTTATGGTTGCTTTTAGGCTTTTGGTTGGTTTTGACTATAAGTGACAGCAGGCAGGTAATTTTTTCCTTTGCTCAGAACCTTAAAATGGTATTGATAATAGCTCTTGCTTTATTTTATTTTGCTTTCAAACAAAAGGAAGAAGGTTATAAATTTTTCATGCCTTTTATTGCTTTTTTCATAGTTGCTTTTTTCGCTCTTTTGGAAAGTCCTCGTATTTATTATGCCTTTCAAAAAACTTTTTCTTATCTCCTTCTATTGTTAGTAGTTCCGGGAGTGGTATACCTGCTTTTGAAGTATGAACGTGAGCGCTTTCTTTTTCATATTTGTTTACTGGGCACAGTAATATTGGCTATGGGTTTGGTTTTGCGTTTTACATCGCCGGCTTTTGTGATTTTTAAGGAGGAACGCTTTTCCGGCTTATTGGGTAATCCCAACGGACTCGGCATCTATAGTTTTATGTTTTTAATGCTCTTTACCTATATTATTGCCTTTCACAAGC
>CAZKGV010000021.1:0-19202 GCA_964552625.1 uncultured Acholeplasmataceae bacterium | reverse complement strand
CTATCTCTTGAGCATTAATGGCAAAAGCACTCAACACTTTTTTGACAATAGAAATTTAACACTTGGAGAACTTTAAGTGCGAAATGTCTTATTCAAGGTTTTTTAGACAATCGCCACTCCAATCATTACATAATAAACTTGTTAAAGATTGCCAAATTGGACAAAAAAGTCAATGAAGGAGAGAGGATAGGGATATATTTAATTTTACTTTTTCAGAGCGACGTGTCTTGTCGTATTGGTGTTTTATCTTGCAAGTAAATTTAAAAACTTGTAATTATGAAACAATTATTATTAGCTCTTTTGGTATCATTTTCTATTAGCTCCACTTTCAGTCAGGATTTAAAAACTTACAAAGGAGTTTACGACACCCGTTTTGGTATTGATGGTGAAATCACTTACCAATATTATGAAGATGCGGAGTATGAAAGAGTTTATCAAGGTACTGTTAGTTATATCAACAATAAGAAACAGATTCAATTAAGAGGCATCTGTACCATGAAAGCGGATGGTTTTTTTGACCAAAATCTTAAAAGTGGAAAATGGGTATATGAAATATCCGACAATAATGGGCGTACGAAAGAATTCGTAAAGGGATCGTATGACATGGGAAAGATGAACGGTCCATGGACTTTAACATCAAAGGATTTAAAAACAGGCAAATCAATTAAAGAATCCAGCGTTAATTTTATTAATAATAGGCTCACAGGTGCATTCTCATTTAAATATCAAGCTTATCAGTTTGCAAGTGATTTTTTCGCTATAGATATTTCTGGTGTATTTAATGACGATGGTTTTTATGATGGAGAATGGAAAGTTAATTATACAGAAATAGATAAAGTTGACTACGAAATGATTCATCGCTATAAAGAAGGCGTTCTATACTGGTCTTTAAAAAGAAATAAAGCTACGGGAGAAGTGATTCATCGATTCGACAATAAGGAATTTACCGATCTCTTTTTTGAAAGTTTTAGTAAGGAGACAAATAGATCAGTAATTGATGGAGATATATATGTTTTAGTACCGAAAGAGATAAATCCTCCGCTTAGCTCAGAGCATCCTATTTATTGTACTTTTAAATATTGGACATTGGCATATACTGGATACTTTAGTTATGATATTAATGGCAAGCACCCAGCTCGAATGATTGAGAGAGGCGATTTAATGATTGAAGATGAATATTTACCTGTTCTGGCTATTGTTAAGTGGGAAGAAACAGAAGAGGGCCGCATGGCTATAGCCATCGAAAAAGAATATAGTTCTGCCATTGAAAAAGCAGACAGCTATTTTGCCCAAGAGAACTATTCTCAAGCAATAGAGTATTATCAAAAGGCCATTGAAATACAAATTACTGAATACGCTCAAGAAAAACTTAAAGAGAGTGCTCTTTTAAAAGAGCATCAAGAGAAGAAAGCACACGCATTACAACAAGAACAGCTGTATTTTGCCAACCAGTTAGCTGCTATTAAAGTTAATAATACGAGGTTAAATAACAGTTACAGGACTGTCAACAAGCTTTTGAGTGAAGCAACTGGTGAAACTATATATACTATCAAGAAGAAACATCTTTTTAATGCGTATGTGTTACTCTATGATAGTTTTATGGCGACACCAACACGTCACGATTCGAGAAAGGATGTGGAGATTATTCTTAATGTTCAAGAAAGGGTTACGCAATTGGAAGATGAAAACACACGTTCATTAGAGAAAGCTTTAAAAGGAATAAATGAGGAGAGTGAAATTCTTTCTTTATTAGAAGTTAAGTAGTAATAATCCATTTGATAAAAACGAACATGTCAAAAAGAGTATCCATAGCCAGATATAGTCTCATCATCAATAAGTTAAGGAGGCGTCCAGCCTCCTTTGATGAGATCCTGGATTGTTTGAAGATAGAATCTGAAATTCAATCCTACAACTTCGTTATTTCAAAGCGCACTTTTCAGCGTGATTTAAATGATATACGCTCGCTTTATGGCATTGAGATATATAACGATAAGCGAAACAATGTGTACTATATTGATCATCAAGAAGGGGCGGTAATTAATGAACGCATCTTGGAGGCCTACGACACTTTTAACGCTCTTAGTTTGAGCGACCGAATTGCTGAGCATATAGAATTTGACGTTAGAAGTTCATTAGGTACAGAAAACCTACATGGTTTTTTACATGCCATCAAAAACAAGTTTCAGGTAACTTTTCGTTATCAATCTTTTACTGCTGATAAACCGTCTATAAGGAGAGTGGAACCCTATTTCCTGAAGGAATATAAGGGAAGGTGGTATATAGTGTCTGTTGATTGTAAGGATAAGTCTATTAAGAGTTTTGCTTTGGATAGACTCACAGATTTAGGCGTTTCTAAATCTCCTTTTGTAATAGATAAGCCAGATAATATGGATCATTATTATGAGCACTCCTTTGGTATAGTTGGTCCCAATCTTGCTTCAGAACCAGAAGATGTAATTTTGAAATTTACTAAGAATCAAAGTAAATATATCAAATCATTACCTCTTCATTCTTCTCAAACAATAATTGAAAAAGATGATGAGTCGATGTCAGTTAAGCTAAAAGTTCATATTACCTATGATTTTATTATGGAACTTCTTAGTCATGGAAGCCAAGTCAAGGTCTGTAGCCCAGTTTCATTGATTGATGAAATGAAGCGGATCCATTTTGAAACCTTGCGACAATATGAATAGATTTTATCAGCTGTAAATTGCTGTCTCTTATACTGATCCTCTTTTATGTTCTTAATTGTCTTACCTTTTTCACCCTACATTTTATTTGGGGTTATTCAAAATTAATTCTTTCTGGTTTTGCTATGCTCTCATAAAGCCACCATCTACTCTATCTACTATTGAGCCTGATAGAGAAGGGATGTAAAACATTTAAAAAACTTTGTGTTTCATCCCAAAAATCCTCTTATCCTTAGCTACTTATATTCATAAAGTTGCGAATAGTTGTAACAGTGAGCAAAAAACATCGTATCATATAAAGGGAACAATTATTTTCAAAATATGGACATATTTCAAGAATTTGCTAATCGTTCTCTTTATTTGTTGACTGCGGTTCGAGGTAGATTGTTTAAAGGTGAATTCTCCAAAATAGTTAGAGACAAAAAAAAGCAGGGCGATGTTGTGGGAAAAGGAAGTTCACAATAATGGCATAAACGGTATAGAAACTGCCGTTATTGACAGGAACGAAGAGGAGGTGATTAACAAGCTCTATAAGAGGGCGCTTCTTGGGTAGATGATTCTAATTTCGTTTTCAACGACTAAAGCACACTCTTGATTAATGTAAGCATAAAACAGACCCGATTAGCACGATCAGCAAACAATACCAGTTAACTTTAAACCTAAAAACATATCACTATGACCGAGAGAGATTTGAATGACTTTATTGAGAAATACGACCTTTCTTTTTTCGATGGACTGATTGAGGTGAAACTTAATAATGGAATAACTCACCGTGCTGTTTGGGTAACTTCAACACCCTATTTAGATAGGTCCGTAGATGGGTTCTTTCAGGGGACAACCGATATATACTCAGTTTTTTATCTCCTCGATATGAACAAATATGAAGTCTGGCATCCCAGTGAAATTATGCAAGTTAAATGTTTGCAGCAAAATTACTTGAGTAGGCATGCTTGGTCTTTAAAACTGAAAACAAGTGACATTCAGTCATTTCAAATTAATGCTGACTTTAACTGTAATCTTAATTGATGAAAATAACATCTACTATTCAATAACTATAAATCTAAAATATATCGCTATGACGGAAAAAGAAATAACTGCTTTTGTTGATAAGTATACTCTCCATTGTTTTGATGGGCTCATTGAAGTAGAGCTTAATGACGGAACGAGACACCGTGCTGTTTGGATTACTGTACTACCAGGATTAGATAAGTCGGTAGATGGAAAATTTCAAGGTGTAAATGATGAATGGTCAGTTTTCTATCTCTTCGATGAAAAGAAGTATGAGGTTTGGCATCCCAGCGAGATTAAGAATCTTAAATGTCTCCAACAAAACTATTTGAGCAGACATGTCTGACTTTTAAATTAGAAACAGCCCTTTACAGTTTTTTAGTACAACAGAAACTTGCGAGCTATTTTAAGTTCACCTGACAAGCAATCGTGTTTTATAAAGTGGTTTTAACACAATAGTAAATACTTAAAACTAATTCTATGAACATTTTATATTCTAGCTTAAAATTGTTTTATACAAAGGGTTTAACTGAAGAAGCAAATAAAATGGACATACACGTAACTAAGCAGTATTGGCTTATAAAAGGCTGCTATGAAGATGAGCTGCATGTTTTATTTTCTCGTCGGATAGTTTCAGAATGGTTGAGTTATATTTTTTTAGCTATGGGAGTTGGTGTAGCACTCCTGTTTTATAACCGCATTTATTTAATTATCCTATTGGCTCTTTCTCTAATTTTCTTCTTATTACGGTGCTATTTAGTAAGTAAATATCTCGATAAGATTATGGGAATGAGGTTTGCAATGACAATTATGCAGAAAGCAGTTTACGATGAATGCAATTTTATTATCGATGAGGATTTTGAGACTTATGGATCACCAACTGATGAGTAAAGATGTAAGGTTGAAAAACAGACAGTAGCAGATGGCGAATGGTTGTTTCTGCATCTAGCAGCATTAACTGAGATGTTGAAAAAGCTAATATGTTTTTATATGAAACGAGCATGAGAATAGCTTCTCATAAAGAGAAATGACTATTGGTGCAAGTTCCATATGGCCATTTAAAAACAAATTATAATCATGAATGAAACATTTAACAACCTAAAAACTCAAAAAAATGACCTTACTTGAACTCTCATCGCTTAAGATACAGTACTACAGACTTAAATTTTACCGTCTGTTGTCTAAGAAAATCTATAAAATAAATTCCCCAGTAGTTTGCACTGAAAACTCAAAACTGACCATCGGCAATGAGTATCAGTTCAGAGAAGGTCATTATTTAACACGAGTTAAATTAATGAACATAAGTTTTCAGGACTATTTCATGGCTGTTGAACTACAGTTTCTAGATGAGGAAAATAATATTGTAACCTGCGACCATAAGATAACTGAAGATATTATCTTCCCTGGAATTTGGCAGCTGTGGGACAAAGGAAGATTCCGCAGAAAGATTGACTGATTCTATCTCAATATTTTATGAGGCTATTAAAATGCTGCCAAAAGTGCCCTGAATGGTATATCCAAAGTGGGTTATTATATTGCTATTGTTCGCTGAAAAATATTTTTTTTATTTTGTGTTCAAGCCGTACGAGCTTTTACTTTTTTACTACCCCTACATCCCCTGAAGGGGACTTAAAGAGCTTCGCAATTATTGGCTGTTTGATTTTATTAACGCCTTTTCCTGAGGCGAACCTAAGCCCAAATTCTAATAACGAATAAAGAACCTTGTAATCATAAGCTTAGAGCATCATTTCGAAGGGAAACTCTGCCCGCTTAAACTAATATTTTAATCATCAACATTCCCCTTTTCAAAAATCCACAACAGACTCTTGGCGCGGGTGCATTGGGCATAGAATCTTTTACTCTCGACATGGTCTGTTTTTTCATCTTTTATAAGCAGTAGCACATTACTCTCCAACCCTTTAAAACGAGTTATGGAAGTGTAATAAACCACCCCCTCTTCCCGCTGGGAGTTGACGTCCCATGGCCTAATCGGGAAGTTGCCAATTTTAGTGAGAGTGCTTAACAGATGCTTACTAACACGACCATCAACAATGATGACAATATCATTATAGGAAAGGTTTTCGACCATTAGCAACTTCAATAGCGCTTGATTCAATTTATTCTCCAGATCGTCTAAACCCACGTATTCACTCACTTTTACATCCACCCCTTCTGGCGTATTCATAGGGGTAATTTGAAAACCCGTTTCGTCTTGAACGTAGGAGCATATTTTCTGGGTATTACGATAGTTGTGTTCCAGTTTGAATGATTGAAATGACTCTTCGGTTGGAATTTCAAACTTTCTGTCGAAAATGTTCTGGTTCTCATCATAGAAAAGTATGATTTTTCCCTCTTGGGAGATTAGCTTAAATGCCAGAGCCAACCAAGAACGGTTAAAGTCCTGTGCTTCATCAATAAGCAACACATCAAACTTTTCTTTTGGAGGATATGCTTCAATTGTCTCCATTAATTTGGAAGGAAAGAGAATTTCGTAAAAACTAGCGTCTTTCGCCTTTTGATTTTCGTACCATTTGGGTTCAATTTCATAAATATATTCGTATGCAAATGAATGAAAAGTGGAAACAGTTATTCCCTCTCCCGAAACAATTTCTTTTAGAGCGAGAGAAAGCATTTTGTTAAAACAGAGAAAGAGAACTTTCTTCCCTTCGTTGGCTAAGTCTGAAGCGGCACCCACAGCAAGCATAGTTTTACCAGTGCCTGCCCCACCCGATACCGCCAATCTATCAAACTGATAAAGAATCTGAAAAAAAGCTCTTTGCTCATTTTCGAGTTGCAGAAACTTCTCGTCATATTGTTGCAAAAGTATGTTAAGGGGTTGCACAATTCCTAGACCTCTTAACAAACTCGTTTTTAACCTCTTTTCATAAGATTCAATTTCAATCCCTGGATAGGCTGCATGCTTTATTTTCAGGGCAGAAAAAGCATTTTCAATTTCCGTAGTAGCCTTTTGATTTGCGTTATAATCAAGCACTTGCCACGACCGCATATTGGTAGGCGTGAATTCTCCTGCCGTACTTATGCCATCGGGAAACCAGACAACCCATCCGATAGGCACCTCTCCGATGATAGAGCGAAAACGCTGAAGCAAGTTATGTTTGTTTCTTCGTGCCTGGGCATCAGGACCAGGAGACAATTGCCTGCCGTTTTGGTACCATGCATTGTTTTTTGCCGAGTATGAGAGAGCACCTCCTTTAACTTCAACCACTAAAATGGCATTGAACCGATCATCCCGCTTATCAATTATCAAGAAGTCTATCTCATAATCGGCACTCTCCTTACCGCTAACACCGCTAAATGTTTTCTGAAAATAAATGTCATAATCATCCTGTGGGAGCTGGCTTAGAGCTTCATACACTTTTTCTTCTGCCCTGTTGTTAATATCGGAAGGAAAAACTGGAGGATAGATCATCGCACTGTTTTTTGTTGATAATTAGGCACTTGGAACTAACAATTTATATTTTATTTTTTAATGCGTTATCCAACTTTTCAATATCTGTCCTGGTTGGACGTTTTGTGAAAATTCCAGTAGAAGAGTCTTCTCTTACACCGCGAAGAAACAGATAAATAACCCCGCCAAAGTGAGCATCGAAATCAAAATTCTCAATTCGATTTTCTAGCCATCTTTTTAACGCCACTGTGTAAATCATATATTGAAGGTGGTAGTTGTTTCCAGTCATTGACTCTTTCATGCCAACCTCGTTATAATGTTCAGTTGAATTGCCAAGATGATTAGACTTCCAATCGAGAATGTAATATTTCCCGTTGTGTTCAAATACCAGGTCGATAAAACCAGTCATCAATCCTTCCATCTCCACTTCCCTGTTAAGTTGTGCGTCATCACCCAACAGCTCAGTAATTACTTTTGGATTAACTTTATCCATGGAAAAGAGGAACTCCATCTCGGGTAGCTTCTGATGATTTTGGATGGCATTTAGTTGAAAAGCTTCTCCTTCCACTTGAATTTGTGCATACATCACATGATTCACCAGTTTTCTAAATTGATTCAGACTTTCATCCCTAATGAGGTTGGGATAGTATTTGGAGGCATTCTCTACTGTCTGACTCCAGCTGATCGGTTCGTTGAATTCCAATTGTTCAAAAATGCTGTGTAGCGCCGTTCCCACATTGGCACCACGGGGCAGCTTCTGGAAGATGAATTGGTCGTAACTATTGGGGTCGCCGAATTCAATTTTTTCAAATGGAGCCGAGAGATGTGTTCGACTCAAAGCACTGAAACTGTGAATACCAAAGGTGTTTTCGATCTTAATTTTAGGAGCAGATCGGGGTGAAAAGAGAGTTTCATTTTCAAAAACAGGGAGATCAGCTTCAGTGGGCATCTCCATTTTCTCCTGGGTAAGATCCACCACTTCTATCAATTTTGAATCCCAGAATGGTTGGTATGAAACTATCTCATCCATTGAGGTTTCTACAGTTTTTCCATAACTTTTTCTTGGCACATACGAGACATAACATTTATAAACAGGTCTGGTGAGTGTCACGTATATGAGTCTTCGATTCTCCTGCTCTTCTTGATCATCATGTAACTTCTTGTCTTCCTCATTTAAGGCCGGATAGTTAAAGGTGAAATAATAATCTCCTTCTTTTTTAAAATCGTTGACCTTGTTCTTTTCTCGAAGTTTTAATTTGGGTGTCATACAAAGACTTGGCGCAAACACAATTTTATATTGAAGCCCTTTGGCTATGTGTATGGTTGAAATATTTACTGCATCCTCATCACTTTCAATACGCTGTTCATACCCTTCATTGCTAATGTCTGCACTTCGATTCATCCACAGCAGTAACTCCTCGGGTGTGTATTTTAATTGTTTCTCCTTTGTATGTAATATCTCAGCTATTTGATTGATGTTGGTTAATACGCGCTGCCCGAGCATTTTTTTCATACAGATACTACGTACGTTATAAATAGTAATAAACGAAGAGATCATATTGTAAATCCCCTCTTCTCTCACAATTTTTTGAAGACGGATAAAGGTTTCAATTTTTTCCTCATCTTGACTTTCTGTTATGCTTTGTACGGTATAGCCAAACCATTGAGATAGTAAAGAACGATTAATATTGCCTCTGGTAGGAGATAGAACCGCTTTTAACAAATACTTAATCATTCTGGCCTCTTCAGATTCCAATATCTTTTTATCATCGCGTTTTACCGCTGGGATATTTAGATCAGACAAAATATTTTTAATATCATCACCCTCTTGGTTACTTCTCACCAAAACGCCGATATCGCCAGGTTTCACCCTGTTCTCTTTTATCTTCACCTCCTCTTTTAAGATTCGTGCTATTTCCAGCGCAACGGCTTTAAAGTTCCCATCATCATCATTGTCATCAAACTGCCAAAGAGTGATTGGGGAGACTCCCTCACCCTTATCGGTCATCCTTCCTAAGTTGGCAGCTCCAGTATCTACTTTTTTATAGTGGATTTCACCGTCGAGGAAAAGATTGTAATTGTCATCTGGTTTTAGAAAAACATTCAGTGCCTCAATCATTTCACTTGTGGAGCGGTAATTTGTATTCATCGTCTCCACACCATTGTTTTCTTCCTCCACTTTTTTCTTGGCGACTTTGTAATTCTCTAAGTCAGCTCCTCGCCAGCCATAAATAGATTGTTTGGGGTCACCTATGTAAAACACAATGGGTTCTTCATCACCAGTTTTATCACTACCTGAAAATAGAGAGTCAAATATTTCATACTGTTGCGTATCTGTATCCTGAAACTCATCGATAAAAACAGCCTGATATTTACGCGCAAGCTGTGTTCTGAATATTTCATCGTTTCTTACGGCGTGCACCGTATTAATTTGGTCGTTATAAGAGATGTAACCCTTTTTATGTTTTATTTTTTTAATCTCTTCTGCAGCTTTTTTAAAAAAATCGGCATAAAAAAAGGCGAAGTATTCATTCTCTGCTGTTCTAATTTCCTCATCCAACTCCTCAAACTTCTCACGCATAAAGTCAAAGGCCGAAAAATAACCAGCGGGTTTTTTAATTTGGTTACGAAATCGCCTTTTGAACTCTTCAACATCTCCCGCAATGGCATCTTTTATTAATGCATTTGACTTCGGAATATTCACTACAAGGGGAAATTGACTTTTAATAAAATCATCTAACTTCTCCTTACTGGTGGCTATTTGTTTTTTCAATTCTTCGAGGGTACCTTCGTCTTTATCGTAGTCAATAAATTTCATCCCACTCAGGTATTTGTTGAGAAGTTGATGCAATTTGCTCAAATCCAAATCGTCTCGAAGACTTTCAAAAACCTTCGGATCGATGGTGTTGAGGGACTCTCTCACATAGCGGTTAGACACGCTTTCTAAAAGTTCGGTGTCATCGGTTAAAATCTCATAATCGAAAGACTGCCCTGTTTCAAAAGTAAATTCATCAATGGTTTTCTGACAAAACCCGTGTATGGTCATAACCGAGAGTTTGTCAAAATTCCGAATGGCATTTTCGAGAAGAATTAATTTCTCTACTTCACTTTTATTCCCACCATCGATTACACCACGAATAGTATCTTTCTCGCTTAATTTCACTTTCCCTTTTAAATATTTGTGCCCTGTTCGCACAAATTCTCGTATCCTGGACTCAAGTTCAGCAACGGCCGCCTTGGTGAAAGTAACCATGAGTATTTTCTCAATAGGTATCCCTTTCTCAAGAATTAACCTCAAAGCAAGAATTGCAATTGAGTAGGTTTTCCCAGTCCCCGCACTTGCTTCAATGAGTTTAGTGTCTTTTAATTCTGTTGTGAGTACATCAAATGGAGTTTCACTCATAATTATTCGTCGGTTAAGTGCAATAGTCTAAAAATGGTTTTAAGCTCCTCATAGATTACGCTTTCATAGACATCTTTGTCAAAAGCATTCTTGCTGTAATCTTCTATATCAAATGAATCGAAGTAACCTTCTTCATAAAGTTGTTTTACATATAAATTGGGGGGCATTGAAGCGTATGAATTCCCTTCAACATCTTCCATAAATATATTCTCCTCATTCTTTTCTTTATTTACGTGGCTCGCCGCATTGGGGGTGAATAAAAGTGGTTCAATATTACCTTGTTTAAAATATCCAACCAGTTGGGAGATAGTTTCTTTGGCTTCACTCTGACTCATAATAAAAGATTCAACATTTATTTCTGGAGGATCTTTCTTCTTTAAATAGAGGAATTTTGCTGAGTCAATCAAGTTCTCCGACAGAAGCAACATGGCACTGATATTTGCCCTTATTTTGTATTTCAAACTATCAGAAAATGCATAAGAGATATATTCACGGTTGTAGATACCTGTGAGGGCACCTGCTATTCTTAAACCATGAAAGCTTCGTTTGACAAAACCACTCTCTTCTGTCTGTGTGCCAATCAGTTCGTAAAACTTGGATTTTAACTCTGCTATCTCTTGCTTCAAATCCTTAAAAGCATATTCACCCAAGTTTTTTAACGGCAATTTTCCCTCTTTTTTCCCCAATTGTAAATACGTTCCCTCCTTACCGATCTCCACCTTCATTAAATCATTTTTGACAAACCACTCCTGAAGTTTATCGAGTTCAAACAACTCACTCTCGGGGAGTGCGTCTTGAGCATCTCGACTATCCTCATAATAAACGCCCAAAATATTATTAAAATACCACTCTATGGGATGCTCAAAGAATTTTGTAAAGTCATACACTGAAACATCCGTTTTCTTCTCTCTAGCCCCTGGTGATTCACTTCTAGAACCATTGTCTGAAACATTATCCACAGCATCATCATAGAGATAGGTGAAAAAATGTTCGCTTTCCGCATTATACTTAGAACTGAAGCCATGGAGAGGATGTTTTTGAAGCAGCTGCTCATTCCCTATGTACTCCAACAAAGTATCCACCACCACTGAGACAGGGATATCTGTATTGTCTTTTACATTCTGCCCAATATAGCTCAGATAGAATTTTTCTTGCGCAGTAAGCAGTGTATCAAGAAAGAGATGTTTATCTGCCTCCACCTTGCTTCTGTCGCCATCGAGCGTATCTTCTGCCATTAAATCAAATCCCAAAAATCGATCTCTTCTAGGAAAGATATCATTATTGACTCCAAGCATACAGATTACCTTGTGTGGCAACCCACTTACTGCATTAGCAGGGGCAATGGTCACATTCCCTGTGTTAATTTGAGTTTCTGTTGTTTCCACGAACAATTTCCGTTTCAACTCTTCGAGAAACACGTTAAATGAAACTTTAACATCACTATCTAAGCGATCAATATAGGATAGGGTTCTATAAATGGAGGTTAGCTCAGCCCGATCATTTTTATTAAAATCATCGTGGTAAATCATCTTTTCTATCCCCTCGCTGAAGAGGAAGGTTTTCCAATCGGAAAGTGATTTCATTTCCTTCTGTGCATCGATTAGCACTTCCAATCTTTCAACAAATTCTATTAGCCGCAACAGTTCATAACTCTGAGATGCTTCGGTATCCCTAAAAGGGTAAAGACTCAAATCTTCATCCACAAAATAGTCCTCTTCTGTGAGCATAGCATATCCTAAAAGAATTTTTTGCAGACCATATTTCCAGCTTACATAATGTGTTTCGTCCTCCCTTTTATTTTCACGGCCAAATCGAATGTTCGCTTTATTTACAACGGCACGGATGTTTGCTGTATCTTCAATGCCAAACAATTTTTTTATTCGCTTATTTTCCAGCAAACTGATGACTTTTTCTGAAGTAAGATCCTCTTCTTCTATGGTCATAAGCTGCTGCAAAGCAGCGACTATTGAATCTTCATTTATAGTGACTTCACCAGATATACGATAGGGAATCTTTATGGGAGCATTCCTGAAAACCGCTTTTATAAAGGGAGCATAGGTGTTAATATCGGTGGCCGTTACCAATATATCGCGCGGTAGCAGGCTAGCATCTTCAGCAAACAGATTCAGCAGGTAGTTATACAAACATTCGACTTCACGGGCGGGTGTATAACAAGAGTTGATCTGAATCGAGTCGTCCTCCTTTTCCAAAGGCGCCGAAATATCCTTTAAAATATGATTCTGAAGGTTGCCCAGAAGCGTGTCGTTTTTACTCTCCTGGGCCATGAAATCAAAATCACCCATCATTTGAGAGAGCTCCATTGCTTTGGCACCATAACTTGCCGACAAATCGTTTTTAAACTCCTTTTTATCGTTGGGAAGTACCAGATAGAAAGTAACATTTGTCCATTTCGCCAACTCTCTGATTAGACTTAAATGGAATTTTGTAAAGATGGTCACCCCAAAGACAGTTATCTCTGGAAAATGCTCTTTTATACGCTCCTTTTGGTTTTCAAGCTGTGCAAGTATTCTTTTTCGAACAGTTGATTTGGACTCAATCTCCAACTCTTTCCACAACCACTGCTGCCATTTCTCTGTCCGACAAACAGTTTTGTTGGTAGAGGTCTCCTTGATGGTTAATGTATCCTCATCCCATTTTTCAATCATCTCTGGGCGGTAGAGTTGGTATTGGTCAAAGAGATCTGCTATTTTCTCTGTCAACTGAATTCTACGCGACTCATTATTAGCGTAATATTGAGCTACCTCAGGAAATTTCTCAATAAAGTCAGGCTGATCAAGGGCTTCATAGAGCTCAAAACGTATTTTATCCTGATCGTTCACCAGAGGCTCATTAAATAATAGATGATACAACTCTTTGAAAAGTCCATCCTGAGTCAAAAACTTGAAATTGGCAAACACCCGATTCTGTTGAGCCAGTTCCGTTTTAATCCATGCATTCATTCCAGCCGAGTGGGTAACTAGGGTTGTTTTCTGAAACAGGCTGGCAGCGGGCTTACGAAAATTCTCGGCCAGAATAAGAGAGAGATGCTTCAAGCTATTGGATACGTATATTTTTTCCATAATTACTTATCTATTAAGCGTTGCTGAATGCCAGATGAACGAGATACTTCCTGTGACACACATTTTAAAAGAGTCTCTTCTGTGGATTGGATAAGAGTTCTCTTTTTCGCCCGTGTAACTCCCGTATAAAGTAGTTCTCGGGTAAGCAATTTACCCCCTTGTTTTTCGGGCAGTAGAATGACGACTTCATCAAACTCCGACCCTTGACTTTTATGGATGGTCATGGCAAATACGGTATCAAAATAATTTAGGTAGCCAGCAGGAATCTTCCTGATGGTGCCATCTGTCGCCTCGAAGTATGCGGTTAAACGATCATCCTCTTTTCGTATCAGCCCCACATCCCCATTAAAAAGATTAAGAGTGTAATCATTTCTGGTAACGATGATGGGTTGATTGTGGTAAAAACCACCCTGCGGATGAAAGAGGGAAGAATCATTAATCTCATTTCTCAGAATCCACTCTATCTTTTTATTGGTGTCGGCCACACTTCGATCATGCAAGCGCGTGACGCATAGAAATCGAATGCTGTTTAATTTTTGCAGGGCCGTTTTAGGGTCGCTCTCTCTGATATAAGAGAGGTATTTCAAAGCATTTTTCTTAAAAAGGAGCTCATCGTAATGGAGATCAATTCCGATTTGTTCATCAGCGTCATAGCTGCTCACGGTTGTGAAAGTGCCCTTAATCACCTCTCTGCTAAATTTCCCTATACCCTTGTTGGCATCAAACCTGAAGCTTTTTGTTTTTGTTTCTACTTTGCCCTTTATCAACGTGGATTCTTCAGCACGACATAAATCGCCAAACACTGAGCCCGCTTCAACTGATGCCAACTGGTCTTTGTCACCAATCAGATAGAGGGTTGTTTTAGCATCAATTGCATTCAATAGTTTCGCCATCATGGCTCCATCTATCATGGAACACTCATCGATAATCACCACATCAAAAGGAAGTTGATTACGCTCATTGCATCTGAAAAAGACACTATTTTTCACATAGCCCAACAAGCGATGAATGGTTTGTGCGTTTAATCCAGTCAGCTTAGTTTTCACAGTTTCTGGAATATCACTCTTTGGGTTTTCGGCAAAGCTTCTGATGGACTCATTCATACGCACAGCTGCTTTTCCTGTGGGAGCTGCCAATGCCACCTGCAGATCAGGATTCTCCTCAAACAGTTTAACCAACTTTGTAGATACACTGTAGGTTTTTCCAGAGCCTGGACCGCCTGTAATGATGTGGAAGTTATTGCCCAGCCGCTCAATGTTCGCAATAATCTCTGTTTCGTAGGTAAAATAGCGATGCAAATAAGCTTTACCCTTACAAATAACAAATGGCTTTAACTCTGTGGTTGAGTGTGTAACAAAATCAGAAGAGATACACTGCTTGGCAAACTCTTCTGGATGAACCCAAAAACGTTCGTCAGAATCTTTATAAAACTCTTTCGCTTTCTCTACTTCAAGAAGGTGGGGAAGTTCTTGTTTGTATTTTTCAATGTCAACAGCAATGTTTCCATCGCCTAATTTAGATGAAAGTGCGTAGGCCAATGCCTCACATCCTATAAAATAACGAGCAAAGACTTTGTGCACATCGATGGGGTCTCTCATTATAAATTCTTTTGATTTATGGGCTATAATACTATTCTAACAGGATGAGATGATGGCAAAAAAACACGCTGTAAAATCATAGAATCTTACAGCGTGTTTTAACCAATCATTACTCACCAATTTAAAATCTACCATGAAATAAATTGCACATTTGTAATACTAACATCTTTATCATTCTAAGATATCTATCCACTTAAAACTTTCATTTTAACTATCGAAGAACTAAAAAGATATTATGTATCGCATTATACGATAAAAAGTGCTCTAGGTTACAATTTAACTGCACAACATCAGATCTAGTTCTTTGTACAACTCTCTGTTTGTTTATAACCTAACTCATTTTATCTCGTATAATATGATAAGTGCATATATCTATATTGTTATTAAAGCGACTTGTAGTTTTTTTTAAAAGAAAACAAACCCGCTTAAACCTTAAACAATTCGATAGGTGACAATTTAGGAAACTTATGTTTCGGTTAAAACCGATTTACGATTCGCAATGTTGCACGGCATGAATGCCGCGCCCAGTTATAAAAGATATTTGTTTAGAACAATCTTGACTAGCCCAGTGATTTATCCAGGGTATATAATTGAAATTAATATGCAACTAACTATCTACCTCTAAAAATTTATATAAATATGCAACCACCCTCTAAACACGAAAACGAGCCCCTATCATTTACGCCCACTTATACCAAAAAAGCATTTATTGCCTCTTTGGATGCGGACGATCGGGCAAATCTCCTCATTCATTTTAACAAAACATGTGGATCTTCTGAGCTGGGCGAAAAGGAGTATAACCTGGCGTGGCTTTCCTGGATCATTGGGAAAGGTCTTTTAACTATATCAGAGGAGTTTTTAATAACTGAAATGGGTGTAGTTGAGTTTGATGAGTCAGAATACAAGAGCACCCCTGAAGGTGATCCCGAAAAAGGTGGCAGCATCAACCTTGTGCGCGAGCATTTTGCGCTCGACAAGCTCTATGATGAAATTCTTGAAAAAAAGGAGTTGTAAATTATGAGGAAACTGTTTCGGTTGCTCTATTTTCTACTGTTTGTTTTTCTGGCCTATAACTATTTTCAAAATAACAGGGAACAGGTGATGGGCTGGCTTGCCATTGGAGAAGAGTGGATAAGTGAACATTCAAACTTGTTCAAAGAGGCAGTTAAAACTTTGGAACCTGAAAAGACAAAAACTGAGGTAGCACCAAAATATGTCTCTCCAGAGCGGAACTATATACCTGTGGTTCCAAGTGAAAGTAAAAAGAGCAAAGAGAGCAACCAAAACAGAGAGACGACAAGTTCGGCTGAAAGTTCTTACCGTAGAAGCACCCTTCAATCATCCATATCCATAACGAGCGGAAATCAAGAAGTTGATGAGAAAGATGCTTCTCCCCCACTGAGTACACCTACATATCTTAAAGCTGGCACACCCAAAGAGAACTTTGAATGGATAAAGGCCGTGACTGAAAAACACTCACCCGATACCTGGCAGATGTTGATGAAATATGAGATGTTGCCCACTTCAGAGAAAGCACCTAGCCACGGTGGAAGTACCATAAGTAGCCAAAAACCTGTAACCACTTTCCACTATCTCGAAGGGAGATCGCACCTGGAGCTTCTGGCAAGTATGGGAGTAAACGTACACGAGTTGGCACATGCCTACTTCAGACACAATACCTATAGCTATGCCCGAAATAAAAATATGCTATTGGATTGGGAAAAAGTACAAGGCTATATTTATATTACACCTCGCACACAACATTTTGTATCGTACCCCAAGAAAGTTCTCTTTCCATCCAAGCGCTTAACTAAGGTGATACCCCCACATTTAATCACTTTTAGGCACGACACCTACATTGATGGAAACACCTCTACTCAAAGCCAAGGCATTATTGGTTTGCTGGATGAGTTCCACGCTTATTATCTTGGGTCGAAGTATAACATTGATATGCTTGAAGCCTATAAAAATGCCACGAACTCTGTTGTCGATGGATTTTTTGAATGGGTAAGAAACTCCACAAGTTCGATGGTGGCATTTTACGAGTTCGATTTTTTTATCAGAGAATATTTACTCTATCTACTGCAGCAGGATGAAGCGACCTATCTTTTATTAAGGGACACAGGAGAGTTTAGAGATGCCTATGCAACCATCTATTCACACTTCGACAAACTCACAAAGAGTTATTATGCGCTCATTCATAAAGAGATGGAGCAAATTAATACACAAAACCTTGCAGAAATGTGGATAGAAGATGAGTATCTGTGGGTAAGGCATAATAACAGCGAGCGATCCAAGGGAACTTCGGTTTATGATGAAGATAGAGAAAAACTTTTGCCCGTTTTAAAAAGTGACAGGTATAAAAAAATAAAATTGGATTTTTTAGGAGGAGGATAGAGATTAGGGGGTTAGGGAATAGGGGATTAGGGGGATAGGAGGATAGAGATTAGAGGGTTAGGGGATAGGGATTAGAGATTAGGAGAGTAGGAAGAGTTTCATCAAAAGCTAAAGAGAGCTTTCAAAAACATTTGTTCATATAAACCTTAAAACATACTTAATTATGAAAAATCAAGCACCTTATCAGTTGGCAGAGCACTCGGATTATATTCCCTTTCGCAACTGCTTGGCTTATATCAAAGAAAAAGCGGAAGTTATACCGTATAATTCAGGAGGGAATACGGAAAAGAAAAAAAGAATTCTGGCAATAATGAACGATGTGGGTATGAAAAACTACAATAAGTTCAAACGCCGAAGAGAAGAGTGGGACAAGCTGAATGGACGAATTCCGTTAAGCTATTTTGATTCCATTGGGGTGGAGATAAATGTTCTGAATCAATGCCTTGAATTAGACAATGAAGAGTATAAAAAAGCATTGAGTTTTGAGAGAAAGATTTATCACGTCGGAGTGGGATATTTCATGGCAGGTGGTACTAAAGAAATCCCTGAAGAGTATCGGGAAGAGCAAGCAGCCATTGAGTTTATGCATAATGATTTACTTAAAGGAGATACACGATATAGGAGTGCATCTATCTCTTTTCATAATATTGTCTCGCATAAATTCCGAAGAGGTGAGGGATATACTGGCTCTACATTTTTTTACCCTTCCTTTAAAATTGAAGGAGGCCATTTAATAGCTGTACGGGATGGGCAGGTAAAATTCATTAGAGAGTTTTAGTTTTGGGCTAATGATGCAATGCGAAGGCTGTAACGGCCATATAATCACGAAGTTTTGTTAACTGTTACTAATTAAAAAAGACAGAGTTTTAAGGCTCTGTCCTTTTGTTGCTGTGTGGTTACTTTTAAAACAATAATCATCAATCAATTTACCTTATCATTAAAGTCTGAGTCATAAACTTCTAATGGGCATTTATTTACAGAAAAAACACCCTTGTCATTAATGAGACACTGAATAAAAAAATCGTTTGGATAAAACTGAATAGCTTTTATTGCTGCGTAATTTAATTCTGGGTCAAGTAAAATCATACATGTCTGTAAATTGTTATTTTTTTTATGGTTAATCAGACAATAGTTTGTCAAATGTTTTACATTGTCCTTCTTCAAGATAAGTTCGCTCAACAAAATTCTTTTTGCCAAACTCACTTGATCGGCGTTGTCGCTTAAGAAAAAAATTATTGCCTCTCTATCACCAGCTTTTCGCATAACTTTTTCAAACTCACTCCAACTTTGCATCTGAAAATCGGATGGATTATTACCTACAATTGCTAATGTAAATTCGTTCATAAGTTTATAATTTAATTTTAAATTGTCATAGTGGAACTCGCACCAATAGTCATTGCCCTTTCTGAGAAACTATTCTTCTCATGCTCGTTTCATATAATTTGTTTTTTTGTTAACCATTTTAACAATAAACCATTAGTGGCCGCTAAAAAACATTTTTCTTTATTTTGTGTTCAAGCCGCACGGGCTTTTACTTTTTTGCTACCCCTACATCCCCTGAGGGGGACTTTAAGAGCTTTGTAATTGTTGGTTGTTTTGTTTTTTTTAACGTCTTTT
>CAZKGV010000020.1:0-19463 GCA_964552625.1 uncultured Acholeplasmataceae bacterium | reverse complement strand
ATTAAGAAAGGAGATAATAATTAGTTGTATACATTACAATTTAATTATTACATGAAAAGATGAACAAACTAATGATTAAATTTATTTTATGGTATCAAAAAAAGATTAGCCCCAATAGACCACCACGTTGTAGGCACCAGCCTACTTGTTCAAATTATTCCTTAGAATGCTTTAGACGATTTAACTTTTTTAAAGCTTTTTACCTTTCAGCAAAAAGAGTTTTAACTTGTAATCCCCTTTTTAAGCCAAAATATGATCCCGTCCCAGAAAAAAGAATAAAAAAAACTCCAATAATAAAAAAAGATTCCAAATAAATGGAATTTTTTTTAAAAACTTATAACGCTTTATTCAACAAAAATATAAACTTGATCACCATCAGCTGTTTCAACCTCAATTATTTTCCCAATAACACCTATTTCAGCTAAACGATAAACCTCTTTTAAATCAATACCTTTAAGCGAAACATTGTTTATTTTTGGAGCAGCCTCACCAGACTCAGCCAACATTTTAAATAAAGCAAGCGGAAGGTTAACTCTAACCTTATCACCATCTTTGGTGTCAACAACAATTTTTAAAACAATGTTTTTTCTGTTTTTAATCTCTTCTGTAGCAAGAATGGTTTGCTCTTTGTTTACCTTGCCAAGCAGTTCATCTAAAGACACATCAAGAAACTCAGAAATCTCACTTAAATAAGTAATGTCTGGATAAGCTAAATCATTTTCCCATTTCGATACTGCTTGAGGACTAATGTTTAATTTATTAGCAACATCTTCTTGAGTAAATTTTTTTACCTTTCTTAATCTTTGAAATCTTTGTCCGAATGATTCTTTCATATCAATTCCTCCTTTTTTAACACAGTAGCATATTTAATCCGCCTTATTTGCTACTTGCGTTGATAGGTTCATTATATCCCTTAAAAGTATGAAATATAAGCGACCAAAGGTTGGATTGCTCAATTATTGGTTGTTTTTTCTATCAACTGTTGGTTGTTTTTGTTAGATTTCTTTTCTTTTTTAGGCGGATTAACAACTTATATAACTCATCAACTAAAAAAGGAACCAACGAAAACAAAACCACAATTAACCAATCTTTTAAATTCAGAATTTCAACGCCAAAAGGAGTTTGTAAAAAAGGAATATAAATAACCAGCAATTGTAATATTATCCCTACAAACAAAGCGACAATTAACATTTTATTTTTAAAAACACCAATTTGAAAAACTGATTTTTCTTGGTTTCTAATTGAAAAAGCAAAAAACAACTGTGTTGTCGCCAAAACAATAAAAGCCATAGTAGAAGCATGAATAAATTCTTCTGTTGCTTGTTTAACTAAATGAATTTGACTAATTCCTACACCTTTTTCATTCATGCCAATAATAAATGCAAGCAAAGTTACAGTTGCCACCGTCAAACCAGTAATGATTGCTCTAAGCCAAGCCTTATTAGCAAAAAATGACTCTTTTTGAGGGCGTGGTTTTTCATTCATAACATCTTTATCGTAAGTATCCATTCCAAGACCGATTGCTGGCATGGCATCATTTACTAAGTTAACCCATAAAATCTGCAACGCTAAAAGCGGAGCTGGCCACCCTAGAAAAATCGCCAAAGCAATCGAAATAACTTCACCTAAATTACAAGAAAGCAAATACAAAATGCTTTTTTTAATATTATTATAAATGTTTCTGCCTTCTTCAATTGCATTAACAATTGTTGAAAAATTATCATCTGTCAAAATCATATCTGAGGCTTGTTTAGTAACGTCTGTACCAGTTATCCCCATAGAAACACCTATATCAGCAACCTTAAGCGAAGGTGCATCATTAACACCATCACCAGTCATAGAAACAATATGACCCTTTTGTTGTAAAGCTTTAACGATTCTAACTTTATGCTCTGGAGAAACCCGGGCAAATACGTTAATATCGTCTATTTTATTAACCAGTTCTTTTTCGCTTAATAAATCAAGTTCTAAACCTGTTAGACTTTCTTTTAAATTACTAATTATCCCAAGTTCTTTTCCAATTGCATAAGCAGTATTTTTATGATCTCCTGTAATCATTACAACTTTAATACCAGCCTTTTTACAACTGTTGATTGCCTCTTTTACCTCTTCTCTTGGAGGATCCATTAAGCCAACAAAACCCATAAAAATTAAATCTTTTTCAAAGTCTTTAGCTAAAACTTTATTTTCTGTTCTTTTATAAGAAACAGCTAAAACTCTTAAAGCTTCTAAACTCATCTTATCGGCTTGAGCAATTATTTCTTGTTTTGCTTTTTCGGTTAAAGAAACAATTTCGCCATCTTTTAAGTAATGGGTTGAAATATTTAAAATAAAATCTAGGGCCCCTTTAGTATACACATAATAACCATCTTTTCCTTGATGATAAGTAGACATCCTTTTTCTTGTGCTATCAAAGGGTAGTTCATCAATTCGCGGTTTGTCTTTATTCATCTTTGCTTGCAAAAGGCCATAATCATAACCCATTTGCACAAGCGCAATTTCAGTCGGATCTCCAGTTGAGTTTTCTACGGAATAAGTCGCATCACTACATAAAACAAAAGCTTCAACCATTTTCTTTTCATCACTATTTAATTGATGACTTTGGGATAAAGTAGTGGTTTTACCACTCGTATAGCTTTTAATAACCTTCATTTTATTGTAAGTTAGCGTTCCTGTTTTATCACTACAAATTACATTCACCGAACCAAGTGTTTCCATTGCTGGCAGTTTTTTAACAATTGCATTTCTTTTTGTCAGTCTTGAAGACCCAATCGCTAAAACAACTGTAACAATTGCAACAATCCCTTCCGGAATAGCCGCAACAGCCAGTGAGACAGCAGTAATAAACATATTTTCAATATCTTTAAGATTAAAACCAAAAATCCAAGGTTGATACTGAATAAATGAGATTAAAAATAAAAGTCCACAAATAACAATAATTACAATCCCGATTGTTTTTCCTAAAGCTTCTAATCTTTTTTGTAGGGGCGTGATTTGTTTATCTTCGGCATCCAAGATGGTTGCAATTTTTCCAATTTCTGTTGCCATTGCAGTTTTAACAACGACTCCTTCACCTTTACCATAGGTAACAAATGTTGATGAAAAAGCCATATTTTTTTGGTCCCCTAGTGGCATTTTTTCTTTTAAATAAACTAAACTTGCATCCTTCTCAGCTGGCACCGACTCACCCGTTAAAGAAGACTCATCAATTTGTAAACTCGAAGAAGATATCAACCTTAAATCAGCAGGCACAAATCTACCAGCGCTCAACAATACAATATCACCAACAACTAAAAACGAAGAATCAATTTCAATTAACTTACCATCTCTTTTAATTAAAGATTTAGGTGAAGACATTTTTTTAAGTTCAGCAATTGCTTTATTGGCCTTTTCTTCTTGAATAACCCCAATTACCGCATTAACAATTACAATCGCCAAAATAACAATGCCGCTAATATAATCTTGGACGACAAAAGTCAAAACTGTTGCAGCCAACAAAACATAAATAAGCCAATCATGAAACTGCAATAAAAACAGTTTAAAAAAACTGTCTTTAGGAGCTTCTACTAATTTATTAAGTCCGTTTTCATCAATCCGTTTTTTTGCTTCTTTAAGCGTTAATCCGGTTTTTAAGTTGGTTGAAAACTCTTTTTCAATTTGCTTTATTTCACGTCCATAATATTCCATATTCAATCCTTCTGTCTAATACACAAACGACTTTAATATGCTCTAGCAAAAAGAATTGTTTGACTCACTTTTTTCTTTGTCACAGGACAAATCTCATATAAAAGCGGTTCATCAAGAATCACTCTTGCAGTAGCTTGATAATCTTCTTTAATTTTTAATTCTGCTTCCTGGCCCGCTATACTCATTTTAATATAGCCACCTTTTTTAATGTATTTTTCAAAATCTTGATAATCACTAACCACATACGTATTGTCAAGCACATGTTTTAAAGCTTTTTCATACATATTTTCATGAATTTCTTTTAAAAGCATTTCAATTTTTGTTGCATAATCATCAAGAGAAATAGCAATTTTTTCTCTGTTATAGCGAGTAGATACGGTTATTTTGTTGGCAGCAATATCTTTAGGACCAATTTCTAATCTAATCGGAACACCTTTCATTTCATACTCACTAAACTTCCAGCCCGGTGTCCGGTTAGAATCATCTAAATGAACTCTAATATTTAAAGCGCTTAACTTTTCTTTTACTTTCAGTGCATTTTCCATAACAATTTCTTTTTGCGATTGAATTGGAATTATAACAACTTGGATTGGTGCTAAATATGGAGGTAAAACCAGACCATCATCATCACCATGAACCATTATTACAGCCCCAATTAAACGCGTACTAACGCCCCAACTAGTTTGATATGCATGTTTAACTATATTATCTTTGTCTTGAAAAGTTATCTCAAAAGCCTTAGAAAAAAGTTGACCAAAGTAATGAGTAGTTCCACTTTGCAAAGCTTTACCATCATACATTAAAGCTTCAATTGCATAAGTCTCTAAGGCTCCAGCAAACTTTTCTGCTTCTGTCTTTTTTCCTGTTACAAAAGGAATCGCTAGCAAATTTTTCCCCATTTTTTCATATACTTCTAACATCGCAAGTGTCTCTGTTTTTGCTTCTTTTTCCGTTGCATGAACTGTATGACCTTCTTGCCATAAAAACTCTTTACCTCTTAAAAAAGGTCTTGTTGTTTTTTCCCATCTAATAACATTACACCACTGATTATACTTTTTTGGTAAATCCCTATAAGAAGAGATTATCTTTTTATAATGCTGACAAAAAAGCACCTCGCTTGTCGGTCTGACAATAAGCTTTTCTCCATCTTGATTTGAGTCTTTTGTTAGATAAGCAACTTCTGGTGAAAAACCTTCAACATGCTCTTTTTCTTTTTCAAACAAATACTCTGGAATAACAAGTGGCATATAAACATTTTCATGGCCTGTTTTTTTAAACTCAACATTTAAATAATCTTGAATCTTCTCCCACATACTATAGCCATACGGACGATAAATAATAAAGCCACCAGCTTCACTATAATCCATTAATTCTGCCTTTAAGCAAACATCAGTATACCAAAGGGCAAAATCTTGTTCTCTTGATGTAATTGATTTTACTAATTTATTTTTCATTGTTATCACCTTTAAATATTGTATACTCATTTTCAAAATCAAGCAACCTTTGTTTATATAAACTTCCAAGTGCCCGCTTAAAGGCTTTTTTAGACATAAAAAATATTTTCTTAATCTCTTCTGGTGTCGAGTTGCTTGTTAGTTTCATTTTTTTGTTTTTCTTTAAATAGTTAAAAATTATTTGTGCATCTTTTTCAATCATCTTTTCTTTTTGTTCAATTAGAGAACCATTTATACGATGCTCATAAACTTTAATAATCCTTACACTTACCTTCTCGCCTAAACGATACGGTTTTCTCAACTGCGTATGGTGAACAAAAATCAGCGTTCTTTCTAAACTTAAAACAAAAATTCCTTCTTCTATTATCTGCAGCACATACCCATCAAGCAAATCGTTTTCTTTAATGTTTTTAAAATTGTCTTTAATTTCATTTTTGCTAAGAGGTTTGCCAACAAGTTTTTGTTTAGCTTTTAATCTAACAAATAAGAAGTCACCTAAAACAGGCCACAAAAACATTTGTTTTGGTAAATCATCTTTACCAACTAAAAGATCTTTTTGAATGCCAATATCCACAAAAACACCCAAATTAGGCTTTACCTCAACGACTCTAACAAAATTTGCTTGGTTAAGACTAATAATTGGTTTTGCCATCGTTGCAGCAATCCTGTTTTTAAAATCTAAATAGATAAACGCTTCTACTACTTCATCAATTTGAAGTAATTTTGTCGCCTCATTATTATGCAAGAAAACTTCGCTATCATTTGCTTTTAAAATACAACCTAAATCCGTTTTTCTAACAACTGTTAATTGATATGTTTTTCCTATTTCCATTTTCTTAAACCTCTTTTGTAATTATATCATATTGATTTTCTTTTGGCTTTGTTTTTATGAAAAACAAGGCAGAAAAAGCAATTAAACCTATTAACAAGAAAAATATTTCATAACCTTTATCTTTAATAATAAAGCCGCCAAAAAAAGTAACTACACTTTGAAAAATGTTTTTTAAAGATCCAAAAATAATCATCCCTAAAGTAAAATTATTTTTTCTCACAAAAACACTTAAATAACGAACAACAACATATAAAACCCCGGCAATCACAAACCCTCTCAAAACAGAGGAAAAAACTAAAACAAAGATTGGCACTTTAAAGGCATAAATTAAAAATCTAATGCCATTTAAAAAAGCAATCATTATCATAATTAAGTTTAATTTTATTTTATCCCCAAACCTAGCAAGTAAAATCAAGACAACAACTTCAACTGCATATGCTACAAAACTAATATAACCAAAACCATCAGCATCAATTCCGATGTTTTTAAAATAAAGACCCCAAAAACTTTCTCCACCAAATAAAGCTCCAACAGTAATAACATAAAATATTGCAAATAAAATATAGTTTTTATTTTTTCTTAAAGCTTTAAAATCTGATTTTTCCTCTAATACTTGACTTTTCTCTAAATTATGCGGTTTTATCCAAACCAAAATAAGACAAACTAGAGCAAAAAGGCCCGCAGAAAGAAAAAAGGAAGGATTAAAACCACTATTTTTAATTAAAAAACCACTTAGTAAAACTCCAAGAGCGTATCCAAGCGAACCAAAAAGTCGAATAGCTGAGTAGTTAGTTTTATTTTCTATAGTAAACACAGCCGTATAACTGTCCATTAAAAGATAATATGGCTGACTAACAACACTTAAAATGGCTGTTAAAATAAGAGCTAAGTATAGTTGATTAATCAAAAGCAAAAAAACAATCGCTGCTGCTTCAGTTAAAGAAAAAATAATTAAATAGGTTTTATTTGCATTTATATTTTTTGCCAAAAAACTCCACAAAGGATTAACAAATGTCGCAATCAGCGGAAAAAGCATTAAGATAGTGCCAATAATATCTGTTTGAAAACCTAAAAAAGCTAAATAAAGACCAAAAAAAGGATAAAATATCGCATCCGCACTATAACGAAAAAAATGAACGATTTTATATTTAAAGTTTTCTATCTTCATCTGTTTATCCTTTTTCTTAATTTTATTACTTATAAAGAAAAAACGAGGCTTTAACCTCGAAAAACCATTTATCCTATAATAGAATTTATTTGACTATATCTATTTAGTAAAGTTTTTTCTATCAACAAAACCATTTTGGTCATTTCTTTTTCTAATTTAAATTGATCAAGTGCCGCAAAGTACTCATCTTTTTGTTCTTTTTTAATCGAGATAGGTATATACCCATCTTTAATTAAATAATAATTCAACAATAATCTACCTAATCTGCCATTGCCATCAATAAAGGGATGAATTTTACTGACTGTAAGCAAGATAAATGCTCCTTTTTCAATTGCCGTTCCTTTAAAAGTAAAATCCAAAGCATCCATCATCTTTTTCATTCGATCATATACTTTCACATAATCAGGAGGTTGGTGATAACCACGAAGACCAATATTAACCTGCCTATATAGACCACCTGGCATAATATCATCAAGTAAAATTTGATGAATATCTTTAATTACCTCTTCGCTCATAGGAGTGTCTTTTTCAATAACTTCCAATAAGTGTTCATACGCTTTTAGATGATTTAAAAACTCTTTTTGTTCCCTTTCAGACGCACTAATTTTATCAGTTTTTTCAAATAGTTTATAGGCCTCATGTAGCGTAAGTTTGTTTATTCCAACCAAACCAACCGCATCGCATGAATATTCTATTTTAAACTCGTCTTCAATCTTTTGTAAAACCTTTTCATCAATTTCATTTTTTAAAGTTAAAAAGTGTTTTTTTTCAACTGCCAGCAACTCTTTGTGCATAAATATCACTCCCCACATAATCTTTTATTTTATTATAGCAATAAACAAGCTTTTTAACAACTTTTATCCATAACTTGAATCATTTTCCTAGTTAACAAAAAAAGAGACCCTTAAGTGTCTCTTTGATTGCAAGTTATTATAATTTGACAACATTAGCAGCCTGAGGGCCTCTATCGCTATCGTTTATTTCAAACTCAACTAAATCGCCTTCAGCTAAATTCTTAAAGCCGTCAGCTTGGATTGATGAATAATGAACAAAAATATCTTGGCCATCATCGGTTGAGATGAATCCATAACCTTTTCTCTCATCAAACCATTTTACTTTTCCAGTCATGAAACAATTACTCCTTAACAAATATTGACTCAAAAATACGCCTAGATAAAGTATATCACTATTATTATATAATTACAAGTTAAGTTCACGCGGATAATAAAAAAATGAAGCAAAGTTAAAATAAATCTACTTGTAAGAAATAAAATATATGATAAAATGATTAATGACTATGCCCCTATGGTTTAATGGCAAAACGCAAGCATGGTAAGCTTGAAATACAAGTTCGATTCTCGTTGGGGGCACCAGTTACAAATAACAGTCTATTAAGGCTGTTTTTTTTATTCAATATCGTATTCTTTAAGCCTTCTATAATATGTTGATTTTGAACCAAGCTTTGTCCTATTAAGTGCCTCTTCTAAAGTAATTATTCCATTTAAATGTTGTCTTCTAATCTCTATTAATAATTCTTTTGAAATAGTTTGTTTTTTTCTACCAACATAATCTTTACTTTTTTCTTTATAATACTCTGAAACATGATTATATAGTTTTAAATAAATGCTTAAATGTTCTTCTCTATTACTATCATCAACTTGGATTCCATCTAACATAAAAACATTTCTAGCAGCTAAATTTTTAATTACACTAGGTATTTTTTTATATAAATCTTTTGTCTTTTCAATTAGTAAAACATTTTCTTTATAAAAGTCATCGCTTTTTAGAGAAAGGTTATCACCGCTATACTGTCGTTTAGAATCTAGTGCTAAAAGGAATGGATGATAATAATCAAAACCTTGTTCGAGTAATTCTTCTCTTAAATTAACTCGGTTTTTAGGTGTTACTCTTTCGCTAATAAAAACGGGTGTAAAGTTTGCGCGATAATAATATTTTAATTTTAATGATAAGTCTATTCCTGGAATATCAACATATAAATTACTCAAAACATCATAATAAGGCTCAAAAATGTATTGAAATGATTCGTTTTCAAATAGTTCGTATGTGAGCTTTGCTATTTTAAAAAAAATATCATTCTTATATTTATAAGTAATATAACCATATTTACTAAATATTAATTTTTCGCCAATTATCTTTTTATTAAATTCACTCATTGTTTTCACCAACTAACTTTAAATAAGAGTTTTTAATTATATTTTCATATCTATATTCTAACACTTTAATATAAAACCTTTTTCGAAGGTTTGAAATCATTATTAAAGATTCAATAAATTTCTTAATCTTATCCATGTCAATGCGAGAATATATCCTTTTTAAAGCATTATTACATTCCTCAAATTGCAAACTGTTTATCACTTCATAATATGAACTTTTTTTATCATTTAGTTTAATTTGTGATGTTGGGTAGCGATATGTAATTTCTTTTAATTTTTCTTCATTTGTTAAAACTTCTTTTAATAACTCATCATTATTTCTACGCGGGAATAATGAAGAACCATTATCAAAGATTGGCGAAAATCTGTACTTGTTATCTTTTTTAACAAAGCCCCAGTTAGCACCGTGTCTATCGAAATTACCAATAAAGGCATCAATAATAAACATATTCCAAAATTTTTCAACTGTTTGATCAATATGAGTATTTTTCTTATTTTCTTCTAACATCCGAATTATATCTTCATAACTATATTGATATAACTCTCGATCTCTTTCTAATGAAGATTCTCCTACATCATTAAATGGTGTAAAAGATTCTCCTTCTTTATTAAAATCTTTACAAACAACCACTTCTCTACCATCATAAAATCCTAACATAGTTATTTGTGCTTCCTCACCAAGCAAATTAAATATATTAGAACCTATATGTTCCGATATATGATTATTAAGAAGCCCAGTCTCAGAGTTTTTTCTAAACTTTACAATATAATCTTCATTATTAATTGTTATCCCAAATTTTTCTTCAGAACCTGTATAATTTTTATTGTTTTTTTGATACTTGCCAAAGTCTTGCATATTGATTTACTCCTTTTTACACTCTTATTATATCTAATTTTATGTGTTGTGTCAATACCGATGGTCTATTTTGAGACAATCGACTTTTACAAACGTCTCAATACCGTTTAACAATTTTGATACTCAGTTTCTAACATCTCCTAAAGTAATCCTTGTTTTCTCTCTTAAACAATTAAATTTTAACATTGTAAAAATAGCAAAAAAGAGGCATTATAAACCAACATCTCTTCTATTATAAACAAGCGTCTTTAATTTTAGTGTGCATATATGTGCATAAAAGCCTTAAATTGATTAAAAACCTTAACAATCACATTATTAAGTCAAAAGCAAAACTCTTTTAATAGCAAACTTTTCTTTGCTTGGAACACATAGTACAATTCTCGTTGGGGGCACCAGTTACAAATAACAGTCTATTAAGGCTGTTTTTTTTTAACATTATTTAATATTATATTCTTTAAATCTCCTGTAATATGTTACCTTTGAACCCAAACCACTTCTAAAAAGTGCATCTTCTCAAGAATTTATTCCGTTTAAATGCTTGGTTTTTACTTCTAGTAATTATTCTTTTGAAATGTTTTGTTTTTTTCTACAATCCTAACTTATTAAGAAATATGCTTCTCGTTGGGGCACTGCTTTAATAGTTTAGTAAAAAAGATTGATACAGCTTAGACTTTTAAATATTCTCATCCAAAATTTTCTTTCTTATTTCTTCGTATTCTTCTTCTGTAATATAACCACCATCATATAAAGATTTGGATTTTGTTAATTTTTTGGTTATATCCTCATTATTTTTGTTATTAGCGCTATTTAAGGATGAAAGATATTTAAAGCCACTTATTATTGGGACAACTGATAAGCCAATTCCAATAACAAAAACAACCCACCCAAATACAGGAATGCCAAGAAAAAGAATTGATGCAATTAATAAAAACAACCAAAAAACAAGCATTGCAATTACTAGCCCTTTTACTTTTTGGTTATTACTTATTTTGGTTAAAGACACTATTGCAATAACAACTAAAGCGATAGATAGTAAAACTCCAATAGGATTATAGCTTTGGCCTAAGATTGTGCTTTCCTTAAGATTAGAGAAAAAATTTAACACACCATAAATAATTGAAAATATTGAAATTGTTTTTGCGGCAGTTACATTACCCATTTTATCTTTCCTTTTTTGCGTTTTTATATGCTTGATCAATAATCTTTGCAAGTTTTTCTAATGGCTCATCTTTGTTTAATAAAACTAAGTCAATTTTTACTAAATTCTTTTGTTGAAAAAGTTGATCATCTTTTCTTAGTCGCAATCTAATACTTTTAAGATTATCTCCTCTTTTTAACATACGAACTTTTCTTAATTTCTTTTTTGATTTAATTAATACAACAAACCCTAAATTATTTAAATGTTTACTAACAGCATTAGCGCCATTAGGATCTAAAATAATAATACTATTAGATTGTAAATCTTTTTTCTGTGTACCATAAAAATTGTTTTGATATGTAATTACCTCAACAAATGCATTATTAATTAAAAGATTGTTAAACTCACTTTTACTAACAAAATGATAACTAACTCCAGCAACTTCAGAAGCTCTTTTTTCTCTTGTTGTGGTGGTAATACATTTATGGTAATTAAATTTTTCAACTAGTATTTTCGCAATTTCCGTTTTACCGCTCGCACTAGCGCCAACTAAAATAATCATTTTCTACCTAACCTTAATGTTATTTATTCTTACCTAAAATATTAACACATTTTAAACCAAAAACCTATACATAGTGATATAATATATTTGGTGATTTTAATGAGATATGTTAAAAAATATCGCTTTCTTATTTTTTTAGTTATTTGTTTTGTTTTAGGATTTGTTTCAATGCCTCTTTTTCATGGTGGCTACATGGAGCATATTTTTAGAGGTTTTACAAAAGTTCCCCTTTATCTTCACTTTTTACTTTTTATTGGACTTTATTTTTTGTCTTTAACCCTCCACGAACTAACTCATTTATTTAGTTTTGTTTTTTCTGGTTATAAAAATGATGTTATAATTATTTTGTTTCTGATTTTTTATAAAAACAATAATAAATGGAAAATAAAAATCGACTTCCGGTTGCTTGCTCTTGGTGGTGGCCTTGTCATGCCCAACCTCGGACGTATCGAAAGTGAAAATGACTTCAACAAAGCAAAAAAAGCAACCTTAATATCTTTGCTTGCTGCTCCGCTTTTTACTCTTATTAGCGGTATTTTACTTTTTTTACTCACCTTTATTTTCTTTTATAAAATTCCTTTTTTAGTCCCAATTGCTTTTTATACTCTCTTATTAAGTTTGCTTTTTACTCTTTTATCAAGTAAAAGTACCGATCAAATCTATGGCGACTTTAAAGCTTATCAAAAGGTAAAATCTGATTCAGCTTTTGCCTTGCTGATTATCTCACAATATACTGATGATTTAACTGCATATCAAAGGGGAAAAATGGAGTTACATATTCAAAATCAAAATCCTATTAGAACAGACATGATTTCAGCAAGTTTCTTTTTGATTTTGTTATATTATGCTTTATATGAAACCGATGAAGTTGATCTGTTAATGGTAGAAAAAGTTTCTTATTTTCTGAAAAGACCTTCTTCTTTTAACCGATTTTTAAACCTAAGAAGTCAAATCGAACTTCCTCAAACAATTATTTTTTATTTAGATCGGCTTAATTATAAAAATGAAGCCTTAAAACTAATGAATTCATTTTTAGATTTTATCAATAATTCAAAACTAAATAAAAAAGTAAAAACATATATCACAAAGCAGACTCGCCATATTTTAAAATTAAGTAATGAAAGTGTCTTTATTAATGATATTAAAAATATGAATACTGGCTTTCTGTCAATTATTCTTAAAAATATCCCTTTTTATTTTCAAAAAGAACAACAAAAAAACAAAGGGTTTGAGCCTTTAAAGCTTTATTGTGAAATTAAAAATGATTAAAACCACTCAGCCTTGATATAGCCATGATACTATGGTATAATCTTTTTTGCTGGTCTGGTAGTGTAGTGGTTAACATGCCAGTCTGTCACACTGGAGATCGCGGGTTCAAGTCCCGTCCAGACCGCCATAAAGGCGTCGTTAGCTCAACTGGATAGAGCGTCTGACTTCGGATCAGAAGGCTAAGGGTTCAAGTCCTTTACGACGCGCCATATTAATGTTTTATCGGGAAGTAGCTTAGCTTGGTAGAGCGCTTGCCTTGGGAGCAAGAGGTCGCAGGTTCAAATCCTGTCTTCCCGACCATTTTAAATAATTGACAAAAATAGCATGTTTTGCTAAACTATTAATGCTGTGTAGGCGTAGTACAACGGTTAGTATAGGTGCTTGCCAAGCATCAGATGGGGGTTCGATTCCCCTCGCCTGCTCCAAAAAAAATGATCTTACCCTTAAAAGTTAGACTTTTATAACATTATTAAAGTAACTTGAAGGTAAGGACAAATACTTTCCTCTCCGGTTATACAATAGCTTGGGAGGATTTTTTTTTGGGATTTAATTCTCCCATTGGTGAAAATTGGCGAATTTTTTAAAAAATATTTTATAAACATTTTATGATTCAACCAGTAGTTGTAAAATTCAACTATTATTTGTTGATAATTCATTGACCGCAAAGCAACAAAAGTTTATAATTAAAGCAAAAAAGGAGAATTAAAATGAAAACAATCGGTGAAAAAATAGCAATTGCTAGAAAAAGAAAGAACTTAACCCAAACTGATGTCGCTAGAAAAATAAACATGACCCCTCAAATGGTTTCTAAGTGGGAACAAGACCAAGGCTTACCAGATATTATTACCCTTAAAAAGCTTTCTACTATCTTAGATGTCCCTATTGCTTATTTTTATGATGAAGGTGTTGTGATTAATCAAGCGAATCAACAAGAAAAAAAGAAAAAGGAAAAAAGTGTTGCAGCTCTTAATGAGCATAAATGGATAGGAAATGATTTTTCTAATTCCGATTTAACAAACCTAGATTTCGCTTATGCTAAGTTTAAAGATTGCCTTTTTACAAACTCTAATATTTCGGGAAAAAATCTTTCCTATAATGAGTTTGTTAATTGCACATTAAATGGCACTTTATTTTCTAATTCAAAGTTTTTCCGTGCTGATATTATCAATAGTAATCTTGATAAGACTGATTTTAAAAATGCAATCATTAAAAGTTCGGATTTTAAAAGATGTCACTTTAAAGAAACAATCTTTACTGACACTATTTTAGAAAAAACTGATTTTAACAACTCTGTTATGTCAAACATTACTTTTTCTAAAGTGGTTTTAAAAGGAGGATTGTTTAAAAATCACAGTTTTAAGAATTGTCACTTTGTTAATACGATATTTGATAAAACCAAATTCAAAGAAACAGTTTTTGAAAATTGTACAATGGATAGAATAACCTATAATTTCTTACTTACATGCAAAGCTGATTTAAGTAAAATAATAATTAAAGAACAAACCGAAGCCTAAAAAAAAGCCCCAATAGATGTATTTTACAAACTCATCTAAGTTGGGCTTTTTTTTCAATAACTATGATTTGTTAATAAAATCTTTAAATTTATTAAATAACTCTAACACGTAATCATGATTAAAAGGATGCTTTTTATCTTTAATTTTAACAAGCAAATATTTTAACGTTTTTTCAATTACTTCTTTTAAATCATCACTATATCCATATTTTAAACTATTTTCAAGATATTCTTTTTTATCTAAAACTTTATAAGTAAAACTTGGTGTAACTCGGACATCCAAATCATAATCAACATATTTTATTCCTTCACTATCAGCAACTGCTGGACTTGATAGATTACAGTAAAAGTAAATACCATCTTTTTTCAACATCGCAATTACATTGTAAAAATATTTAAAATAGAAAAAAGCAATTGATGGTTCTTGAGTAAACCAATTTCGTCCCGAGCTTTCAATGACTTTGGCATGCGTGTTGGCAACAACAATCATCTCATCATTATATAAAACCACATTTACACCTCGCCAAGTCCGATGCAAACTTTCATCGTGTTTATAAGCATAGATTTTAATTGAATCGCCAAAACTAAAGTTCAACTTAACCACCTCTAATTGTTTTATATTATACACAAAAAAAGCATCCTTTAACAGTAAGGATGCATTTTTTTACTTTTTCTTTTGCGTAATTTCTTTAGATTTCATCATTCTAACAGTATTAAACCGTTCAATATCATCAAGTTTCATCACAATCATTTTAATGTTTTCTTCTAAAGCAGGTAAACGGATATGTTCAATCGCATTAACCCTTCTTCTTGTCTTTTCAATTTCATAACTAAGAAGATCAACTTGTTTTTCCATCATTGCTAAACTAATCAGTTTTGGTAAAAGTTCTTTTAACATTAATACTGCTTGATCAAGGGCAACTGGTGCCGAAGGTAGACTGTAGTTATGTTTTTCATTTAAGTTTTGTTTTAACTCGATATTAGGAACATAAACAGACATAATTGGTCTTTTAGTAAATGATACTGTAAAAAGCGATGATTTAGTAAGTAGACTATTATATATTTCTGCAGCACTACTTTTAGCAGTCGCAACGTTTAGTTTTTGCATAGTCAAAACAAGCAATCGATCAACTTCAATTCGTAAATTTTTTGTAATTTCAATAATTTGCATAAATCGACGAATTAGCTCATCTTGCTTGTCTTTTAAAAGCTTATGACCTCTAATGGTTATTTCCATCTCTCTTTTTAAACGAGCCAGTTCCATCCTTGTTGGATTGATAAAATCAGTTGTCATTAATCCTCCTAGTAATACTTTTTAATGTTTTCCTCACTAATTCTTCTTAGTTCACTAACAGGAAACATCCGTAAAAGTTCCCACCCTAAATCAAGGGTATCTTCAATGCTTCGGTTGTTTTGAAATCCTTGATTCAAGTATTCGTTTTCAAACCGATCAGCAAACTTAGCATAAATTATATCAATATCAGATAACGCTGATTCACCCAAAATTGTTGATAATTCTTTGGCCTCTTTACCGCGCGCATAATTAGCAAAAAGCTGGTTCATTGTATCCGCATGGTCTTCTCTGGTTTTTGTTTTACCTATACCTTTATCCTTTAATCTAGAAAGAGAAGGTAGAATATCTATTGGCGGCGTTATATTTCTTAGATTTAGTGTTCTTGATAGAATAATTTGCCCTTCAGTAATATAGCCTGTCAAATCAGGAATTGGATGGGTTTTATCGTCTTCTGGCATTGTTAAAATTGGAATTTGTGTTACCGACCCACGATTGTTTTTAATTCTACCCGTTCGCTCATAAAGCGAGGCTAAGTCAGTATACATATAACCAGGATACCCACGTCTTCCAGGAACTTCTTTTTTCGCTGCGCTAATTTCTCTTAAAGCCTCAGCATAATTAGTAATATCTGTTAAGATTACAAGCACATGCATTCCCAACTCAAAAGCTAAATACTCTGCTGCCGTAATTGCCATTCGTGGCGTAGAAATCCGTTCAATTGCTGGGTCATTTGCTAAATTCACAAACATAACTGTCCTATCTAAGGCACCACTTTTACGGAAATCTTCAATAAAAAAGTTAGCTTCTTCAAAAGTAATCCCAATTGCTGCAAAAACAACCGCAAAGTTCTCATGATCACCTAAAACTTTAGCTTGGCGAGCAATTTGGGCTGCTAAACGGCTATGAGGAAGACCAGAACCAGAAAAAATCGGCAGTTTTTGACCTCTAACAAGCGTGTTTAGACCATCGATTGCGCTAATACCTGTTTGGATAAACTCATTGGGATAATCACGAGCATAAGGATTGATTGCCTCTCCGTTAATATTAATATATTTTTCTGGAATTAGCGGCTGTTTATCATCAATTAACTCACCCATCCCATCAAATACTCTACCAAGCATATCAGGAGCGACTCCAAGTTCTAAACCTCTACCTAAAAAAATAGCTTTAGCATCATCAATTTTTAAACCTTGCGATGACTCAAACATTTGAATTAAGCTCGCATCTTGACTAACCTCTAGGACTTTCCCAACTCTTCTTTCACCTGAATCAAGCTGAATATAGACTAACTCATCATAAGTTACATCTTTAGTATTTTCAATTAAGACGAGTGGTCCAACTACTTCTTTAATTGTTTTATATTCTCTTATTGCCATATAATCACTCGCTTTCTAGTTTAACAAACTCTTCTTCCATAAGAGCCAAAAGTGTTTCATAAGACTTGGGAAATAAAGATTCTTTAATATATTTTAATCTGCCTATACGCTGTTTGGTGGTCATTGTTTCAATTGATTTAAATCTTTTATTTTCATTTATTGCTGCTAAAGCCAATTCATACCAACGCAGTATTATATTAAGCATTAAATACTGTTTATCAACAGATGTATATGTATCAATTGAATCAAAAGCATTTTGATGCAAGAAATCTTCTCGAATCATTTGGCTAGCTAAAAGCTTTATTCGATCGGGATATGAGAGTGTATCTATTCCTACTAATCTAACAATTTCTTCTAAAGCTTTTTCTTCTTGAAGAAGAATTTTTGCCCTTTTAACTTGATTGCTCCATAATGGCTTAATATTGTCAAAAGAATCCATTAAAACATCATCATATAACGAGTAACTTCTTAACCAATCAATAGCCGGAAAATGCCTTCTATAAGCCAAACTTGCTGAAAGACCCCAGTAAACTTTAACAATTCTTAAAGTTGCTTGGGCAACCGGTTCACTCATGTCGCCTCCTGGCGGTGAAACTGCCCCGATTGCACTAACAGCGCCAACAACATTATCGCCAATAGTAACAACCAGTCCTGCTCTTTCATAAAACTCAGCTAAGCGGCTACCTAAATAAGCGGGATAACCTTCTTCTCCAGGCATTTCTTCTAAGCGACTGCTCATTTCTCTTAAAGCTTCTGCCCATCGGCTTGTTGAATCTGCCATTATCGCAACTTTATATCCCATATCACGAAAATACTCAGCAATTGTAATTCCTGTATAAATGCTTGCTTCTCTTGCCGCAACTGGCATGTTAGATGTGTTGGCAATTAAAACTGTTCTTTTCATTAATGGTTCATTGGTTTTAGGATCTAATAATCTCGGAAACTCATTTAAAACATCAGTCATCTCATTGCCACGTTCACCACAACCAACATAAACAATAATATCAGCATCAGCCCACTTAGCTAACTGATGTTGGACAACTGTTTTACCAGAACCAAATGGCCCTGGAATTGCCGCGATTCCACCGATTGCAACAGGAAAAAGCGTGTCAATTATTCTCTGACCAGTAATCATCGGTTCAACTGGTGGTAACTTCTTTAAATAAGGTCTTTTTATTCTCACTGGCCAACGCTGAACCATTGTAAAATCTTTTATGGATGTTTCTGTTTGAATCTTATAAACAACATCATTAACTTTATATAAACCCTCTTTGGCAACAAATGTTAGTTTCCCACTAACATTAGGAGGAACCATTATTTTATGTTTAACTAAACTAGTCTCATCAACAAACCCAATGCTCATCCCGCCACTTACTAAATCTCCTTTTTGTTTAAGGGGTTTAAAAAGCCACTTTTTTTCTTGAGCCAAAGCTTCAATTTCAATTCCCCCAGGAATATGAGCTCCTACTTGCTCATAAATTTTATCCAAAGGCCTTAAAATACCATCAAAAACTCCAGTTATTAACCCTGGACCTAAAGCGACACTTAAAGGTTGATATGTATAATAAACAGGTTCTCCTGGACCAATGCCTGCAGTTTCTTCATAAACTTGAATTGATGCTAAATCATTTCTTAGCTCAATGACTTCACCTAATAGCTTTTTATGACTTACCTTAACCACATCATAAACTTGTACATCTTCCATTCCCGATGCAACAACTAAAGGGCCAGATACCTTAACAATTTTCCCTAATTTTTCCATAGCATTCCTCTTTTCTAAATAAGCGCCATTCCAATGGCTTTTTCAACATCTTTTCTTAACTTTTCAATTCCCCGATTACTTTTAATACCTTCTAAGGGCACAAAAAGCAGTATCGGATAAATATCTTGTTTATATTTATTTACTACATCACTTAAAAATGGACTTAAAGACTCACTAATAAAGATTATTTTCGCATTTTGTGATAGTTTTTCTATTTTCGCTTTTAACTTAGCCTCATCCTTTACAACAAAAGAATCAATTCCCAAACTCTGAAAAATAAGAACACTATCTTTAGCACCTATTGCATAAATATCTTTCATCTCATCATGTAATAATTAAATTGTAATGTATACAACTAATTATTATCTCCTTTCTTAA
>CAZKGV010000019.1:0-19662 GCA_964552625.1 uncultured Acholeplasmataceae bacterium | reverse complement strand
TCTGATGTTTGCATTACTACTTCACCTATAGTATAAATATAAAAATATTTTTCTATAGTTTATATGGGAAAAAAGAGTATGTCAACAAAAAGAATATAATTATAATATGTTCAAAATTTTATAAAGCTGATTTTAAAATAAAATCAGACTGTTATCAAAATTTATTGTTTTGGTAAATTTGCATTCTTTGGGAGTGGAGAAACATATTTTTTACCACTTGTTGCTTTTATAAATTCATCTTTTGCCTCTTTCAAAACTTTTGGTTTAGTTAAAAGATCTAAAGCAGTTAGAGCCATTACCTTAGATGCTACTATCATACCTTTAGAGCCAATAGTAGAACCAGCAGAAGCAGCGGATTGCCAACTATGTGTTGCACAATTGAATGGCCAACATGTTGTAAAAAATTGGGCAGTTGGTGTAATATTAGATACATCTCCTACATCAGTAGAGGCTGCTTTTAGTTTATCCTTAGAAACTGGCCCCCTGTCTTTTTCTATTATTTTATCAGAAAGAATTCCACCAACTTCTTCTTGGGTTAGGTCAGATGATCTTAATGTTGTTTGAAAACTGTCAGCGGGCATAGTTGCTGATAATTCTTGAGCAAATATTTTTTCTTCGGTAGTAAATTTTGGTGCCCCGACCTTTAATAAATTTTCATAGACAATTTCTCCGATTGTATTGTTCGGTAAATATTCATAAACTCCCGTTATAAATTCTATATCAAAACTGGTTCCGGTCATTATGGCAGCACCTTTAGCTACATCAAGTAATTTTGAATAGACTTTTTCTACCTGATATCTATGTGGAGCTCTTACAAAATACCATATTTGTGCATAATCAGGAACTGTATTCGGGGCTACCCCCCCATGGGTAATAACACAATGCATTTTAGTTCCTTGTGCTACATGCTCGCGCAAATAATTTACTCCTATATCAGTTAGTATTACTCCGTCTAAGGCACTAAGTCCTCTTTCTGGCATACTTGCTGCATGAGCAGCAAGACCATGAAAATTTAATTTAAAAGAATTAACAGCAGTAGTAGGGCAATTCCATAAAGTATTTAAATTCATTGGATGCCAAGCAAGGCAAGCATCTAAATCATTAAAAACCCCATTTTTAGCCATAAATACCTTTCCAACTAGAATTTCTTCTGCTGGGCACCCATAATATCTAATAGTTCCTTTAACACCATTATTTTTCATTGCTTTTTTAATTGCAAGAGCTGCTCCTAGGCTACCAACACCGAGAAGATTGTGACCACAGGCATGTCCAGGACTATTAGTCTTTATTGGCTCTTTTTTTGTAGATACTTTTTGAGAAAGTCCTGGAAGAGCATCATATTCACCTAAAATTCCAATAATAGGTTTTCCTTTGCCCCATGAGGCAATTATAGATGTAGGCATATTGTTAATCTTTGTAATTGAGAACCCTTTCTTTTGAAGAAGATCAGAAATCACTTTGGCAGCATAAGTTTCATTTAAGGCTAATTGGGGGTGAGCCCATATGTCTTTAGCAAGATTTATAAGTAGCCCCTGTTCTTCATCTAAATTACTTAAGATATTCTCCTTAATATTCACATTCATATTATTCTCCTTATCTATTTTTAATTTATATTGAACAAGAAAACGATATCAAAAGACTTGGAATTCCCATCTGAAAAATCAAGATCTGATTCAAACTTTTTTATGCCACTTTCATAAATTATTTTTTTATCTGATAGGCCCTGTATTCGGCTGCCATCCGGTAGATAACTTTAATCATCTGTCTGGCCAGACAGCGCAGGGCATGATTATGAGTCTTCCCTTCTGTTCGTTTTTTTAGATAATAATACCGGCTCTGTGAATTCACCCGGATACTGCAGCCAGCCATCATAATTAAAGCTTGCTTGGATAGAATTTCTAATACGTACTAGTTTTCACAATTTTCTGTACAAAAGTCTTTTTCTTGTGGATACTGTTTCATAAGCATATCCCTTTCTCGTTTGGTTAGAACCTTTCCAAAGGATATAGTTTATAACTATTAGCTCATATGCCACCAGGTCTATGTTAATATAATAAATTTATTCTCTTAAAAGTATCAAGGTTTATACCTTATAAGTGCCTACAACAAGCTAAAACATATATGAGAAAATTAACAATTTAAAGATAAGGAATAATAACAAACCAGAAAACACAATTTATTTACTTATTCTAGTAATATAGTAATATTTTTTATCAATCAGTCTTTATCCCAAACCTGACGGGCTACTCGCATAAAGTTGCCACCTATAATTTTCTTTATGTCCTCCTCTGAATATCCTCTTGCAATAAGTCCTCGGGTTACGTTTATAATTTCGTGCGGTTGATTATATCCTTGAAGTCCAGGAGCAGTCGCATTTAAAAAGCCCTTTAACATATAACTATATCTAACTTCAAAGTCTGACTTTATTGGCATAACTCTCATATTTTCGTTTAGATCTGCACCAATTCCTGCATGATCTACCCCAACTAAATTTACTATATAATCGAGATGGTCTAAGTAATCTGTTAAAGTACCAGTTGTACCTGGTCGAGCACATATTGGTGCCCATGCAGCGATACCAATCAATCCTCCCTTTTTTGCAGCTGCTTTAATTACTTCATCAGATAGGTTACGAACATGAGGAGAAATAGCATTGGCATTAGAATGAGTAAATATTAAAGGGTCTTCAGATAGCTCTATGGCATCCATTGCTGTATTTTTACCAACGTGGGAAAGGTCTATAATAATACCTAATTTATTCATAGTACGAACAACTTGAGCTCCATATGCTTTAAGTCCATCGTCTTTTGATTCTGTACAACCATAGCCCAAGAGGTTTTCTTCGTTATATGTCAAACCCATTACCCTTGCTCCCATTTGGTATAAGACAGGAAGATTAATCATCCATTGATTTTCTAAACAATCACATCCTTGAAAACCCATTATAAGCCCTATTTTCCCTTCATCTTTTGACTTTTTTATATCACTTGATTTAGTAACAAGCATTACTTTGTCTGATTTTTGACTAGCCAAATTATACAGTTTAACCATTTCTTTTAAGGCTTCTCGAAAGGTTCTATTTTCGTCCGCAGATATAGTTTGGATGGCAGCCGAAATACCCCCAGTTTCAAGTAAGCGATCCATTACACCTACTCCATTAATAACCTGACTAGGGTATGCTAAATTAGTCGTTAACATCATATCAACCACGATCGAATTATAATGTATAGAATCTGCTTTTTTTAAATCTTCTCCTTTTAGTTCCCATTCTTCCATTTTATTATTCTCCTTTTTATATTTATATTTTTGGTAATATCTAAACTTAATTGTACTATATTTATTCTTGCTTAAATATCTGTTTTAGAATTCCCTATCTTTAAATTTTTGATATTCTCATGCACTCAGTAAGTCTCGTTTATGTTTATATCTTAGTCTTATATGTATTTATATCGTTCTATTATCACCTCCTATTACGGTAGGGCAGCTAGTTACCTTGACTGCTCCCGTACAGATCCCAGCGAGCGAAAAAACCATACTTGGTTCTTCAGAAATAATTGCTTCCGTAAAAGTAAAAGTAAAGCTAATAAGATAATTAAACTGGTTGAGAAAACTCCATAATTCTAGGTTTCTCAATCTCATAAAATTCAGTAATCTGGTTAAGTATGTTGTAATTGCAAAAACTATGCTTTCGACATTTTATCAGTGATTAACTTTTATTTGTCTCCATAGTATTTACTTGATGGAATATTATTTTGCTTTTATATTAACCTATTAGGGCAGAAAGACCCGAGCTTGAATAATCTTTATTTTTTAAAAAGATGGCACCTAACAAAATGCCCCTTTGTTACTTCTACAAAAGCTGGGTCTTCGCGTTTACATATTTCCATTCTTTTAGGACATCGACTATAAAAAGCACAACCTTGAGGGATATTTAATGGGCTAGGTATCTCTCCAACAGGAACTATATCCTTGGGTTTAAGATTTTCTTCCTCTTCAGAAACTACCATAATAGAAGAAAGGAGCATTCTAGTATAAGGGTGAAGTGGATTAATAAAAAATTCAGAAGTCTTTGTATACTCAAAAGCCTTCCCAAGGTACATAATAATAACGTGAGTGGCAATATTCCTCATTAAACTCAAATCATGAGAGATGAAGATATAAGTTAATTTAAACATTTCACGCAATTTAATTAAACTATTAATAACTTTTGCTTGAACTGAAACATCCAGAGATGATGTTGGTTCATCCAATAAAACAAGAGAAGGGTTTACTAATAATGCCCTAGTAATTGCCAACATTTGCCTTTCTCCACCTCCTAACATCCAAGGATATTTGTAGATATAGTCCGTCGATAGTCCAGTGACTTCAAGCATTTCTACTATTTTCTCTTCCCGATCATTCTTATTTTTCCCAATATGATGAAACTTAAGGGGATCTTCTAAAATTGTTTTAATAATTTTTGAAGGATTTAATGAAGAACCAGGATTTTGAAAAATAATTTGAATTTCCCTTTTAAGTTCAAGAGGACGTTCTCTAAAACTTCTACTAATATTATGTTTACCTTTATATATAATATTCCCTTCAGTAGCATTATATATTCCACATAATACATAAGCTACTGTGCTTTTGCCTGACCCAGATTCACCAACAATCCCAAGTGTATCACCTTTTTTGACAGAAAAACTTACTTCATTTACTGCTTTTACTGTCCCTTGAGGAACAACAAAATACTTTTTAAGACGTTCAACAGTTAATATATTTATATCATTAGTTTTCATTGTTGGCTTCTCCTGATTTTTGAAATAGAAAACATGCTACTTGATGACTATTATTAATATCAAATAAAGGTGGTTTTTTTTCACGACATATCGGCATTCTATATTTACATCTTGGATAAAAACGGCAACCTTTTGGTAAATTAACATAGTCTGGGATATTACCAGGAATTCCTTGTCCTATTCCACCACTTAATCTGGGGATTGCCAATAATAATGCTTTAGAATAGGGATGCAATGGATTATCAAAAAATTCTTTTGTTTTTGATATTTCTACTATAGTACCTGCATACATAACATAAAGCCTTTCTGTTATTTGCCTAATATCGCCCAAATTATGACTGACTAAAATTACCGTAGTTTTTTCTTTGCTAATTATTTTTGCTTTTATAAGCTTAAAAATTTGATCTTTGATGGTGACATCAAGTGATGTTGCAGGTTCATCAAGGATTAATAATTTATTGTTTTTTATTAAAGCCATTGAAATACAAACTCTTTGCCGCATTCCCCCAGATAGTTGTACAGGATAAGATTGATATATTCTTTCTGGGTCTGGCAAATAAACATCCTTTAATATTTGTATTGCCTTTTCTTTAAATTCTTTTTCCCTTGGACTATTTACTTCATGACTAAACTTAATGATATCATATAGTTGTTGCCCTATAGTAAAAACTGGATTGAGGCTAGAAGTAGGATCTTCGAATACCATGGAAATTTTTGTTCTCCTAATTTTTTGCATTTCAGAATGACTCATTTTTAAAATGTCTTTACTTTCAAAAAGTATTTTACTTTCAGGTGTTATTAAAGAATTGCTGGCAAGTGTTCTCATTATGGCTTTCATAGTAGTCGTCTTTCCACATCCTGTTTCTCCGATTATCCCAATTTTCTCAGAAGTCCCCAAATTCATATTTATTCCATCTACTACTTTAGATATTCCGTTAAAAACTCTGAAATTTATATTTAAGTCTTTTACCTCAAGTAATTTTTCAGACATCGATTTTACCCTTCCCCTTTCTCGAACATAGAACCAATTCCGTCACCAATAAAGTTGAAACACATTATAACAATTACAATTGCGAAAGCAGGCATCATCGATATCCACCATTGTTCAGGTAAGAATTTACACCCAGCAGAGACCATACTGCCTAATTCTGGAGTTGGAGGTTGAGCACCTAATCCTACAAAACTTATGGTTGCACCCATTAAAATTATTAAGCCGGCATCCATAGACATTTTAGTTAAGATAGTAGATAAGCAGTTAGGGAGTATTTCTTTAAATAAAATATGTGTATAAGTTGCCCCAGTTACCTCTGCTGACCAAATATAATCTTCTTCTTTTAAAGAAGTTGTGACACTATAAACCATTCTACAATACCAAGGCCACCAAGATACAGTAATCGCTAGCATGGCATTTGTCACGCTTGGGGTTAACAGAGAACAAATGACTAGGGCTAAAAGTAAGCCTGGAATAGCCAAAAACATATCTGTAAGCCTCATAATTATTGTTTCAATAAAAGTACCACTAAAATAACCAGCTAATAGACCTAAAGAAACACCGATAGGTACTACTATGGACAAGACTATTACTACCATATATAAAGATATTCTATAGCCAAAGAATATCCTTGACAGAATATCTCTACCAATTTCATCCGTTCCACATATATGGGATAAACTTGGAGGTTGATTTGCTTCCCTAAAGTTTACATACATGCTGGCTGATTCAGGACTGGGAGATATACTATTTGCAAATATTGCAATAAGTATGATAAATAAAATACCCACAATTCCCACAACTGAAACAAAACTTTTAGAGTAATTAAACCACATTCTTTTTATATTGCTCAACTTATGTATATGTTCTGTCTTTATTTTTTTATCTTTTAACATATATTTATATACCTTCCCTAATAGTAATTCTAGGATCAAGCCATCTAACAATTATATCGATTATTACGTTTGAAATTATAAAAAACAATCCTACAATAAGTATAACTGCAATTATAGCGTTCAAATCTTTATTCAACAATGCATTCATGCCATAGCGAGATAGACCAGGCCAATTAAATACACTCTCAATTACAAAAGCCGTAACCATTAGTTGGGCTGTGAGCATACCAAGAATACTAAGAGTGGGAATAATTGATGGTTTCAGCAAGTACTTTGATATAATCAATCTATTAGGAATACCATAAGATTTCGCAGATGTAATATAGTCCTTCTTCAGATTTTCAATTACACCTGTACGAGTAAGCCTTGCAATTTCAATTATTGATTTAATTGCTAAACTTATTACTGGTATACTAAGGTGTTTTAAGGCATCAAAAAATATGGGGAGGTTTCCAGCAAGCAATGCATCAATAGTCAGTAAATGTGTTATTTCAGGTGGAGGAATAATATTTTGAGAAAGCCTACCCATTGATGGTAAGATTTTTAATATCATACCAAAAATCACCAAAAATAAAATAGCAAATACAAAAGGAGGAACAGAAATCCCTATATAAGTTATAAATCGGAATATGTTATCAAACCAAGTATTATTGTTCCAGCCAGTAAAGGCGCCAAGTGTTATACCAAAAACAGCTACTAAAACAATGCTATATAGAATAAGTTCAAAACTCGCGGGGAAAAATATCTTAACATCTTCTAGAACACTACGACCCGTGACCCATGAAGTCCCAAAATCGCCATGCAAAATACCCCTGAACCAATAATAGTATTGCTTATAAATAGGTTCATCGAGGTGGTGTTCTTCAATTGCCTTTTGTACGACCCATTCTGGAGCTCTCCCCCCCAAAGCCATCCTTACTGGCTCCCCTGGCATTATACGAGCCATTGCAAATATAATCATAGATAATCCTAGTAATACAAAAAGTAGATAAAATACACGTTTTCCAATATATTTAACCATTTTTTTATTATGATATGGGTAATCAAGAATAGAAATTTATACATATAAATCTCTATTCTTGATAAATTCTTTAACCCTTACCCCTTCCTTTTTATATCTTCTCTTTAAATTTACTTTATTAAATATCACTTAATTACTGGATGTATTTTAAAATCAGGTAAGTAAAATTCATCACCCATTAAAGCAGCGGACCCCCTAGAGGGCCAGTCAATATAAGCAGATATATAAGGGAAATTTAGAACATTATCAAACAAAGGTACGCAGACAGTTAAATCATCGTGTAAATATTTGACTATTTCACTATATTTAGCGAACCTTTTCTCTTGGTTGATAGTTGAAATGGCATCGTCAATTCTTGCATCCAGTTCAGGATCAAGCAACCATTCATTTTGTGACCATGATGGTGCTGTGTCAGATTTGAATCTAATGTCCAGGATGGAGCCGGCTTCTAAATAATCACCATTACCATAAATCGTTACACCATTAGGGCTTGTTTCTAATTTGGACATATCTTCCATTAACTTAGTATTTGGAACTTTAACCGAATTGATCTGTACGCCAATTTTCGACATATCGGACATTATTAATAATATTATCTTTTCCTCATCAGGGATTCTGTCTAACCAATAAAAAGTAATAGGATATTTATCCAACTCGTTATAATATTTAGACTTTTCTAATTCTTCTTTTGCTTTCTCTAAGTCATAATAAAATTCTTTGACTGTGGGATCATAACCTGGACATGATTTAGGAATTGGACCTCTTGCATAACTAGCACCTGGCCAAATATCTTCTACTATAGTTTTATAATCCACTGACCAAGCAATGGCCTTTCTCATATGGGGACAGTCAGTTGGTGGCATTTTGTTATTTAACATTAGATACATTTGGCCATTTTGTATACTATTTTTTATATCTACTCCTTCTAATTTGTCCATTGACTCAAGTGTTTCCTTAGTATAACCGTGATATCCTATTTCTATTTCTCTATTCGCCATCATTGATTTAACTGTCACACTCTCCGTTACATTATAGATTCTACATTCATCAGGAGCCAAAGGATTAATGGGTTGCCAATAATTCGGGTTAATAACAAGAGTTGCGGATTCCTGAGGCAATATTTCTTTTAGCATATAAGGGCCAGATCCAGCATCATGATTAAGAAGCCATTCCTTGCCATAATCACCCATATCTCCATATGTACCGGGTTTTTGAATGTTCTTTAAAACTAAATCCTTGTTTAAAATATAGAACCTGCCCAGCATAGCTAAAAATGGACCAACTGTTTCCTCAAAATGAAAAGTTACAGTATATCTATCAACTATTTCGGTACTATTAACTCTACCTAGAAACAAATAGGCGAAACCTTCTCCCATAGTAAGCAGTCTATCCATACTAAATTTAACATCCTCTGCTGTTAATTCAGTACCATCATGAAATTTAATTCCCTCATTTAGATAAAATGTCCAACTTAACCCATTTTCTTCTAGATCCCAACTTTTTGCAATAGATGGTTTAATTTCTCCCGTGTCTCTATCATTATGAACAAGTGTATCATAGAGATTTATCATAATTCTACATGATGTATTGTCGGAACCTACAGCAGGATCTGTCCAAGCTGGCCAACCAGAAGAAATTCTAATTTCCCTATCGCTTGCTCCAGCAACACCCAAACAAATCAATATCGCTCCAATTATAATAAGAATAAACAATAAGTTTTTTGTCTTTTTCATTTTCTAAACTCCTTTTTAACATTAGTCTTTTTCAAAAGAACGTTAGCACTTTCACCTCCTGATCTTTCTAGACGTGTATACTACTTTAATAGAAAAAAATATAATCTGTCTAGATTTTTTTAAGATTTGATTACTTTCCTCCTTTCTTTCTAGAACTATAGTTTGAAAAACCCACTTTTTTGAAACTGGTGGACAGTAATTTTTTTTAATCTGAGTTAATCCCATGGATATGATCGCTTCGCACGTTTTGAGAGCTGCTAATAATTAAGCCACGTTTCCTTCTTTCTCAGATTTTAAGACCTCTTATAAGGTAAATAGTCAGCCCACGAAACACCAAAAGGGCTTTAGTTTTCTTTTTCAATTCTTTCTTTAAAAGTATTGCTTTTTAAGTCAATTTCATAATATATAGCATTGTATTACTTTAGTACAGGCTTATATGTTTTTCTTCCCCGTATTTACATAATTAATAATCTCTTCTTTGCTCATTCCACTAAAGCCTAAACAATCAAGATCTCTTCCTGTCTTACGATAATTATGATTATTAAGTATTGAAGCTAGCCAAATAATTGAATCTATTGTGGGTGTAGAAACATTTACAAGTTTTCCCAAAGAAGAAGAAAATACTAAACCAACCGGGACATCTTCAGAAATATAACGCTCAGTTAAACTCTTAGGAGCACTCGGTCCATATCCGCCATGAGCTATGCTATGTGTTACAAACTCATGAAATGTTTTACTTTTTTCAGTAGGATACCATTCATTAAGTGTGTCTAAGGTGGATTTAAGTTCAATGCCAAAAGCTTTACTCACCGTTACCTTCTCTTCATCAACTTTTTCTAAAACACGACATACTGATTTAGTCATTCCGTGCCAATAAAAATCAAAATCACCTTTAGTATACTCTATCCAACCAGCATTAAGTACTGCAGTACCACAATGAAGGACTATGTTTACATTGGTTAAACCTATTTCTAATACGTTTTTTGCTTGACTAATTTGGGGAACTATTTCTTTTAATTCTTCCATTGCATTTAGCGTATCAATAGCAGGTAAACAAGCAATAGGTATAGAATTTTTCTCATAATTAATTCTTACCTTATTTGGTCCGATTTTGCGAGTAGAGTAAAGTAGCGAAGCAGTACCAACCAATTTAATATTTTTACTGATGTTCTTTTCTTCCATCATTTTTTTTGCTAAAATTTCACCAAAATTACCTGGCCAAAAAACTACAATCTGCCCATCTTCTAAATATGGTAGAGCTTCTTCAAATATAGGCATCTGAGCAAAAGCAGGTACAACTATCATAATTACTTTTACTCCTGCTAGCACCGATGCAATATCTGTTGATGCTAAAGTAACTTTACCAAATCCTTTTACAGATCCAGAAACCTCTATCCCCCCTTTATTTTTTACTTCTTCAATATTCTTTCCAAAACTTTTATTTTCATATAACCTTACTTCAAATCCCTTTAATGCCAAATGTCCACTAAATGCAAAACCACCGTTCCCAGCTCCTAAAATTGCAATTTTATTTTTCATTATAAAATTTTTCCCTTTCTATTTTTTATTATCCTTATTTATTTATTTCTCTTAATATAGCAAAAAAAATTATTTTTTTGCTATATAATCCTTTGGTATTAATTGCATAGACATTAGCATTGTACCTCAACCTTATTTTAGTAACTTATGAATAAATACTTAATCTACACTAATATTTAGTTATTTAGTAAGAAAAACATCTGAAAGCATAAATAAATTAAATATTAATTTATGCTGCATCTATTTTAAAATTTAATCCTCTCGATTAGCATTTTTGCTAGAAATAACTGTTCTTAAACCTCTCTTAATATGAGTTCTAACAATCCTTTTTGCCAAGGTAATATTTCTCTTCTTTACAACTTTACATATTATAAAATGTTCATTAATACTTGCTTCTAAATAAGCATGGTCTTTTAGATTTAAAATTCTATAATGCAGAATATTATCATAAAGGTAGGTTAAGAAGGTACAAAGAATAATATTCTTGGAAGATCTATATAATGCCAAATTAAATCTTCTATTTATTTCCAATATTTCTTTTGTTTTTATTTTTTTATTGCCCTCTAAATAAGAAAGGCCATACTTTGTTATCTCTTCCAATTCTTCTATTTCACGATTCGTAATATTTTTACACACCAACTCCATAAGATAGGGTTCTAAAACATAACGAATATTATAAATTTCTACCGTTTGCTTAAAAGATGAATTTTTGATTTTTTTTCTACCATTATGTGCAGTTTCTATCCATCCTTCTTGCTCTAATTTATTGACAGCTTCCCTTACAGGAGTACGGCTGATACCCATTTTTTTCGCTATAAGGTCTATAGCTAAAATTTCCCCATCTTTAAGTTCACCAAAAATGATACTTTTGCTTAGCTTTGCAAAAATATCTTCACTATAAGTTTTCTTCTTCATTATATTTAAATATATCTCAGTATTTTTATTCAATAATTTCGTTTCCTTTTTTATAACAATATACTGGATCCATGATACTGGATATTATAATTTATTTTAATCAAAAAGTCAACTTTAAGTATTGAACTTGACGGTTTTGTAAAAAATTGACAACAAATCAGAAATCAAGAGTTAGCATTAAACATATAGAAAGTTTCTTTGAAATCTTTTTTCTTTTTGTACAATAAAAAATCCTGGCAAAATTATGAATATTAATACAGATAAACCAAATAATTAATCACTTTCTATCTTTATCACTTGAAGAAGATGCAATTTTTATTACCGGTGATAAACTGGCACTGGAATTTGCTAAAACTAATAATATTAAAGCAGCCTCTCCGTCTCCATGTGATTTTCTAAAAAAATAAAATGATTATTAGCAAATTTAACTTGATAATCTACCCTGTGGCAAGCCACAGGGTAGATTCTGCGTATTATGATTATATGAGCAAAGGAGAAGTTCAAAAAGGATATCATTGTGCTTGGCAGATCCATTATAAGTTGGTATTTCCGGTCAAGTATCGCAAGGTATTACTTGATGAAATGGTGGTAAAAATTATAGAAGAAACAGCTATAGGCATACAACAAGAACGCTATGCGATAGAGATGGAAGTTTTGGAGATAGATAAGAACCATATTCATCTTCTCTGTGCTGCCCATCCTAAAATAGCATCAGGAGAAATCGTACGCATATTTAAAAATATTACTGCAAGGGAGATATTCCGAAGGTATCCCCAGATCAAAAAAGAATTATGGGGTGGAGAATTTTGGTTTGATGGATATTATGCTGCCACTGTTGGCGAGAGAGGAAACTGGTCTAAAGTAGAAAATTATATCCAAAAGCAAAGTAAACCGAAGGAAGATCTGAAACAGATAAAACTATTATGATTTTTGATACCCTGCGGCTTGCCGCAGGGAGGTTCATTATTTCTTCTCCACCCTCTGTCATGGTAGTATAAAATTTACTGGGATACTTAAAGATATTGTATTTTAAATTGAAATATGGGGGAATTTTCGATTGAAAAAAACACATGGCAAAATCGTATAAAATATCCAAAAAAATTGTCTACGAAGCGTATAAGAAAGTAAAAGCAAATCAAGGGGCCGCTGGCGTTGACGAAGAAACCATTGAAAAGTCTGAGGAAAAACTGGGAAGAAATCTCTACAAAATATGGAATCGCTTAAGCTCTGGCAGTTATTATACACCTCCAGTAAAAGGTGTTTTGATACCTAAGAAATCAGGCGGGGTAAGAACACTGGGCATTCCTACTATTTCAGACCGAGTTGCCCAAATGGTTGTCAAAATGACGCTGGAACCCGTTCTAGAACCAATTTTCCATAGGGCCTCTTATGGTTGCGCCTAAAACCACGGAGCAGTTCTTTCTTCAGTGTTCCTTTCGGCAAGACATACACATAGGCATAAATCGTTTCGTGAGATATCCGCATACTCATGTCTAAAGGATACCGTATTTCTATTCGCCTGGCAATCTGTTCTGAATACCAGCAAAGACGTAGCTTCTTCTGGACGTATTCTCTCAGACGATTGTTCAAAAAAAGCTTATGCTTACCCCAAACGACGCCTTCTTGCATTACGCCATTAACGACGCTGGGCACGATCGGCACGGTAGGTCCAATGGTTGCACCCTCCCCGTGTTAGTTCACGGGTTATTGTCGAAACCGACCGCCCAAGATAACTGGCAATTGCCTGAAACGATTCACCCTTTGCCAATGAACGACTAATTTCCTCACGCTCTTCCGCTATGAGCCTTCGATAACACCCTTTCTTGATAATCATAACCTAACGCCCTCCTTTGATATCCTCTATATAGAATACCAAATTGTTGCGTTAGATTATTGAACCTGTCTAAGCTAATATTATTTTCTTGTTACATTACCACATCATCTAATGGGTAAACAGGGCGTCGAACATTCTTGAAATCTAAACGATTAATATTTACTGGAACCAAGCCGGGCGTATCAACGTCAATTATTTGTTTTGCAAAATCTCCAAAAGCAGCTCTATAATGTACCGTAGACTTTACCACTAATATTTGTTTATCTAAGGGTTCAATGCCAACTCTCCTGAAAATCTCAGGATCCCACGGTTGGACTTTGCGCTCTGTTACGATTATTTCAATTCCATTGATATCTAAAACTACAGTTCGTCCTAAATTATTCATTAAACCACGGCTCATGGGGCCTTTATTTACGAATTTACCGTCAGCAATAGTTTCAACGATAGCAGGCGCTTCAATAGGCTCTCCCATATCATAATTTGATTTCCCTCCTAATTTAACCGCCATTTCAGTACCCACACCTGATTTGATGGCTTGTTCTACCGTCTCAGGATCAACAATAATCGCATAACCTACATTTTTGGCTTTCATTTCTATTAATTTTCTTAATAATTCTGTGCCGTCACAAGGACTGCCGCCCCCTGGATTATCTGAAACATCAGCTAAGACAACAGGTATTTCGGTTGCCTCCATACCAATTTTTACAGCTTGTTCAATGGGAAAAGTCTTAAATATTAGCTCTTTATGCCTTTTTATGATTTCAGACCCTATCTCTTCGATAATTTGCTCAGCTAATGGAACATCATCATCTGTTTGCGCCAAAACAGTAAATCCTGCCTCATTTATATCGGCATAGGGGAACCCTGCTGCAAGACTTACACTAATCACCTTCGGATTTTTTTCCCATTCGTGAGCCATATCTAAGAAACTTTTATTAGGTTCTGCGTCTGTTCTTAAAAGTGGAGCCAATATTGGAAGCTTTTTCATACGCAATACTGGTTTGATTTCTTTTCTTAGTATTCTTACTAAATTACTGGCTGCTTCATATCCACGATCATACATATCAGTGTGGGGATAGTTGTCATATACAAATATTGCATTCGCATAAACAATCATTTTCTCAGTAATATTTGCATGGAGGTCCAAAGAAAAAACAATAGGTACATCACCTCCAATAGTTTGACGAATTGCTTCTAAGAGTTCACCTTCACCATCTGGCGCGTCTTCTAAAACCATTGCACCATGCAAATTTAGTAAGATTCCATCGATATTCTTTTCCCGATTTATAGTATTAATGACATATTTCTTAACCAGTTCAAACATTTCTCGTGTTACAGTACCACCAGGTGAGGCATTAGCGGCAATCGTTGGAATAATCTCAAAATTCTCTTTTTTAGAAACATCAAGGAAAGCACCTATTTCCACTTTTGTATTTTGAAAGAAATCTATTATTTCTTTACCATATCGAATATATCTTTTTTCATATTCATTTAACCCTGTTTTTTTTTTACAAAATGTATTTGTCTCATGACTAAATTCCCCAATAAGTATCCGATATTTTTTCAAAATATTAAATCCTCCTTTATTTAATGATTATGAATATTATTTTAATATTTCCTCTTTTACGTTATTAATATGTGTTTTTACTAATTTCCCCGCTAAACTGAAAACAGATTCTTCTAAAGCGTGCAGTATTTGTATATACCTGTTAGTTCATATGCCACTATCGCTCTTTAGCATGTTCTTTTGTTTTTTCAATCGATTCCAAAGACAAATTTTTTTGTTACTACAAACAAACTTTCTTCTCTATATTATTAATTTCTTCCTGGCTGATGCCGATATATCTTTTAGTGACAGCATTGGAACTGTGGCCAAGTTTTTCGGAAATCAATTCTATCGGTATCCCGAAATTTTTCCGGGAATGATAACCCCAGGTTTTTCTCAAAGTGTGGGTGCCGTAATTAGTCGGATCAAGCCCCACTGCCTTTATCCATTTTTTGATCAGTGTCCAGGCCCTGATACGGTCCAGGCGCTGGCCGGTCTGTGTCCTGAAAAGCCAATCCTCCGGATCCGGGAATTTCTCTTTGGCAAAATATTTTTCTAGTGCTTTTTTGACTGAACCATTAATTAATATTTTCAGCTCTCTTTTGGTCTTGCTGGTCCGGATCTTGAAATGGTCTCTTATGTCTCCCTGGGTATTTAATACATCTTTAACCTTAAGAGAAAGTAAGTCGGAAATTCTCAAAGCGGAATTGATCCCGAAGACAAATAACAGGTAATCTCTTTCCCGGTATGTAGGATTATATTGATCACCTAAAATATATTGCTTGATGGCATAAATCTTCTGCTGGTTTCTGATCGGTTCAACGTTATTCATTATTCTTCCACATCCCTGATGTAACATTTTATTTATAATAAATCATAATGTTATGCAATTGCAAATATTATTTAAAAAATATTATAGTTTGCAGGGTAAAAATTAATTTATAAAAAGGACAGAGAAGTTTATAAGAATTTTTTCTCGTGAATAACAAAAGAGCTATTGTGTTATGCGAATACAGCGCTCAGATTCTTTTCTGGGGATAAAATGAATGTAATTGCCTTAATAGAGAAAAAATTTTTCAAATACGGGGATATTTTAATTATTTAAAATATGTGAAAGAAAATCTTCAGAGTTATTAAAGAGGTGGCTATATTGTAATCTTGTCCCTGGTCCTATTTTATATTCATTCTTATTTTTGCCATGCCCCATAGGCCAAAGGCCTTCTTCTCTATAACGTTTTGCTTCCTTGGGTTTTATAATATAACCATTGTTAGGGGTTTCAAATAATAATAATATAAACCAATTTTCTCCTGAATTTTGTAAATTATCAATACGACTTTTTGTTATACCCCATGTATAAGGTTTTCCGGAACGTATTTTGAAGTAAATAAAACAATTTAAAGAACCTTTTAATTCTATTATTCTCTTAATGGGTTGCATATTCCTTACATATATATTACAAACAAAACTATTTTTCTCCCCGAGCATTTTTAAATTTGATATAAAATCATCGGCAATACAATTGGAGACATAGCTCATTATCATACCTCCTTCTTATGTATTAATCTGATTCATTAACAACATACTCTCCTTGATAAAAATAAGCCAAAATACCTTCGTTTAAAACATCTTTCGAGTAAAGATAGATTACAATACTGTCATCGTCAGCAATTGAATGTACAATAATAGATTCTATAAGCTTCGAAGCAAGAACCTTAAAATTATCTAATAATTCAGATTTTGTTGAGCAGGAAGAATAAATATTTTTAGTATCAACAATGTGTATAACTATTTTGTCTGAAGTGTCTGTTACAACAGAGTGAAATTTTGAAATAAACGATCCAGTACTCCCATCTTTATCGTACAGGATTGTTATCTGAGGAAAAGATTCTGGCTCTTCCATCAATAAATCAACTTTAATATGCAAAAATGTCAAATCAAGCTTTGAAGCATTACGAAGTTGTTTATCAAGATTAAAGTATATTCCAAGTGGATCTACTTTTGCCACGCCTGAATCTGGAACAAGTAGGGTAAATAACAAAAGCATGAATATAATAAAAAAACAGGTCTTTTTTTTATTCATAATAACCTCCTAAACAAAATAAACGGAATAATATAACCAACACTATTATTAATCATTTTCTCATTTTTATAAATTTATTACAAATATTGTAAAAGCTAAGCAAATATTACTTTTTCCACACAATTCCATGCTATTGTGGATAAATACAGAGATATACAGCTTAATAAAGTCTTAAAGAGTATATATTACTAATAAATGCCTGAATATGAAGATTTTATGGATAATCAGAAAAATTATGCTTAAATATAGCCTTTTTAAGGGATTATTTTAATACAACATGACCAATAACCCTTATAATTAAAATATTCCTCATATCGGCAATATTTGAAGGCCAGCCTGAAACCCTTATATATTAAGGCTTTCGGTCACTACTGGCAATAAAAATGCGCAGATCGTTGATGGAATGGTTAATATCTTTGATCTCGGAGGTAACATTCCGGGAGAATTCCTTCTGGTTTTTGACCAGCTCGTTGATGAAATACTCCAGCTTCATGACCAGATATATCGATAAAACCAGGGGGAAACCGTTATTTGCTATTAATTTTAGTATATATTCTATATCCATTTACCCTTCCCAGCTCGCGTATTCAGTACGGATATCCAGATGACAGAAGGTATTATACAAACCCAGCCCTAAAAACCCCACATCATAGGCATACTGGATCAGCTTTCCCGGTGCCATTCCCGGAACCCTGACATCTGCGGCCATACCGTAAAGATGATAGCTTCCAGGTACACCTCCTACCTTCTCGTTATAGGAAGAGCAACGGTAACCGGAATTGATAATTACAGGCATGTCCCCTATTCTCCTGCGCAGGATCTCCAGCATATCCAGAAGGCGGAAATCAAGCATCACTCTCTTGCAGCAGGGGCACTGAAATTCAGACAATATAAAATTTTTAGATATCCTGATCTGGTTTTTAGGGCTTTTTAACATATTAAAACCCCAGTACAATCCTGAGACATAAAACCAGGATATCATCCACCGGATTGGAAGTCTTTTTTGCCTTCTCTTCTAATTCTGCCAGAAATGCCTTGATCTGGTTTCTGATCTCCGGTGATGCCCCGCTAATTACCTTGACCATCATTTTATAAACTATATTTAACATCATTTCTACCTCTTTTCTAAAACCTGCAGCCTGCCCTCAAGAAGCTGGAAGAATAAAAGAATGGCTCCCTAAAAAGCAGGGCTGCAGGGAATATTCAAATTAAGACAAAATAATCAATTATCCGATATCCATGACATCGGTGCTCTGGTATTCCACAATACGTGCATTTACTTTGCTGACAAGGTCGTTTCCGTTGTAATGGAATATATTCTTAGAAATAATAGCATCCATCACCGCCTCGATTGCGGCATCCTGGGCAGCAATGTCCACATAATCCCCGTCATCCAGGTTCTTGGGATTATTGAGGATGATATTTTTCTTGTTGCCTTCAGTATCGGCAAACTGCATATAGAGTTTCTTGTAACTGGTAACATCACCTACTCCTGTAGCCATCTTTTTCACCACCTTTCTAAAATAAACTGGTTACATTTTAACTGGTTAACTGCATGCTTTTGGTCAGCTCTATACTGTCAAGACTGTTTTTCTGTAGGCTGACCAACTGGTTGGCAACATCAAATATATCCTGCTCGATGGCGGTTTCCTTAACATTGCTGAAATAAGTACGCTTGATGATGGGATTGCCGGTTTCAGGATCTGTGCCGGTAACAAGGTTGAGCTGTAATCTGCTGTCATAAGGAACAACAACAACTGGCATAAATAGACCTCCTTTCACGATAATATACTATAATCAGTATAACACAACACCATTATAAAGTAAAATAGAGCATATTAGAGTAGTATATTAATGCTTAGTACAATATAAAGGTATAAACAGGTTATAATATAATACAACATAACACAACATCACATCATATAACACTACTAAACATCATTAGATAATAGTAAACCTTAATTGAACACAGGGGCAAGAGGGCACTTGCGTGCCGGGCCATATCTCCCGCAGGCCAATATTGAGGGAATATATCTATTACATAATGCGGATACTATCGGACCCTGCCCCAGGGTCAGCGATAATACTACATTATGTAATACGGGAGATATGCCTGCGGATAGATAGGTAAAGCAGTAGATATATATCAGTAGAAATTTAATTAAAGGTATAAATATTATTGATATCCGCTTCTTGCCCCTGTAGCATAAATGACGGCAAAATAAAGAATAAAAGAGATGGCGATCGTGCGGTTTTTGGCTTTCGTTTCAAGCTGTAAATTTCAACCGAAAAGTGCACCATATTTCACTCCAAAAGTGCACCACTAAA
>CAZKGV010000018.1:0-22619 GCA_964552625.1 uncultured Acholeplasmataceae bacterium | reverse complement strand
ATGAGCCATTTAAAAGTTTTAAAAATAACGCTTGACTTTAATAGTTAGTCACCTCAACAAAAACAAATCATCAACCGAATAAAAGCGATTATAAAACAACACTTTAATATTTTTGATTTCCATTAATCTTTGATAAACATACATCATAATATAGCCAAGTCCACTTGAGTCAAATGTGTGATTATATAATATGTCATAAAAACTTTGATCAATTTGTTTTTCTAATTTTTCAATGTTTTTATCGCTTAAATAAGCTTTAACTGCTAAAGAAACTTGATCATAGCCAAGTTTAGTTAAATAATCCGCAAAATCTTTTTTGCTTAAACTCAACAGTTCTTTAGCTTTTAATAAGTCAATATTAGGTGTAACAATAATTGAAGATAAAACCTCTTTTTCAGCTAAATCTAAAGTTTTACCTCTAATAATAGTTAAAATGTTAGTTAAATCAAGTCTTGTATTAAGATAATCTAAAAGGGGTGGGTGATAAATAATGGTGTTTTTAATATGCTCAACATAAAGTTTATTAATCATATCATCAGTTTCTTTAATTGAATCTAAAGATAAGTTGTTTATCTTCCTAAATAAATCAGTTGCTTGATTAACACCTTTATAATCTTTGTTTTTAAGGGCATTATAAAGATGAATTGGCTTAATATTGCCTGAGTTTAGGATATATTTATTTACTTCAATATCATAATGAATACTTTTATAATATAATTTTGTATTCACAAGATCATCTTGATAAAAAAACAGACTAACCGCATCCAAAGGGATTTTCGCAGCAAGCAATTCTTTTTTTAAGTTAAGTAATGTTTCTTGATAAAAGTCATCAATATCTTGACTAAACCCAAAACCAAAACCTCTTAAGCGAGCAAAAAATAGATCATCATCTACTTCTGTTAAACTTTGATAATCTTTTTTCTTTAAAAGAGCTGTTGATTTAGCTTTAAAAAGTCCATTAGCATATAAATACAAATAATCACCTAACCATATAAAATATCGTGTATTTCTTTTTCATATTGGCGTTTAATTTTAACAAAAAGAGGCTCAACTGAAAAATTTAAGTCATAAATATCGCCAACTAAAATAAAGCCATCAGGAATCTTTGCTGGTTTATTTTCCAATTTTAATTGATATTGTTTTCCTAATTTTTCATTTAGCTTATCAAGTTCTACAACACTGCCTTTTGCCTTGGTTGAAAAAACAGTTAAATAGCGATTATAATCTTCTTTTTTAACCCGAATTGTTTCATTTCCCTTAATGTTTTCTTCTTTTATCAGTTTAACAGTATAATCAAAAAGCCCTTTATCATCTAAATTAAGGATATGAGTTTTAAGTTTATTTAACACTTCTTGGATTTGTTTGTTTTTCTCTTCTAAGATTAGTGTTTTAGTTTGATGCTCAAACTCAATCTGTTTTTCCTTAATTATTTTGTTATGTTCTTTTTGCGCATCATTAAGTAAGCTATCGGCTTTTTTATCAGTAGCTTCTATTAATTTATCTTTTAATATTTGACTTTCTTGTTTCGCCTCTTTTAAGATAACATCTACTTCTTTTTGGGCTTCTTTGACAATGCTTTTTTTAATCCTCATATGTTTTTCCTAAATACCAATATACATAAGTACGCTAACTAAAAGAGCCAGTAATTGCGCAGTTTCTACCATTGCTGCTAAAATCATTCCTCTTGTGGCAAGCGCACTGTCTTTACCTGCCATAATAATCGCTGTTGCGGCAACTTTACCTTGATAAATTCCCGATACTAATCCAACTAGTGCTACCGGAATAGCGCTTGCCAAAACCGCAAAGCCTTGATAAGCCGTTAAATCAGCATAAACGCCACCAATCAGTCCGATTTTTGTCATTAAAAGAATTGCCACTAAAAATCCATAAATTCCTTGGGTTCCAGGAATGGCCTGAATAACTAAAGCTCTACCGTAAAGATCTGGTTTTTCTGATAAAACACCTGAAGCAGCCTGTCCAGCTAAACTCATCCCAATAGAACTACCAATCGGTCCAAACACCGCTGCAACAGCCACGCCAAACAGGGCAATCACAAATCCAAAACTCATCATTTTTAAACTCCTCCAACTATCTTAATATTTTTAACTTCATTTAAATAATTTAACTCAAGGCCAAGAGGTGTAAACAAATATCCTCCACCCTCGTAAAACTTACCAAAAAACTCAATATATTGTAATCTAGAATTATGAATATAAGCAGATAACATCCCCATCGCAAAATTAAAGATATGACCAACAATATAAATAATTATTGAAAAAAGTATGCCGACAATATTACCTTGTAACATGCCAGCAAGCAAATTAAAGGTATAAGCAATTACCGCCGATGATAAACTAAGGGCTAAAATTCTTGAATACGATAAAATATCTGATAACTGACCAATAATAGCATAAATTCCTGACAAACTAGAAGTAATTTTTGCCAATATACCACCTTTATTCCTGCCCATAAAAACAACCAGAAATAAAGTTCCAACAATAATAAATACATAACTAAACCATGGACTAAGCTTAAAAGGTAAACTAACCATTGTAAGAGCGTAAAGACCAAGGCCTAATAAAATTAAAATATAGCTAAAACTTTCTGCCAACGCCCCAAGCGGATCTTTGATTTTAAACAAAATTATCGCTTTTAAAATTAGGCCATGAATAATATGAATAAGACCAATAACCAAAGCATATATCAACATCTCTAGGGCATTGTTAATTGGCGTCAGCAACACAGTAGACCAACTTTGCCCAAAAATCATTCCCACTAACTTGCCGATATCAAAATCAAATCCAAAAAGCGATCCATATAAAATACCAAAGAAAATTGTCGTATAACCAGAATAATATAATACTCCAACCAGCTTCTTCATTCCGCCTTTTGGTTTTTTCAACTTCAAAAATAATCCAAAACCTAAAAGCATTAAAAGTCCATAACCAACATCCCCCATCATCATCCCAAACATTAACCAATACCAAAAACTCATCGCTGGGTTAGGGTCTAATTCTTTATGATTAGGAGGACTGTACTGTTCAGTAATAATCTCAAAATTTTCCACAAACTTGTTATTTTTTAAAGCTGTTGGCGGTGTTTCAGTTTCTTCTGGATTATATACTTCTATTTCATAACCAAGATCTGATTTTTCTAAAATATTTCTCAGCGTATCTTCTTGATCAGCTCTAACCCATCCAGCCACATTAATAACATTCATTCGCTTGGAAACTTTTTTAATTGGTGTAAGTTTACGAGCTTTATCACTTGCTAATTGATCGGCATAAATATATAAAAGATCAAGTTTATTTGTAAATGATTCAATATGTTTTACTGCTTGATTAACAAGCTCAATCATTTTTGTTTTCTTTTGATATAAATTAAGTAAGTATTCATTAATTATGCCATCGTATACCGGAAGATCAATCTCTTTAAAATCAAATCTTCTAATCTCTTGATAATATGTTTGTGCCGTTTCTTTATAAACAGCAAAAGTTAAACCAATCCCCAGCTCACCCTTAGCAAAAAACTGATAAGGTATTTCATGCTTTTCTAAAAACTCTTTTAACTGAGGTGCTGTTTTTTCATAAATAAAACCATGATAAAAGGTTGTATATTTGGTTTTACTCATCGCTAGCAGATTAAGCGTGTTTTCTTTAAATGGCTGATATAAAACAATACTTTCTTCAATTGATTTTAGTTCTTTAGTATATGAACTTAGATTCCCTAAAGCTTCTTCAATATCAAGTAAAAGTTTATTATATTTATCACTTCGGTCATCAAGGGCTTCATAAGTAGCTTCTTGATAATCAAAAAAAGGTTTTTTCTCCCTAATGTTTTGTAAATATTTGATAGCCGAATTTACTCTTAAAAGCATAGCATCTTCATAAGCTATATCTTCTTTTATTGTATTTTCGCCATCAATAGTCATTATTAAATTATGTTTTTGAATAAGCTTTAAAAGTTGTTCTTTTTCTTCTTCAACAACAAAAAGTTGAACCTTTTTAACTGGTACAATCATTTCATCACCACACTTACCAAGTGTTTAAAAGCTTTATCTTGTTTAGTTTTCATCCCTTTTTCTAAATCTTTTTTAAGATTAACTAAAAATAAAGCCTGTTCTTCTTCCATTTCATTTAAAGTTTTTTGGGTTTGCTCTTCTAGCTTTTTAACCTTTTCATTTACTTCATTTAATCGCTTTTTTTCATATTCAAAAGCTTCTTTTTCCACCTTTAAAAGTAATGATTCTTTCTCTTTTTTTGCGTTAAGAACCATTTGATCAACTTCTTTTTCAATTTCTAACAAACTCTTAAGGGCTTTCATCATTAATCACTCCTTAATCACCAATAATCATTTTACCATAAAAGGCAAAAAAGCACTATTTAAAAACGCTTTTATTCTTTAAAAACTTTTTTACTCTTATATTTAATAGGACTGTTTTTATTTAACAAACGCCCTTTTAATGTTATAATATAAAAGTAAAGAAGGTGATGCTTTTGAATTGCACATATTGTGGAAAAAAAATAAGCTATACCGACCGCTACTGCCCCAACTGTGGTTCTTTTAACGAGCAATATAGTGAGTCTAAATTAGATGATTTTTCTTTAAAAGAAAGAACAACCGCTGGCATATTAGGTATCTTTTTAGGTTTTATTGGTATTCATAACTTTTACTTAAAACAAAAAAACAAGGGATTAATTAAGCTTATCCTTAGTCTTATTGGCATAATCGCTTTTTTTATTAGTTTAGCCATTATGTTTAGTGCAACCATTATTGATCCAGTTACTAATGAGGTAGTTATTGTCAATCAATCTTTAGCCGTTATTAGTAGCCTTTTTATGATTCCATTTTTCTTCCTTTTTATTCCAATGATTATCTGGGGGCTATTTGAAGCTTTTTATATTTTAATTAGTAAAAATGCTATCGATGGTGAAGGTTTAAAACTTAAATAGAAAATGAAAAAAAGACATAAAAGTTAAATAGCTTGCAGCAAACTCTTGTCTTTTTTTTTGCTCTAAATATTTAAAAAATTATAACTAAATTTTTTAGGAAAATCATAAATTATAATAAGAATTGCTGGTTTTAAATTTAAAGCTTCCAAATCAATTCCATATAAAGATAAATCCCATATCAAACCAACAAACTCCGGATAATCAATAAAAGGATTACGGTTTTTTTGGTAACTATAAATAATTTCATTACGGTTTTTTTCAAAATCATCTGGCAAATCTTGATAATGCCACCTTAGTAAAACATCAAGCATTCCCATTTGTAGTCCGGTAGGATTATTTGTCACAAGCGCTAAGCCTTCATCTTCATACATTATTGCCATATATAAAATCATTCTCGCAACATCACCTCTTACCTCATCTCTAACTGGGCTTCCCATTATTAATAAGTTTTCTGTAAAAGGATGGTTACTCCGAGAAGTATTATAACCTGGATCAGCTGGTTTTAAATTATGTAAATCAGATGCTGAGTTAACTGCGCTATTACTGGCTTTTGAATTAAGTCTGCTTTGTGGCCAGACATGTTCTCTGTTCCAAGTTTGGTCATAATCCCATGTTTTACTCACTGAAAAACCACTATATACTAAAATTACATTAGAAGCATTATCAGGATCAAGATCGGTTTCTTGTAAGATATATCTGGCATCACCGTAATTAACACCAACAAAACCGGATTTTAACCGGCTTTTTAAACCAGCAACTAAGGCTTCTGCTGCCAAATTTTCTAAACCCTCATAATAAGACATTAAGCCGCTTTCCCTTAAAACTGTCACATTAATATAGTTTTCTATAATAACACGGTTTTGTTTAACTAGCTTATAAGTTAGAGTAACATTAACATCTTCTTCTGATAAAATTACTGTGCCATCGGGAAAAACAACACCTGGATGACTTGATTCCCAAATAATATCAACATCATAATAATCAAGTTTTGTCGGCAAAGCAATATCTTCTTGAGTCGTTATTTGTTTAGCTAGATTCGTTTTAGTTAAAAATATATCCTCAACCAAATCTTCGTCAACACCATCGTTAAATAAATTATTTGCATCAAGCAACCAAAGCCTATAACCACTACTACTATAAACACAGGGAAGCACGTGGGCTTGTACAGTAATTGTGGATAAAAGTTCATTAACACTTAAATTAAGTGATTGACCTGTTAAATCAGTAATAAACATTTCACCTTGTTCTGTCACTAAAACAATATCTTCTTCTACACTCTTTAACTGACCTGTAAAACTAATAACTCTATTTAAATGAATATTTTTTATCTCATCAATTAAAAGATTATTGATTTGATAGTCTTGGTTTTCATCAATAACCTCAACTAATTTAACAGCACCAACATAATAGTTTAAATCAAATAAACTTATAGCACCGTAAACAATTACCTCATCACCAACATTTAAGGCTTGCTCTTCTGTAAACGCAATCATCGCCGCGGCTTGATCGTCTTCAATAAAAGCGGTATAAACAAGATACTCTTTTGTAACTCCACTAATAACACCAGAAAAAAAGCTATCACCAATTTGAATTACCGCTTCTTTAATACTTAAGATCTGTGCGCCAATAATAAAATCAATTATTTTCGTTTTTTTAATGGATCCTAACGCAAACTGAACTTTAACTCTTATTGTTTTTACACCTGAATTCGATACAGTTAGTATTTGGTTTTCTAAATCAACTAATCCGTTATCAGGATTATACATATTAAAATAACTATAAGTAATTACCGAACCATTGGGCGCAATACTAGGAAGATTTAAAATAGTATTTTCATAATAATAACTATTATACTCAACCAAATCCATATCAAGATCCACTTTTTCTTCTAGTATTGATTTTTCTATCCACTGAGCTTTTAACACAATATTTCCTGTTGTGCCTTTTTCAATACTATTAACCTCGTTATTTTCACTATCAAACCAACCTAAAAAAGCTTCTTCTTCATAAGAAGGCAAATTAGTTAAATAAATTGTTGGGGTTTCAATATTGTAATACATTGGGTTAGGATTAGTTAAATTGTTGGTGTTTTCGTAATTAATTGTATAATTAATCAACTCATAAACAGCAAACAAGGTAATACTGTTTTTTTCCTTTTTTAAATCAGTTTGCTTAAATATAGTATTACTAGATAAATCTTTTGTCCAACCAATAAAATTGTATCCTGTTTTAAAAGTACTTATCGAATCGTTAAATTCTGAAAAACTTACAGATTCAACACTGCTTCCGCCCAAAGTATCAAAATTAACAATTTTTTTAGTTTTACAACCGCTTAACAATAAAGCTGCCAATACTAACAAAAATAGTACTTGATAAATCCTTTTCATCATAATTCCTTCTTTTTTTATCTTTTACTGCTTAAGTTTAATCAAAAGCAAAAACACTTTAATTTCTTTTTCATTTCTTTTAAAGGCGGTCACCAAGCTTAAATAAGTATTATCTGGAAACAAAGTAATAAAATGATCAATATAACTTTTTTTAATTGTTAAGGTGTCATCAAGCATGATATAATCCTGATTTGTTAATTTATTATCAACAGATTCCATTAAAAATCCGTTTAATTGAAAAACAAAACTAACATCTTGATTATCATATAAAACCTCTTGACTAGAAATCAATTTAACAATCGGTTTTTCAACAACAAATGTAAAAACATTCGAATATATCGACTCTCCATCAGCAAAAATCGCTTTGACTTTAGCATGATAAGTCATTTGTTCATAGGATTCCATATTATAGTTATTATCTAAAACATCTATTTCTTGTTTATTTAAAACCAGTACATAACCGCTCGCACTTGAGATCTGCTCCCATGATAAAGTGTAGGTATCATTATCGTAATTAAAATAAGACGGACCGTGAATTTCTCTTTTTTGCTGACATGCAAAAAGAAAAACTGTTAAACTCATCAAAAGAGCAATTAAATATAGTTTTTCTAAAATTAAGTTTAAATTTAAGTTCTTTTTCATCTTTTTATCCTTTTAAATAATTTAAGCGTAATTCTTCTTGGTAACAACCGATAAACAAATAATTTAAATCTATATAACTTACTACTGACTGTTATTTCTTTTTTATTATAAAAAGCAGTCATAATCGCAATTAAATCTTCTTTTTGAACCTTTTCTTTGTTTACATTGCCATCACCTTGAAATATCAAATAATCTTTTTTTATTTTAATTAAACGGTGGAGAAAATATTTTTGATCAATTTTAAATAAATAAACTTGCCCTTTTTTAAGTCCTTTTAGCTTTGATAACCTAATAACTGTTTTACCATCTTTTAAAAAAGGCCACATTGAATGACCAGTAACCTTAAATTTAACATCTTGGATATTAAGTATTTTATCTATATCTTTTAAAAGGTCTTTGGCAGCTATTTTTTCAATCATATTATATTTTTATCTTTTAAGATTTTAACAAACTCTTTAACATCTTTTTGAGCAACCTCTAAGCTAACATCATAGACATTCATTAAAAGTTCAACTAACTGTTTTTCTTCTTTTTCTTCTTTTAAAGCATTAAACAAAAGCTTTGCTGAATCATTTAAATGAATTATTAAATTAAAATCTAGGGCCTCATCTTTAGTCGCAACAACAACACTTTTGCCTGCAATCTCTTGAATAATAAAACCATCTTTAATCTTCATAAACTACCTCTTTTAAGTATTTTTGTAAAATATAACCGGCAGAGTTATCATTTTTACAAGCATATTTAATTATTTTATCTTCTTTGATTATTCTTGTGGCAATATCCGTTGCCAAGTTCCAAATATCTTCATTTTCTGGCCTAAATATATTTTTAAGAATTTCATTTATCGCCATTTTAAGTGAAATCATAATAAATTCGTTTTTTTCCCCTTTTTCAATAAAAAGCAGTTTGCCTAATGGATAAACAGCATTAAAATTTAGTGATTCTTTTCCAGAAAACGGACTTCCATAAACTACTACTAAATCATTTTCAATCCGTAAAAGAGGTTTATCATCATTTAAAATTGGATAACCAAATAAATTATTCATCCTCTTAGCTAAAGTGGTTTTTCCAATCCCCGAAGGACCACTAACTAAAATCGCTTTATTCTCAAAGACAAAAGCACTCGCATGAATTGGCAAAAATCCTCTTGATAAAGCCATTTCCATAAATATCATTTGATGAATCGTATATTCAATTCCATCAAGAGGGCTTTGTCTTTTTTGATCTAAATAGATATGATACTCTTTTAAATCTTTACGTTTTTTAATGAGAATTACTGGTATTTTATTATCATTATAAAAAAGGACATAGCGATAAAACTCATCAACGAAAAAAGCTTTCTTATTAGTTTTTTTGACTATTTCCAAATTAGGTTTTATCACCTGATCAGTTAAATGAGTATAAATAAAATACTCTGCCTTTTCAGAAGTAATATAAGCATCTAAATTATTTTTATAAAAACGATCAAAAACATAATCAATTAAAATATTTAAATTAATCATTTTATAAGTTTTAGCCATAAAAATCTCCTACAATTGATTATATCAAAAAATAACCAGTTTTAATAGAAATTATCATAACTAAAAATTGTATTTACGAAAAAAACACCTTAATTTGAATCGTTAAGGTGTTAATTTTTATACTTTAATTTTTACTTATAAATCTTTAAAACTTCTTTTTTCATTAAAACTCGTAAAGCACCAGAAGCTAAAGCAGTCATTTCGCCTTCACCGGGATAAAACGCCCGATTAATTGATTTTATCAAGGCTTGGTCAAGCCTTTTTTCTATTTCTTTTTCATAAATTAATCCCCCGGTAAAAATTACTGCATCAATGTTTCCTTGCGCTACAAAATACAGTGAACCAATATTTTTCATAATTTGATAAACCATTGCATCTAAATAAAAGTTAGCTTCCTGATTCCCTTTTTCAATTCTTTTGACAATCTCACTGCCTGAGTTTGTCCCTAAATAAGAATAAAGACCACCTTTTGTAACTAATATTTTCTTTAATTCTTGATAATCAGAACTTTCCATAGTTAAATCCATCACATCATAAAACGGCAATGTTCCAGCTCTTTGTGGCGAAAAAGGACCTTCTCCGCCTAGGGCATTATTAACATCAACTACACGCCCTTTCTCATGGAGGCCAATTGAAATACCGCCACCCATATGAACAACGATTAAGTTTAGGTTTTCATATGGTTTGTTAATTTGTTCAGCATATTTTTTAGCTACAGCCTTTTGGTTTAAAGCGTGAAAGGTGCTTCTTCTTTCAATGCCTTTATAGCCACTAACTCGGGCAACTGGTTTTAATTCATCAACAACAACCGGATCAACTATAAACGCCCTTTTAGAAAAAGGGTTTGCATATTCATAAGCAAGAATTGCCCCTAAATTACAAACATGATCTCCATATTTTAATGTGCTTAGTTCTTCAATCATTACTGGATTGACCAAATAAGTACCACCAGTAACTGGTTTAATTAAACCTCCTCTACCGACAAAAACATCAATATCAGAAAAATTTAAGTTATTTTCCTTAAAAAAATTTGTTATATGTTTTTTTCGATAATCTTTTTGCGCAATTGAAGTTGGAAAAGCTAGTATTTCACTTAACTCATGCCTAAATGTCTTTTCTAAAACTTGATTTTCATTTTCAAAAATAGCAATTTTAGTTGATGTCGAACCTAGGTTTATCACGAGTATTTTATAAACCATTGCCATAAACTCCTGCCAGTAAAATTGAATAAAACTTAATTTCACTTGAATCTGCTCTACTAGTTAACACAATTGGAACTCTTGCCCCTAAAACAATGCCAGCAGCTAGTGCTCCAGCAATATAAACTGCCGTTTTATAAAACACATTGCCTACGTCTATATGAGGAAAAACCAGCGCATCAGCACAACCAGCAACTTCTGAAATAATTCCTTTTTGTAAGGCTGCTTCTTTAGAAACAACATTATCAATAGCAAACGGACCATCAACCAAATAATCTTTAGCATTAACTTTTCGATAGTAATCTGCCAAAATAGATGCATCAAGCGATGATGGGATATTTACATTTGGTTTTTCAACCGCTGAGATTAAGGCAATCTTTGGCTTTTTGATATTTAACTTTTTTGTCAACAACAACAAGTTTTCGATTATTTTCATTTTTTGTTCAACTGTTGGCGATATTACCATCGCGCAATCGGTAATAAAAATAATTCTTTTAATTTGCGGAAACGATAAAGCTGTTACATGCGATAACAACTCTTCTTGTCTAATTCCTTCTTGTCTGTCAACTACCGCCTTTAAAAACACTTTCGTGTCAATTAAGCCTTTCATTAAAATCGTACCCTTACCTTGTTTAACTAGCTTAACTCCAATTTTTGCCGCCATCACATCATCAGTTTCATCGACTATTTGATAATCCTTTAAACAGCCTTCTTCTTTAATGATTTCCTCTATTTTCTTTTTATCGCCAATTAAAATTGACTTGATTTTTGTTTTTTCATTAGCTTTACAAATTGATTTGATAACTGTTTTATCAGCAGCATTAACAACGACAATTGTTTGAGTTGATAATATCGCAGTGTGTTTTAATAAATCATGTAAGTGTTTCATATGTTAATCCTCATACTCAGTAATATATTTTTTTCCTTCAGCAATAGCTAATAGGTTAATTGCCACCAAATCTTTTTTGCTTTCACCTAAAATTTTTCTTAATACATTTTCTACTGTCTGATCACTAAAATCATCATTTAAAGCTAAATAAGCTCCCAGCATTACCATATTAGCAACTCTTAAATTCCCTAAGCTTATCGCTAAATCATTTACTGGTATAGCATAGACTTTTGCTTTATCGTGAAAAATATCTTCTTTAATTAATGATGAGTTATAAAAAATAACTCCATCATCACAAACCCGATTAATAAATTTATCAAGTGAAGGTTTGTTTAAAGCAATTACTGTAGTTGCTTTCGAAAAAACAGGTGAGTTAATTGGTTTTTGCGATAATGTAACCGCGCAATTGGCTGTGCCACCTCTTGTTTCGGGGCCATAAGAAGGATACCACAAACTATAAAGGTTTGTTTCATTGCCCATATGAGCTAGCATTTGCCCAAGCAACATCACACCTTGACCGCCAAAACCAGCAATTGTTATTTGTTTAGTATCATTCATCATTATCACCACAATCTTTAAACACTTGCAAAGGATATTTTTTTACCATCTCTTGTTCTATCCACTGAATTGCATCATAAGATGTTTTTCCCCAATTTACTGGACATGTAGATAAAAACTCAAGCATCGTAAAACCTTTATTTTTAATTTGATATTCAAAAGCTTTTTTAATTGATTTTTTAGCATGTCTTACTTTTTGGGGACTGCCAACAGAAAGCCTTTCTAAATAAGCAACACCATCAATTGTTGCAAACATTTCTGCTATTTTAATTGGATTACCGTGATCTTTAACGTTTCTACCATCTTGTGAAGTTGTTGTTTTTTGACCTAAAAGAGTTGTTGGAGCCATTTGACCACCAGTCATACCATAAACACCATTATTAATAAATATAACTGTAATATTTTCTCCTCTATTAGCTGCATGAATCGCCTCAGCAATTCCAATACTAGCTAAATCGCCATCGCCTTGATAGGAAAAAACAATATTTTCTGGCGTAACTCTTTTAATTCCTGTTGCCACCGCACAAGCTCTTCCATGAGCAGCTTGCACCATATCACAGTTAAAATATTCATAACTCATCACCGAACAACCAACACTTGCAATCCCAACTGCTTTGTCAAGCAAGTTTAACTCTTCTAAAACCTCAGCAACTAGTTTATGAATAATTCCATGTGTACAACCAGGGCAATAAGAAAGTGTTTTATCGGTTAGACCTTTTGTTTTTTGATAAACGATGTTCATGCTTTCACCTCACTAATTAACTGTTTAATTTTTTCAATTATCTCTGCTGGTTCCGGCACAACTCCGCCTGTTCTTCCGTAAAAATCAACTTTCCTTCTACCTAAAACAGCAAGCTTTACATCATATAACATTTGCCCTAAGCTCATCTCACAAACCAAATACGCTTTTGTTTTTGAACTTATTTCTTGAAAAGCTTCCTCAGGAAAAGGCCACAAAGTAATTGGCCTAATTAATCCAACTTTAATATTTTCATTTCTTAATTGTTCGATAGCCGAACGACAGATTCTTGCCATTGTTCCATATGCAACAACAACAATCTCTGCATCATCAGTATCAACTTTTTCATAAAGCACTTCTTTTTCTTTCATTTCTTGATACTTTTTATTTAACTCTAAATTATGCTTTTCTAAATCATAAGGGTCTAAAAACAAAGAATTAATTATTCTTCTTGGTCCACCTTTTTTCCCTGATGCGGCCCAAGGTTTTTTAAAAACTTCATTTTGCTTACGTTTTGGAATAACAACTGGCTCCATCATTTGCCCAATAAGACCATCCACAGCAATCATTACTGGGTTTCGGTAATAATCAGCTTTTTCAAAGGCTTTATTAATTAAATCAACTGTTTCTTGCAAGTTCTCTGGTGCATAAGATAAAACATAATAATCACCATTACCACCACCACGAGTTATTTGATTATAATCTGCTTGACCTGGTTGAATTCCACCTAAACCAGGTCCCCCTCGCATTACATTAATGATTACGCTTGGTAGTTGCGAACCTGCCAAATAAGAAATACCTTCCTGTTTAAGAGCAATCCCCGGACTAGATGAACTGGTAAGAACTCTTTTTCCAGCCGCACTTGCTCCATAAACCATATTAATTGCAGAAACTTCGCTTTCTGCTTGTAAAAACACTTTTCCGTGCTTTTTCATATGTTTTGACAAATACTCAGGCACCTCGTTTTGCGGTGTAATTGGATAGCCAAAAAAAGCATCACAACCTGCATTAATTGCTGCTAAAGCAATTGCCTCGTTGCCTTTCATTAATACTCTTTTCATTTTTTCCCTCCCCGATAAACCGTAATCACAGAATCAGGACACATTAGCGCACAAAAAGCGCAACCAATGCATTTATCTGGATCGGTAATTTTTATAATATTGTAACCTTTTGAGTTTGTTTTTGTTTTATCCAGCTCTAATATTTTCACTGGACAATAAAGTGCGCATAAATTACACCCCTTACATAACTCATAATCAAAAACAACTTTTCCTAATGCCATTTTTTCCTCCTTATAGCCAATATTTCCGTAAATAAAGAGTTAAATAAATAACCTCACCTAATAAAGCTTTTTCAGCTATTTTTATTTCTTTTTTTACAGTTGTATATTCTATTTTAAGTTTAAGTATTTCTGCTACTTTTTCAATTATTTCTTGCCCTTTTAAGATATCTTCAAACGTTGTAAGATTTAAAAGGTTTGAATTGTTAATCAACCCTGTTACCCTCAAACCTGAAGCACCTTCAATTGCCTTAATCATCGCAACTATATCATCCACTGTTTCTGTTTCTTCTCTAAATACATTTATTGCGACTAAATGATTTATTTCATCTTTATCTAAATCCTCAAATTGCCTAAATACTTTCGCACCAATCGGATTACCACCTAAATCATAAATTGCCTTTATATCTTGATTGTAAAAAGGAGCAAATATGCGCGCTGATAAATAAGGTAAGTCACTACCTAAAGATTTTTCCAGTGGCGAAGAGATCATTTCAATTTTAAATTCGTTTAAAATCTGTTTTATTTCTCGACTACGAAAATAAGGATTAACAATGTCTAAGTCAACAATAACGTTAACTTTTTTTAAAATAGCTAAATTAACAGAAATTTCAGATTTGCCACTACCATAATGGCCCGAAATCACCGTTATTCTCTTTTTCATTTTAAAATATAATTGCCGTGAATATTATGAATTTGTTTAATTCTGTTTTCCGCAAACATATTAGCTGCTGATTGTGTATCGATGTTTTGCTTATCAGAGATAACAAAAATTTCTAAGAGTCTATCATAAATTCTTTTTATATCATTTAAGACATTTTCTTTAACATAACCATGAATCTCATGATAAACATTAATAACGCCTCCAGCATTTATAACAAAATCAGGCGCATATAAAATATTTCTATCTTTTAACATTCTACTATGTTTGATTTCATCTTCTAAAACATTATTTGATGTCCCAGCTACAATCTTAACCTTTAACTGCTTAACTGTTTTATCATTTAAAACACCACCTAATGCACAGGGAACAAATACATCTACAGCTTGCGTAAAAATTTCATCTGGTTTTACATAGATTGCATTTGGATGTGTTTTTTTAATAACATCAATTCTTGCTTGATTAATATCAGTAAAATAGATTTTCTTAGCACCAGCTTCGATTAAATAACCCATTAAATAGGCTCCTGTTTTACCAACTCCTTGAATTGCATAACTATATTTAGATATATCTTCATTACCGAATTTATGCTTTAAACTCGCTCTAATACCATGAAAAGCACCTAAAGCAGTAATCGGCGAGGGATCCCCTGATTTACCTTCAAGCCCCACTACATGATCTGTTTCCATTTTAACAAAATCCATGTCTTTGGTTGTTGTGTTAACATCTTCTGCAGTAATGTATCTACCATTTAAGCTTTGCACAAACCGCCCAAAAGCACGAAAAAATGCCTCAGATTTAATCTTAGTCGCATCACCGATAATAACCGCTTTACCGCCACCTAAATTTAGACCAGCAGCAGCATTTTTATAAGTCATTCCTCGGGCAAGTCTTAAGACATCATATACGGCATCTTCTTCCTTTTCATAATTCCAAATTCTTGTTCCACCTAAGGCTGGGCCTAAGGTTGTGTCGTGAATACAAATAATACCCTTTAAGTTTGTATGTTTATCATGAACAAAAACGAGTTGTTCATGGCCAAACTTTTTCATTAGCTTAAAGTTACTCATACCTTACCTTCTTTCTTTTTAGTTTTATGTAAAAGCGCTTACACTTTATTATATCAATTTTTAATCAAAAATAAAACTGTAAAAAGTATTATCTTTTTAAATGCCGCAACAATCATAAAAACAAAATAATTACTCTGTTTTTTTACTAATAAATAAATTGTTTGATTATCGAACAGTGTAACTTAAAGCTTTTTTTTCTTACAAGTTAAGATATTTGTTTTAAAAAATGCTAAAACAATAATGCAAAAAAAATAATAACTGCTATAATAATCAGTGAAAGAGGTAATAAAATGAAACAACTAAATCAAAAAATTAACATTTCTATCCAACTTATTATCTTAGGTTTACTATCAGGTTTTGCAATCTATTGCGCGTCGTTAAACCAAGATGATATTTTTTCTCTTCTATTCGCTCTTATTTGTCCAGTTTTATCTTTAGGAGCCGTTTGGATTTTAGTTAAAGAAAAACACTATTTAGCCGCTTATTTAATTATGTTTTTACTTTTTTATGCTAATAATTTGTTTGTGTTTTTTCATTGGATTTTTTCCTTTGATATTTCACTTTCCCAAACCCCTAGTGATTTTCCTTGGCTAGTTTTTTTCGGGTTCATTGGTGGGGTTTATTTATTGCTGCTTATTATTTCAAACCTTTTAGACAAGGGCTTTATCTTTAATCCTAAGAACTTTAAATTTGATCAATTAATCTTATTTTTTGCTCTGCTTATCTATTTTTCTCATGGGATTGAATTTTTTGTTTTTGTTGTAGCAGTTGAGTTTGTTGCGATTAATTATAAAAAGTTAGCCTCGCTTTTTCTGATGTTAGCTAAGTCTTTAGTTATCCCTTTGAACTTTATTAAAGCTCTCATTGATGATAATCCTGTGGACATGCAAATCAGACATGCCTTGCTACTGCTACTGTCTTTATATGTGATTGTTTTAATTATTGCTAAATATTTTTCTCTTAATAAAAAAGTTTGATTCAAGATGCATCAAACCATTTCATTCAATATGTGTTGGGTGACCTATTTTAATACAATTACGCACCCCTGACAAATATTACGCAACTCTAATTTGATAGTTTTGCCAAGCCATTTATTTTTTTGAATTGCAAAATATTTATAATCTGCTGTAACAATAAATCACCATTAGAATTATATTGTGGTAATTTAAATCCTTATTATCTTTTTTAAAAACTAGTAACAATCTCATAAATAAGCCTAAAAGCCTTAGCTTCGATATTTCCGATTTCAAGAATAATTTGTGATGCTTCAATTAAATCATTTGATTTATCAAGAATATAACAAATTAACAATTGAGATAAAACCTCAAATTTATGTCCGCTTTCGCCAAATAAAATGCTTGCTTCAATAATTTTATCATCTTTAAAATAATTATTTAAATCAATTAAAACTTGGCTCATTTTATCGCGAGAACACTTAAAATTAACCATATCATCTTGTTTGCTTCCAAATAAGATGTTCGGAATACTTGGAACGGATCCAAAATATTTAACCATATTCAATAACACTTTTTTTACTTCTTCTTTCCCTAATTCTTTTTCCCAACTAACTATTTCTTTAGCTAGCTTTTTAATTCCATTTTGTCCAAGAAAAGAAGTTTTTGGATTAATAAATGCTTCTGCTTTAGCTTTTAATGCTTCTTTAGCAATATCAATAATCGCTTTTGGTTTATTAATCCTTATGGTACATAAAGTATTAGGCTTACTAATACCTGGGCATTCAACATGCCAGCTTAACAATAAATTTTCATAAGAAAGTGTTACTAAGTTTTCTTTACCTCCATCGTAAAGATAAATTAATTCCTTATTATCATCATATCCAATTGCCATGACATAATGGATAGGAATATGTTCTTTATAATAAAGCTTAGGATAATACTCCAAATAATACATATCCAAAGCTCCAATAATTACTGGATTATTGCTATCAATTTCTTTTTTTAACTTAATTAACGCCTTTTGTGGAGTTTTATATTCAATAAATTTATAATCAAAGTTTACTATTGGTGCAAGAAATTTATACATTGGCCTAGTTCTTCCATTATTAAACCAAACCAATCTTTTAATATCTTGTTTATTTGTTTTAAGATACACAAAACTACAAAAACCACTCATCGCAAAAAAAAACTGATTAGGAATTTTTGTTTTTGTAACACTCATATATAAATCTTCAATGCCATTCCACATACATTCGTAATCATCTAAATGATGTTTAATGTTGTTAATAATTTTTTTCATATTAGTTTACCTTTCAATATCATTCATACTATATCAAAAAAATATTATTTAATTGATTATATTCCTTCATTTTAAAGCATCTAAATTAATTTTATAATCCCGAAATTCAAAATTCTTATTTTGCTTAATATACATTATCATGGCCTAAGACAACCAAGCGGCACAACATAAATATTCGAAAACTCATCATCTTTCACTTTATAAGCATATTTAGTTCCTGTTACAACTAACATAAAAGATGGTAACAATAAAGTTTTGTCATTAGGAAAGTTGTTAATGTTTTTATAAATTAATCTATATATATTTTTCATTGTTTTAATAGCTTCATCTATTTGACTACTTCCTAGTTTTATTTGGATCAAGCCATATCTACCGTCAGCAAAATTAACTATTGTATCGCACTCAACACCATAGCGGTCTCTATAATGCTTAATATTACCACCACTATTTTCAATATAGACACTTATATCTCGTGTACATAAATTTTCAAATAGTAAACCAAATGTTTCGGGGTCTAGTTGCAACTGATTTGGTGAACAATTTAATACCACTGCTGCAATTGAAGGATCAATTAATGTTTTTTTAGCTGAAGAGCTTATTGCAGTTTTACTTCTAATATTTGGATTCCATGCTAAAATCTCATCAATAACATATAAGTTTTTAAATACTTCTAGATAATTTCTAATAGTATTATCTGAAACTTCACCGCTTAATTTTCTAACTTCATTAAACAATTTTTTATCAGTATCAATTGTAGAAACTTGCCTAGAATATGCTCTTAAGATATTAAAAGCTAAGGTAGAATTTCTTTTTACGTTATCGTAACTTGATATATCTTTATCGCATAACTCTTTTACATATGCCTTAGCCAATTTAAGAGCTTGTTCTTGAGATAAACTAATAGTTTTAGGCCATCCACCACGACATGTTAGATAAGCATAATCACTATAAGTTAAAGTTGATGTAGCACTAACGGTTGTTTTGTTATCAAGTAAAGCTTTTAATGAAACTGAACCATTTGATTCACCACTCTCGTAAAGAGACATTGTCTTCATTTTTAAACTAATTACCCTTCCAACTCCTGTATGTAGGCCATCTATACTAGGAGGAATAACTGAACCAGTGAGAAAATACTCTAATTTGTTATTTTTATTATTATCTACTTCTCTTCTAACAGCATTCCAAATTTGTTTTATTTCTTGCCACTCATCAATTAATCGAGGCTTTTCACCTTCTAACAAAAGATTAATATTCCCATCGGCTATTCTTTTATAATCAAATGCTTTTTCTGGATCTTGCAAATCTATAAAACTTTTACTATGATGTTTTGCAGTTGTTGTTTTACCACACCACTTTGGACCAGTTAATTGAATCGCTATTGGAACATTTATTAAAGTTTTTATTTCATCATCAACAATTCTTTTCTTATACATCTTTTCGCCCTCCTACTATCAATATCATATCACATTGTTACTTTTTGCGCAATACTATTAGCATTTTTTGGGGTATTTTGTTTGCATTTTTTGGGGTATTTTGTTTGCACTTTTTGGGATTATTGAAAAAAAATCACTCCGTAAACTAGCATGAATATTCATAACCACTTTATATAGCAATCGTTAAATTGTAGGGTAATCGTTAAATTGTAGTTATGTTTTAGCAAAAAGCCTCAAAATATTCATTATAAACTTGCGTTTCTATGCTTGCTATTAATTGGTGGTAGATGGAATATAGGGAATTTCACCCTTTATTCCAAATAAAAAAGGCTTGACACTTTTGTATCAAACCTATGCTTTCAATATGTGTTGGATAACCTATTTTGATACAATACAACACCCCTATCAAAATTTATTACACCCCTAGTGTTTTTCACTACACCCCTGTTAATATTTACTACACCCCTGTTAATATTTACTACACCCCTAAATCGATGGTTTTGTTAAGCTGTTTGCAAATCTAACTTGTAAATTTTTTGTCTTTCCATTCCTTTATAATAAAAGATATAATCTATTGGCGGTACCACTACTTCAATAAGATTTGCTCCAAGATTTTCTATAATCTTTGAACTCGCAATGTTTGATTCATCACAACTTAGATGTAAATAGTTCATTTCATGATATTTAGCAATTTGTAGAACCAACTTTGAGGCTAACAATGAATATTTAAAACCTCTATATTCATCATATATTTCAAATCCAATATTGCCATTATAATAAGAATGTTTATTGTGACCAACTCTTATACTAATTTTCCCTATTTCTGTATCTATCTCTTTTAATATTATTGCATAGTAATAATAAGGAATTATATTTTTGTCACCTTTGTTTTTTTCAATTATTAACAATTTTATTTTTTCGTTCTCAAGATAGTTAAAATTCTCATTAAACTTCATTTTCCATACCTCGTTAATTAATTTTTACAATAGCATAATTCAACTATATCTATTGAAGATTTAACAAATTTTCAAACTCTTTAATTTTACTTATAATCTGAGCAAAAGTTGGTTTATCTCCATACAACATACTTTGCATGTCATCATAATCCTTAGAAAGTTTAACTAATGTTTCATCACTTGGTATTAATTTAAATGTCCCTTGTTTTGCATCTTCAAAATTAGCCCAATTTGTTGGATAAAACTTAATATTAAAATCAACAACGTCTTTCAATAATTCAAAGTCATTTAATGCTTCATCTTTTATGTTAGACAGAATCATTTTGTATACATCATAATAGTGTCTTGAATATCTGTGAGGTGTTTTTCCGTTTGTTCTATTTGCTTCTTTATGAAGGATAACTATTTTTTCCCAAAAGGTTCTTTTTGCTTGTGTAGTAAGAACTTTGAACTCTGGTTTGTTGAAAAAGTTAGAATAATGTTCTGCTACAAACGATTTAATACTTAGTTTTTCAAAAGGCGCCCATGATGCAAGTGCTCCTACTTCTAATCTTATTTCTTGTAGCAATGTTGGATCTTGATATATTTGAGGATACTTGAAGCTAATTGAAGCGTCTTCTTCATTAAAAATAAATTCATGTGGATGTGTTAATTCAAGACCAACCTCTTGTTTAATCTTGTTATAAAAATCATTTTTTAAAAACTCATATGATTTACTCAACAAATTTTTGTTAAATTCATCCTGTTTATTTTTACTTCTTGCTTTATTGAATTCTGTTTCAGACACATCCAAAGCTTTTAGATTTAATACAACATCAATATCTTCAGAAAATCTTTCAATCAAATTATATCCCTTGGATAAACTGGTTCCACCTTTAAATTCCAATAAATGTCTATACTCAAAACGATTGAACAGGTACTCCAACATATAACTTACCCAAAAATCCTTTTCAACCATAGATGGTGGAAGTTTCATTTTATCAGCAGTTAGCCTTACTAATTCATTAATTTCATTTAACTTTAAATTTATTACTTTTAACATACGTTCTCCTTTTTATTTTGCAACAACTGTTTCCAATACCGTTCTTACCCATCTTGTAATATACTTTGTATCATTTAATATTTGTTTTTCTTCTTCACCAGTTAACTTTGTTTTTATTGTTTCAATATGATTACTTGTAACATTTGTTTCGCCAAGAGCTCTAATAGCTGAAATAATCAGTGCCGTTTTATAAGGAATATCATTTAAATCTTTGTTTGCGCGATGCATGTATTTAATATTATAACCACCTATTTTATAAGATCTATATGGTCCGTCGCTTAAGTATTCATAGGTTACTGGAACTTGATTTGATAGTCCCAAAATGTTTAAAGCAGTTTGCCCAAAAGGAATAATTTTCCATCCATGATTTCTAGCAATAGCATTTGCAACCTTATCTATGTCAAAAGGAATTATCTCATTTGTTAATTTACTGTGCTCTGGTTTTATATATAATCCATGACTGATCCGATTAATAAAATTTCTTTTGGTTAAAAGGGACAAGTTTTTTCTTATAACTTCATTGTTTGCAATATTTGCAAAATCAGAAGCAATAAAAACACTGCCCGGTTTGCTTTGATTAATTACATTTTTAATTTTTTCAAGATTATTGATTGTTTCCACAACATCACCGCTATTCACATATATTATACATTATTTGTGAACAAAATCAAGAGTTTTTATGGCCGATATTTAAATACATGTTGTTTTTTTATAATCTCTTCTATTTTAAAATAGTTAAATCGTTAGGTAATCGTTAAATTGTAATAGCTATTTTAATAGTTTTGTCTTTAAATTAGTAAAAATAGATTAAGAATTAACATTTTTATTCATTTTTCGTTGTTTTTTAACAATTTTTGACTAAAATCACAAAAAAAGCCCAATACTTAACGTATCAGACTAATGCTTTCTTAATGTGTTGGGTGACCTATTTTGATACACTAGCGCACCCCTGCTAAAATTTGCACACCCCTAGTGTTTTTTACGCACCCCTAAATTGATGGCTTTGTTAGGCGCAAATTACCCATTAAAGAATTCA
>CAZKGV010000017.1:0-23987 GCA_964552625.1 uncultured Acholeplasmataceae bacterium | reverse complement strand
GGATAAAGCCCAGCAGCAAAATGGTGCCGCTGGTCATCCCCCCGATGACGGCGATGGCCATGGGCGCCTGCAGCTGGCTGCCCTGGCCCAGGCCGAAGGAGAGGGGCACCAGCCCTAAAATGGTTGTAAGGGTGGTCATGAGGATGGGCCGGAGCCGGGCGGCCGCCCCGGTGATGATGGCCTCCTTAAGCGGCAGGCCGTGAATGCGGCGCAGCTGGTTAATATAGTCCACCATGATGATGCCGCTGTTCACCAAAATCCCCACCAGCACCACCCCCCCGATAAGCGCCGGTATGCTCAGGCCGTTACCGGTGATCATCAAGGCGATGACCGATCCCGAAAGCGCCAGGGGGAGGCTGCTGATAATGATAAAGGGGTGCAGGAAAGACTCAAACTGCGCCGCCATCACCAGGTACACCAGGAAGGCGGCCACAATGAGCACCAGGTAGAGCTCATCGTAGACCTCGCTCATCTGGCTGGAGGTGGCCTCGCTCACATGGTAGCCCGGCGGGATCTCCAGATCGCTGATCGCCTCCTGCACCGCCTTGTTGGCATTGCTCAAGCTGATCCCCTGCAGCTGCGCCTGGATCCTGCCGATGACCTGCTGATTTTCCCGGGCAATGCTCAGCGGCCCCACCGCCTTCTCAATGTCGGCCACATCGCCCAGGCGCAGGTACGACCCCCCCGCCGTGTAGAAGCCCAGCTCCTCCAGATCCTCCATGCTCTGCAGGTCGCTTTTCCGCAGCCCCAAAATGAGCTCGAAAATCCCTTCCTCTGTCTCCAGCCGGGCCACGGAGATGCCCTCCACAGCCTGGTACAGCATCATCCCCAGCTGGAAGGCCGTGGTCCCCTTGCGCAGCGCCTTCACCTGGTCCACCTTCACATGCACCTCGGGAATGGCCTCCTCCGCGGCGCTGCGCACCCCGGTAAGGCCCGGCAGCTCCTGCAGCCTCTCCAGCAGCTGCGCCGAGAGCTCCTCTACCTGCTCCTGCTCCGGCCCCTGCACCATGAGCTCCAGCCCCATGCTCAGCCCTGTGGAGTCCATGATGGATTCCCGCTTGAAATTTAGCTCCGCCTCTCCCGGCAGCAGCGCCGCCGCCTTCGCCTCGATGGAGGCGATCATCTCATCTATGCGCGAGGCGCTCCCGGCGGCCACCTGCGCCCTGATCCGGGCGCGGTTGGCCACCCCCGACTCCATGGCGATACCGAAGAGCTGCTGCTCCCCGATCTGCGTGGAGAAATATTCGATCCCCTCCAGCTGCTCCATGATCTTCTCCAGCTCCGCTGCAGAGGCATCGGTCTTCTCCAGCGGCGTGCCCGGCGGCAGGATCAGCTCCACGGAAAAGGCCGATTCCTCGGGAGTGGGGAAGAGGTCGGAGTCGAGAAAGGGGATAAAGATCGCCCCCAGCAGCATCGCCGCCCCCCCGATGCCCAAAGCGGCCCAGGGGCGCCTGAGCACCCACTGCAGCAGGCTGCCGTAGCGGGAGGGGGCCGCCTTGGCCGGCGCCGCACCCTCCCCCCGGCGCAGAAAGCGCGAAGCCAGCATGGGGATGACTGTCAGCGCCACCACCAGCGAGGCCGAGAGGGCGCAGGTCACCGTAAGGGCGAAGTCGCGGAAGATCTCGCCGGCCAGCCCGCTCAAAAAGACCACGGGGAAGAAGACGCTGATGGTGGTCAAAGTGGAGGCGAAGATGGCCCCGCTCACCTCATTGCTCCCCTTAACGGCCGCCTCAAGGGGGGCGGCGCCCCCCTGCAGGTGGCGGTAGATATTCTCGCTCACCACGATGGAGTTATCCACGAGCATCCCCGCCGCCAGAGCCAGCGCCCCCAGGGTCATCAAATTGATGGAGAGCCCCGAAAAGTAGAGCAGGGCAAAGGCGGAGATGACCGCCACCGGTATGGTCAGGCCGATGACCAGAATAGTCCGCCAGTTCCGCAAAAAGAGCAGCAGCACCGCCACAGCCAGCAGAGAGCCGAAAAGCAGCGATCTGGCCAGGTCCATAAGGGCGCTCTCGATCTCCTGGGCCTGGTCAAATGTGTAGTTGAAGCTCAAATTGTAGCCCAGCTCATTGAACTCCGCCGCCAGCTCCTCCAGGGCCCGGTGCACCTGGCGCGACACCAGCACCGTGTTGGCCTCGCCTTCCTTTTGCAGGTAGAAGCCCATGCTGGGCTGCCTGTTGATCCGGTTTATTGCCGAAGCCTCGTGCAGATCGATCTTCACTTCGGCGATCTCGCCCAGCCTGATGGGGATGAGGGGAAAATCCTCCTCCGGTATAGCCGCCATGCCGCCGCCGCCCCCCGCTGAAGCGAGGATCATGGCCATGGACATATCCACAATGGCCTGCTCCAGCTGTTGCGACGCCTTATCCAGCTCGCCCTGGATCTTCTGCTCCAGATCCCGGAGCAGCTCTTTCCAGGCTTCAAAGTCGGGGATGGCGGCCAGGCGGCTCCGGCCCAGCTCCTCCAGATCGGGGCTCACCCCCGGCGGCAGCGTCACCATGATCGTGCCGCCCTCTATGGCCAGGGGCCACCCGCCGGGCAGCGCCGCGGCGACCTGCTCCAGCTCAACACCCAGCTGCTCCATAAGGGCGGCATCAGGCTCGATAATGAGCCTGCCATCATCGCCAAGCTCCATCTGCGGCATGACATCGCTGAGATATATTTCCCGCAGCGGCAGCTCCAGGCTGCCCTGGTCGGGCGTCATCTGCCCCAGCATCCGGTTCAAATCTATATCCACAGTGCGCCCCAGAAGCTTCTTCAGCTCCGCCTCATCAAGATGAAAGCCCACAACGAGGCTGCCCAGCTCCTCCGGCGTCAGGGCGCGGCCCACAAGGCGGATGCGCATCTGCTTCTCATCCACCTCCACCTTGCCGCCGGGGAGGTTGAGCAGGCTCGCCTGCAGGATATTGGAAACCTGCTCAAAGGAGACCTCCTTCTCCCGGATGCCCTCGGGGAAGAGGCGGATAAAGAGATCGCGCTTCACCCCGCCCTCGACCCTCAGGCTGGCCACGCCGGGGATGGTCTCCAGCCGCGGCCTGGCGCTCTGCTCCAGCCATTCGGTAAGCTCCAGGGGCTCCAGGCTGCTGCTCACATCCACCTGCATCACCGGCAGCAGCGTGGGGTCAAATTCCAGGATAATGGGCCGCTGCACCCCCTCGGGCAGGGTTAAAAGATCGAGCCGCGTGCCCACCTCTTCGCGCTTCCGGTTAAGATTGCTCCCCCAGCTGAACTCCAGGGCCACCATGGAGACATGCTCCTGGGAGAGGGAGATGATATTTTTCACCCCGCTCACCGGAGCGACAACATCCTCAATGGGTTCGGTGACCATATTTAAATTTTCCTGGGGCGAGCTGCCGGGAAATAAAGTGATCACCGCCAGAAAAGGCGGTTTAATATCGGGCAGCAGGTCCAGAGGGGTCTGGACCAGGGAGACGGTGCCGATGACTAAAACGATGAGCAGGATGGTGATGGTGGCCACAGGCCGCCGCACGGACAGATCGGGTAGGTTCATTCAGCTTAAGCCTCTTCACAAGAGTGTATTTCTACTGGATCGGGTCAACTAAATCATAAACAATTAGGTGCTCTTTTTCGATTTATGCTTATTTTACAACAGAACCCCTGATAATTCAATGAAAATGGCTGCACCGCCCCCCCCCCGGGGGAAAGAGAGGCTGCCCGCTTACTGCGCCCGCATTCACCCCCCCGACGACCCACGCCGCTTTATTTGCTTTTTCCCCCCTTGAAAGATATAATATTTTCAGGAAAATATGGAAAAGCGGGGGACTATGCAGCAAGGAGAAGCATTTTTAACAACGCGCAGCGAAAAGGAGAGCGCCTATATCGGCAGGGTCCTGGGCGAACTGATCCGGAAACCTATCGTCATCACCCTGAAAGGTGAACTGGGCAGCGGCAAGACCGTCTTTGTCCGCGGCGCCGCCGCCGGCCTGGGGGTAACCGAAATGGTGACCAGCCCTTCCTTTGTACTCTTAAAAATCTACCAGGGCCGCCTCCCGGTGTATCATTTTGACTTTTACCGTCTCACCGAAGAGGCCTCGCTGGAGGACCTGGCCTTTGAAGAGTACCTGCCCGGCGAAGGCGTTGCCTTTATCGAATGGGCCGGCAATATCCCCCGGGTGATCCCTCAGCAGCATCTGGAGATCACCCTGGAGCGCTGCCGCGATCAGGGCAGCGAAAGCCGCCGCCTGCGCTTTATTCCCCGGTGTCCCGAAAGCTCCCGCCTTGTGGCCGGGCTGATCGAGAATATCACCTGGAAAGTTGACGGCAGCCTGAATATGCTGCCGCACTCGCTTGTTAACGAAGATAATGGGGGAGGCTGGGCTGGAACTGCTGATCCTTGGAATTGACACCGCAACACTGGCCTGCAGCGTGGCCCTGCTAAAGGGAGAGTCGCTGCTGGCCGAATACACCCTGAATATAAGGAAGACCCACTCGGAGCGCCTGATGCCGCTCATAGATGCCCTGCTCAAGGAGAGCGCCGTTGAACGGGAGGCGCTGCAGGCTGTCGCCGTTGCCGCCGGGCCCGGCTCCTTTACCGGCGTCCGCATCGGCGTCTCCACCGCCCGGGCGCTGGCCCAGGGCCTGGCCATACCGGCGGTGGGCCTCTCCACGCTGCAGGCCCTGGCCGAGGCGGTGCCCCTGCCGGGCGCCCTCATCTGCCCTCTCCTCGATGCCCGCCGCAGCGAAATCTACAGCGCCCTTTACCGGCGCGAGCCCCACCCGCACCGCAGCCTGGAGCTGATCATCCCTCCCGCTGCGGTGGAGCTTGCTCCTTTTGTGGAGCGGCTCAAGACATATGGTGAAGCCATTGTCTTCACCGGCGAAGGACTGAATACGTACGGCTCTTACCTCGGCGAAGCGCTGGGCCCCCTGGCTGTGATCACGCCGGAGCCTTTGCGCAACTGCAGCGCCGCCCGGGTGGCGCTCTGCGGCAGCCGCCTGCTGGCCCGCAGCGCGGCGCCCTCCTATCATGAGCTGCTGCCCATCTATCTGCGCCGCCCCGAAGCGGAGCGCCGCCTGGAGGAGCGTAAAAGGAGAGGTGCAAGCTGACCCTGAATGCAGTCATTGAGCCGATGACCCTGAAAGACCTTGCAGCCGTGGCCAGGATAGAGCAGAGCTCCTTTGAAAACCCCTGGTCGCCCGAGTCATTTCGCACCGAGCTTCTCCGAAACGATATGGCCCACTACATCGTGGCCCGCCTGGGAGAGAAAGTGGTGGGCTACGGCGGCATCTGGATCATCTATGATGAGGCCCACCTGACCACCCTGGCGGTGCAGGAGCCCTACCGCCGCAGCGGCATCGGCGCCGCCCTTTTAAAGACCCTTGTGGCGAAGTCAAACGATTTGGGAGCGCGCCGCATCTCCCTGGAGGTGCGCCCGAGCAACCATGCCGCCCGCACCCTGTACGAAAAGTACGGTTTCGCCGTCAAGGGAGTGCGGAAGCATTACTATTTTGATGAAGACGGCCTGGTCATGTTCAAAAGCAATCTCAAATCTGAAGGTGGGGGATGCGGCGATGACTCCGCCTCCTGAAGTTTCAATTACAAAAGAGCCCCTCTACATCCTGGGCATTGAGAGCTCCTGCGATGAGACAGCCGCTGCGGTGGTTAAGAAGGGCCGCCGCATCCTCAGCAATGTCATCTCCTCGCAGGTTAAAATCCATGCCGTCTACGGCGGCGTTGTTCCTGAGATCGCCTCGCGGCGCCACCTGGAGCAGATCAACCTCATCATCGATGAAGCCCTTGCCGAAGCGCGTCTCAGCCTGGGAGAGATGAGCGCCCTGGCCGTCTCCAGCGGCCCCGGCCTGGTGGGGGCCCTCCTTATCGGCGTCTCCACCGCCAAGGCGCTGGCCTATGCCGCCCGCCTGCCCCTTATCGCCGTGAACCATGTGGAGGCGCACCTCTACGCCAACCACCTTACCGGCGCCGGCATCTGCTACCCCCTGGTGGCGCTTATCGCCTCCGGCGGCCATACCAGTCTGCTGTACATGCCCGAGCCCGATGAGATCACCCTGCTGGGGCAGAGCCGCGATGATGCCGCCGGCGAAACCTTTGACAAAGTGGCCCGGGCCATGGGCCTGGGCTATCCCGGCGGCCCCTCCATAGACCGCCTCGCCGCAGCAGGCGATGCCGCCGCCGTTCTCTTTCCCCGCGCCAATCTGGGCGAAGGGGGCCGCTTTGACTTCAGCTTTAGCGGGCTCAAGTCGGCGGTGATCAACCATCTGCACAACCTGCGCCAGAAAGGCGAAGCGCCCCCTCCGCCCGATCTGGCCGCCTCTTTCCAGGAAGCCCTTGTGGGGGCCCTTGTGGAGAAGACTGTGTCCGCTGCCCGGGAGTACAGCGCCCGGTGTCTCCTCCTCGCCGGAGGCGTCGCCGCCAACAGCCGCCTTCGCACGCTTTTACGTGAAGAGCTGCAGCGGACCCTTCCTGCAGTGCCGCTCTACTTTCCGCCGCCTGCCCTCTGCACAGATAATGCCGCCATGATCGCCGCCGCCGCTTTTCCCCTTTACCGCCGCGGCATCTTCGCCCCCCTGAATCTCAATGCCTCCGCCTCTCTTCCGCCGGGCCGCTCCTTCTAAAGCGCCGCCCTCTCTAATCCTCTTCTTAACACAACACATTGTTCCTATCCGAAGTAAACCTTTAGCGCCATAATAACCCTCTTAATTCCCATAACTGGAGAAAGGCTTATGTCTACCCTTTGTGGATAGTGTGAACAGGGGAGAGGGAAAACTGCTCTATCGCCTTAAAACCTGTGGATAACCCTGTGCATAGTGTGGATTACTTTATCTGGTATGAGCCCCAACATATATCTCTATGCCCCTTTTTTAAAAATATGTCTCTCCTTTTGTTGACATAACTTGTTGACGCCGGATCTCTTAAAGGCCCGGCACTTACAGATGATCCCTTTTCTTAAGGGCTCTTTAAAGGGAAACTCCCCCGCCGCTGCTGTAAAATAAAGAGGATTTCCCAACGCGTGAAAAGTGAATCTATTTTTGCCCTCTCTGAAGCAGGATATTTTGTTTAATTGTCGAATGTGAATAATAATTATGGTAAATATGGAGAAGGGCGGTCTATGGAGGGAGCTATTGACATACATGTTCATATTTTGCCTGAAATAGACGATGACGGCCCTCCTGATCTGCAGAGTTCCCTTGAGCTGGCGGAAGGACTTGTCCGGCAGGGCTTTGCTGCTGTTGTGGCCACCCCGCATTGTTATGAGGGGGTGCCCTGTATAGATGAGGTGGAAGAGCACTGCCGTCGCTTCAGCGCCGAGCTTGAGCACCGGGCGATCCCCCTGGAGGTTCACCCCGGTGCGGAGCTGGCCCTGGAGCCGCAGCTGCTTAAGCGCCTGAAAAGCGGGCAGGTCCCCACGCTAAACAGAGGGCCCTACCTCCTGGTGGAGCTGCCGCTATACCAGGAGGTGCCCCCCTATGCCGAGGATCTCCTTTTCGAAATGAGAGCGCACGGCTATTACCCTATCCTGGCGCACCCTGAAAGGATCAAAGCCCTTCAGGAGGACCTGCCGCTCCTTTTCGAACTGGTAACCCGGGGGGTCTACACGCAGCTCACTCTAAGCAGCTTTACCGGGCTTAAAGGACCGGCAGCCCAAAAAGCCGCCTGGAAGATGCTTCAGCACCGCCTTGTGCACCTGCTGGCCACAGATGCACACAGGGCGGGGCGCACCCTGGCCCAGACAGGGCCTGCTGCGGAGCTGATCCGGAAAAAGGTTGGCCCCGAAGTGCTGCCGGCCATGCTCAAAGAGAGGGCCGCTTTGCTTCTGCGCGGGGAGGCTTTTGAGGTGCCTGAACCTGCCCCCCTGCACAAAAGCAGGTTTCACCGTATCAAAGAGAGGATATCCTTTAATTGGGAGGCGGGGAGTGCTTTATGGAAGAGCAGGAACTAGATCTTTTAGAACTATGGCAAATAGTTAGCAGCCGCTGGAAGATGATCCTTTTGTTCACCCTGCTGGCTGCCTTTATCAGCGCTACAGTGAGCATCATATTTATAAAGCCCCGCTACGAGGCTTCCGCCACTCTCATGGTGATGAAGCCCGCAGACAGCGACCAGATCCTGTACCAGGATATCCAGGTGAGCCGCCAGCTTACCGATACCTACCAGGTTATCGTGCACAGCCGGCGCGTCCTGGACAAAGTGATCAACAGCCTGAGTTTGCCCTACAGCGCCGATGCGCTGAAATCAAAGGTCACTGTCTCCTCTGTAAAGAATACCGAGATTATCACCATAAATGTAAATGATACCGACCCCGCCCTGGCAGGGCGGATTAGCAACGAGGTTGCCCAGATTTTCATGCAAGAGGTTACCAAGATAATGAGAGTGGACAATGTGAGCATTATCGATGAAGCCGCTGTTCCGGTTAAACCTGTCAGCCCGCGGATAAATCTAAACATTGCCGCAGCTTCTGTAATCGGTTTTATGGCTGCACTGGGCATTGCCCTGCTGCAGCATTATCTTGACCGGACCATCAAGACAGCTGAAGAGATCGAGGCGCTTCTCGGTCTGGCGGTTTTGGGCAATATACCGGTAATGGAGGACAGGTAAACTTGAAAATTACTAAATCACCTGGCAAGACGCTTTTGCTGGCCGGCGATTCCCGCTCACCTGCCGCCGAGGCTTTCCGCACCTTAAGGACGAATATTCAGTTTGCCGGAATCGACAAACCGCTAAAAAAGATCATGGTTGCCGGGCCTGTTCCCGGCTGCGGCAAAACAACCACACTGGTCAATCTGGGGCTGGCCCTCGCCAAAACAGGATCCTCTGTCCTCCTTGTCGATACCGATCTGCGCAAGCCCGATCTGCATAAGCTGTTCAAGTTTCGAAATGAGCAGGGCCTGACCAGCCATCTTTTTGACAGCGAGCTGGAGCTGGACAGGATCATCTACCAGAGCATCTTCGACAATGTCTGCATACTGAGCAGCGGCCCAATTCCGCCCAACCCATCGGAGCTTATCGCTTCCGCCAAATTCAGGGAGATGGTGCAGACCCTCTCGGCATCCTATGACTACCTCCTCTTTGATACCCCGCCGGTGAATGCAGCTACAGACCCCGCCATCCTGTCGCAGCTTGTTGATGCCACAATTTTTGTTATCCGCTACGGCATTGTTACCCGGGAGGAAGCTCTTTATGCTCTGGATCAGCTTAAAAAAGTGGATGCCCACATCATTGGAGCGGTAATGAATGCGCTGCCGTCGAAAAACGGCGCCTATTACTACTACTATGAATACGGTTCAGAGCAGTGATGCCCTGACAGCATGGCGTCACAGGATTATGATATAATTTGTTTTACTTACCGTTTTTTACATCGTAGCCTGTTAGCCAAATAAAGCCGCCGGCCTCTTTACTGCGGCCGGCAGCCGGGGGTTGATTGGATGAAAAAAAAGGTGCTCCTGATTACACTGGCGCTTCTGCTTCTGGCGGGGGCAGCCGGCGGGATCTGGATATACCGCAGCTGGAGTAAGTACCAGGCCCTTGACCCGGGGAGCGAAAGCGATGATGTGGAAAAGCTCTACCCGGGACCCTGGACAGATCCGCCCGGCGAGTCGGCAGATGAAGACGAGCTCGCTGAAGACCCTGAAAAGGATGAATCCATGGCGGGGCCCGGTGAAGAGACCGCTTCGGGGCAGCGCATTCACTTTCTGCTCCTGGGCCTTGACGGCGGCGAGCGCCTTGCCGATGTGGTTATGGTGGTGACGCTGGACACAGGCAGCAAGAGCGGCCGCGTCATCTCCATTCCCCGCGACACCCTGGCCTATATTCCCGGCAAGGGGCGCGATGGAAAATGCAAGATTACCGAGATCTACTGGTACGGCGGCGGACGGGATGTGATGCTGGAGAATGTGAAGCGCCTCAGCGGCATCAGCCCTCATTACTATGCCGAGGTTACCTTCGGCGGCTTTCAGAGTATTGTCGATGCCCTGGGCGGGATTACCGTGAACGGGCAGCGAATGAGCGGCAGCAGCGCCTTAAAGGTGGCCCGGGACCGCTCCGGCGGTGACGACAGCCGCATTCACAACCAGCAGCAGGTGATGATGGGAATGCTCAGGGCGATCGGCAATGTTCATGAGTTCTCCCAGGTGTCGTCGCTCATCTCGACAGGTCTGGGCAATGTGCGGACAAATATGGGCTTTACCGAGGCTATTGATCTTTACAAGTCCGCCGGCGCCATGGACCCCGCGAATACATCTTATTACACCATCTCCCACAGCTGGGAGATGATCGACGGGGTCTGGTACTGCGTTCCCTGACTCAGGTATTTCTCCCTCCCCCCAGATGAGGGCAGGGGTGGAGGGGGTAAAGGGATAGAGTATCTTAAAGCTGCAGGGGCGGGTCCTGACCTGCCCGCAGGAGGTTGAACCGTACATTGTTGGAGAAAAAAAGGGGTTTAAAGGGATCTCCCCCGGCAACGGCTATCAGTATCATCGCTTTGCTCATGCTCCCGGCACTACTGTGCTTTGTAACTGCGAAGCTCTATGCCGGCTTTGTCTCCCTTACCGGCGCTCTTGTTAAAACAGTCGATGCAGCCGCCGCTCTCCAGCCGGAAGAAACAGAAGACGAACCTGTCACATTCCTCCTTTTCGGCATCGATGCCGGGGAGTGGGTGGGGGGCAGCTACCGCGCCGGCGTCGGCCGGGCCGACACCATCGTTCTCATCCAGACCGATCCGGGTTCCGGGAAAGCATCGCTTCTCTCCATACCCCGGGACACACTGGTCGTCATACCGGGCCGCCCCGGCGACGACAAGATCAACCACTCCTACGCTTTCGGCAGGGCGCCCCTTCTGGTGGAGACTGTGGAGATTTTCACCGGCATAGAGGTAGATCACTATGTGGGACTCAATTACATCGCTTTCAAGGATGTCGTCGACCTCCTCGGCGGCGTTGACTTTGAAGTTGACAGGGCTATCGACAGCCGCGGTCTTCACCTGGAGCCGGGTCTGCAGCACCTGGACGGCGATATGGCCTTTGCGGTGGTCTCCACGCGCAAAGATCCCATGGGCGATATCGCCCGGGTCCGGCGCCAGCAGCGCTTTATCAAAACTGTTGCCGGCGCCGCCAAAGAGCGCTCTCTTGACGATCTCTTTTATATTATGCTGGCGGCCTGGGATAACATTGATACCGATATCAGCATACCCGGGGCCTTGGCCTTGCGCCGCAAACTGTCAGGGATCACCGAAAAGGACATGGCTATGGAGATCGTACCCGGCTGGTTCTACAACCGCGGCGGCATCAGCTACTGGAAGCCCAACCTGCTGCAAACAGAGCAGATCATCCAGAGACTTTTCCAGGCCCTTCCCCCCTTGTGGGGAGCCACAGGGGTTTCTTCCTCCCCCTTGATGGGGGAGGACCGGGCATGCCGCTCCCACGATAGTTGTAGGGGCGGGGTTCCATCCCCGCCCGCATTGGCCGGATCAGGCATAAAGCCGTAGGGGCGAAGCATGCCTCGTCCACGATAGTAGGGGCGGGGTTCCATCCCCGCCCGCAGGAGGATTTAGCAATATGAAACGGATCGCTAGTCAAAAAAACAAATCAACCGCAGCAAATACCGCACTAATTCTACTTTTCATCGCTGTAATTATCTGCGGTATGATTATCCAGTCCGGGCAGGCGCTGGAGAGAACGGCCCTTAACCATAAATTTTACCTTGAGCTGGCCGGCGATCCCGATTTGCAGGAATATATCCGGGACAGCCTTTGGCAGGGCCTTACCGGCCAGGAGACCCCTCCTGATCCCGAATCGGCTGTTTACCGGGCCTTCCGCAGTGCCTTCGATGAAGCATGGTTTGAAAAGCAGCTCGGTCGTGCTGCCGAAGATGTTCTCAACTTCATTGATGGCACCTCTCAGCAGCTTAATGTCACGGTGGATATCAGCGAACAGAAGGAGCTCTTCGGCAGGGAACTACTCAGCCTGGCCGGGCAGCAGGACAACCCAAGGTTGGCCGGCTTGCTTGAGGGCTTCCTGTGCCGGGAGGTCATCCCCGACAGCTATGAAGTGATCTCTATTGACAGTCCGGCAGATCTTGATCCAAAGATTTCCCAAAGCCTGGTGGCTTTCCGTAGGATTCGTTCCTGGTTCCCCTATGTTTCCTACGCGGCTTACGGACTCTTATTTATACTTGCTCTTTTTTTAGGTGGACTGCCCCCGGGCTTGAAATGGTACGGAGGTGGTTTCCTTGCTTCGGGAATTACCTTTGCATTGTTTACAGTATTTCTTAATAAAGCTCCCTTTATCCAGGCACTTGCTCAAAAGAACGAAGTAATCGATAAGCTTGTGGGAGCCAATCCTGAACTGTTGTCTCAAGTAATTGCCCTGGCTCAGGGTACCCTTATGCGCGGTGCCTTAATTCAGATGGTCATAGGTTTTGTAGTCATTGGAGTCGGGATTGGAGCGGGGTTGCTGATAAAAAGGAAGGATGGATGTTTTCAACCAAAATGATGAAATAAAACTCTTGTTATGTATAGCCAAGTTGATATATGGATGTTTTGTGGAGGCTTAAACATGGATTTGGGAATTAAAGACAAGAATGTTCTTATTGTGGGCGCTAGTAAAGGTATTGGGAAAAGTATCACCCTTGGTTTTGCTCATGAAGGTGCGAGAATAACTACTATCGCTCGAAGTGAGGATTTGCTGTATGCATTGGGAAAAAAAATGGAGCATGAGTATTCCACAGAAAATGCTTACTATGCTGCAGACATTATGGAGGTTGACGCGAATCAATTAGCGTGTAAGTTGGTTGAGGAAAGAGGCATTTTTGACATAGTTGTTCATAACGTTGGAGGTTCTTTAGTAAGTAGAAATGCTTTGGGGACCCTGGAAGAATGGCAATATGCTTGGAAATTTAATGCAGGTATAGCGATAGACATGAACAATGTATTGATACCACCTATGATAGATAGGCGTTGGGGGCGGGTAATACATATCTCATCAATATCTGCACTTATGCTTCGGGGTAATCCTTTGTACGCATCAGCGAAGGCTTTCTTAAATGCTTATGTTACAACAGTAGGCCGCGCAATTGCATCATCCGGTGTAGTTATGTCAGCAATAATGCCAGGTGCAGTGGTTTTTACTGGTAGCTATTGGGACAAATATTTGGTTGATGATCCAGCGCGATGTGAAGATTTTTTAAGGCATCATCAAGCCGTAAATAGATTTGGCAAAACAAAAGAAATAGCTGATGTAGTGCTTTTTATGGCTAGCGAGCAAGCTTCATTCATGCAAGCCGCACTCGTGCCAGTAGATGGCGGAAATATGTAGTGGATGGGGTAAAAAATGACAAAACGTTTTTTTGATATTTCATGCAGCTTATTAGGGCTTATAGTTTTATCACCATTGTTTCTGGTATTATCGATTATCATTGCTTTTACTTCTCCCGGGGGCGTTTTTTTTAGAGGTGTAAGAGTAGGTCAATTTGGCAACCCCTTTAGGATATTTAAATTTCGCTCTATGGTTATGGACGCTGAAGGAAAGGGAAAGTGGAATGTAGGTGATGACGATGATCGCATCACACCAATAGGACACTTTTTAAGAAACACAAAAATTGACGAATTGCCCCAGCTTATAAATGTGCTAATTGGTGAAATGTCATTAGTAGGACCAAGACCAGAGCTACAAGTTTATGTTGATATGTACACTGATAAGGAAAAGCCTATATTGGACCTGAAACCAGGAATTACAGATTGGGCATCAATAACCAATTTCAATCAATTTGTAGTTTTTACCGAAGCAAGGGATCCGGATGAAGCATATGTCAAATATATACGGCCATTAAAACTCCAGCTACAGTTGTACTACAGAGCGAACCATTCTTTTTCTATTGATATTAAGATAATCTTTTGGACAATTTACAAGATTATATCACGGACCGATAGGTTGCCTGAAAACATTAAGAATATCGTTTTAATTAATAAATATAGTAGTCCAGCAAGTAAAGCCTTATCAATTCGTGCAGCTGGGAAAGAGGAGAGCTTTCTGTATGAATAGCGTACAGCTCGCATGGAAAATAAGACGGCACGGTGTTGAAATGACCCACATATCCCAAGGATCTCATATAGGATCTATTCTTTCAGTAGCTGATATTGTTGCAGTACTTTATAACGACATAGCGAATGTAAATCCTAAACATCCTGACATGCCGGAAAGGGATAGAATCATACTTAGCAAGGGTCACGCTGGTGCTGCTATCTATGCTGCTTTGGCTGAAAAAGGTTTTTTTGATGTAGAAAAATTGAAAACCCATTATGCCAACGGAAGCAAATTATCAGGCCATGTTTCTCATAAGGGCATTCCTGGTGTTGAATTTTCCACAGGTTCTCTCGGACATGGATTATCTGTAGGGGCAGGAATGGCTTATGGAGCAAAAATTGACAATAAACCACACAAGGTATTTGTAATTTGTGGTGATGGGGAATGCGACGAGGGCGCCGTATGGGAGGCAGTTTTAATTGCCAATCACTATAAACTTAACAACCTTATTGCAATTATTGACCACAACAAAATGCAAAGTCTTGATTTTTGTGAAAACACAATAACGCTTTCGCCCTTTGCAGACAAATGGAAGGCCTTTGGGTGGAATGTAATAGATATTGACGGGCATGATCATGATGATTTAAGGCATGCGTTCATTAAAGCTAAAAAAACAGAATATAAACCTACCGTAATAATAGCAAACACCATAAAAGGCAAAGGGATCTCTTTTATGGAGAATGATATACTTTGGCATTACCGGTTTCCCCATGAGGGTGAGGAGTATGACTCAGCGGTTGAAGAATTACGATCAAAAATGCCGGAAGGTATAACAGATATGTATAGGGTAGATGTACCGCTTAAAAGGGTCGCATCAGCAAAGTAAATTGAGGAACGATATTAATGAGAGATGCATTTGTTGGAACATTAATTGATCTGGCACAGGAAGATAATAATGTGCATCTTCTTACTGGAGATCTTGGATTTGGTGTTTTAAAACCCTTTTGGGAGCTTCTGCCTGAGCAGTTTACAAATATGGGAATCGCAGAACAAAATATGATTGCTTTTGCTGCTGGATTAGCTTTTCAGGGGAAAATAGTGTTTACATATTCTATAGGAAATTTCTCAACTTTACGTTGCCTGGAGCAGATCAGAAACGATTGTGCCTATCACAATGCAAATGTGAAAATAGTATGTGTTGGAGGAGGATTTGCTTACGGTTCACTTGGTATGAGCCATCATGCGACTGAAGATATTGCATGCTTGAGGGCTTTGCCTGAAGTTGCTGTTGTTTGCCCCGGTGACCTTGTCGAGGCTGCAGAAGCTACTAAAGCTATTGTCAATTATCCAGGAACAGTTTATCTGCGCCTTGGGCGTGGCGGCGAGAAAAAAGTGCATAAAAAGATTGATGGATATAAGATTGGAAAAGCATTGAAAGTAAAAACGAGTGAAAGAGCGAAAATTGCTTTGTTTTCCACAGGGGCAATCTTAGATGACACAAACGATGCTTGTGATGAATTGGAGAAACAGGGTGTAAATGTCGAGCAATACAGCTTTCACACTGTGAAGCCAATTGATAAAGAATCAATATTAAATTGTGCTGATGGATTTGACCATATCGTTACAATTGAAGAACACAGTATTGTCGGTGGTTTCGGTTCTGCTGTCGCAGAAGTTTTAGCTGATGCCGGCAAAAGCTGCAAACTTACCAGAATTGGTATCAATGATGAATATTGTTCAATGGTAGGGAACCAGAAGTATTTGAGAAGTCAGTACGGAATAGATGTTAAGGGAATTGTTCGTAGAGTAAAGGAACTTTGGTGATGACTTTGAATAAAAAATATGTTGAGGGATTGGTATCTGTAATTATTCCTGTCTACAAAGCAGAAAAATATATCAGAAATACAATAAAGTCTGTATTAGACCAGACTTACAAAAACGTAGAAATAGTACTGGTTGACGACTGTTCTCCAGACAATTCCGCAGAAATAATAAAAGAAATGAAGAAGATATATAGCAACATTGTTTACTATAAACAAGAAATAAATCAAGGTGCAGGCGTAGCACGGAATAAAGCACTAGGACTTGGTCGAGGGCGGTTCGTAGCTTTTCTTGATGCAGATGATAGTTGGAAACCGGGGAAAATAGAAAAGCAGATTAACCTTATGAAAGAAACAGGTACACCATTATGTTACACAGCTATCGAAATGGTTGATGATGATGGTAATGTTATTAAAGGTAAACGAGGTATTTGCGAAACATGTACTTATAAAAAACTCCTGAAGAATACTATGCTAGCTACTTCTACCATTATTGTTGATAGGACTCAGCTAGGAGATTTTAGAATGCCGCTAAGGCGCTCGGGACAGGATTATGCGACATGGCTAATGCTATTAAGACGCGGTGTTGTTGCAAGAGGAATAAATGAAGCTCTAATTCAATACCGAACAGGGGAAAAAGATTCGCTTTCCGCAAGGAAAAATAAAAACTACAAGAAGGTAATTGATATACAGGTAAATCAGGAAGGGATCAGCTTTTGTAGGGCCTATTTAAATGCAGGCTGTTATGTAATAAATGCTGTTAAGAAGTATCTCTTTTGAAGTTAAAATTATTAAGGGGAAAAATGTTGTTCCATTGTGTAATAAGTAGGTTTTCCTGCACATGTCTAAGGGCTCGGAACATAAGCCTTTTTAGCCCTTTTCGTGATAGAATAGTGCAAGAAAATATATAGTTACCCATCCAAAATCTTGCACATAAGGGTGAAACAATTGTATTGGAAAAAGAATGTCCAACAAAACGTAGAAGATTTCATACTGACCTTCAACGGCACCCTTTCAGCTGATAACCGCTGGGTAATCAAGGCTGGGTTGCTCTCCTGGTACGACATCGAAGGCGATTACTTGGATCTTTTCCACAGCGGTACCAGCAATGTGGCCAAGCTGGCCCGGGTGGCCTTCGGTTCCCTGTTGATCAAAGAAACCCTGGGGCTGACCGATGAGGAAACCGTCAAACAGATCCGGGAAAACCCCTACCTGCAATACTTTCTTGGCTTCAAAGAATTTATCTATGAGAAGACTTTTGACCCATCGTTCATGGTGCGCTTCCGCAAACGCTTCGGCAAAAGGCGGCTAAATGAAGTCAACGAAATAATTTGCGGGCAGGGCTGTAAAGACGACGATGAACCGCAGCTGCCGGGGACAGTAAAGGCTGTGAGAATCAAAGCGAAATTAAAAATAGGGGCAAACTGATTATGGACACCATCTGTGCACTCGCTGATATACGCTTACACCACACAGACTTAAGCCTGCTCAACTTAGCCCGAAAAAAAACCGAAATGTTCATCGATATCCTCTACGAAACTTTGAAAAGCGAAATCGATAAACAGTGCACCTACCGTAAAATTGCCAGATCTGATTATCATGCAACGGCGAAGATTCAGAGTCCGTGGAAAAAGCAGCTACGAAGGGAGCTTTGCAAAAAACTGGGCTATCTGCCCTAAATAAAATAAATAGTAATTTTTGATGTTAAGGCAATGTTAAGTCGGTCAGTTATTTAAAAGAAAGGATAGTACTACTGGAAGTTGTAGCTTCAAAGGTGAAGTTTTATATGAAAATACTTCATATTAATTCTTATTATAATAGTGGTATGTTTTATAAGAATTTATACGATAAACAGATAAAGAATGGTTTAGAAATAGATGTATATGTACCTGTTTCTAATTCAGTAGCTTCTTCAAATATAGAGATGGGTGATTACACAAAAATAAGCGTAAACCATGGTAAATATGATCGGTTCTTATTTCACCTTAAGCATTCAAAAATATGTAAAGATATTATTAACAAATACGATATCAGCAGTTATACACTAACACACGCTCATTCGCTTTTTTCAAACGGTTATATTGCATTAAAATTAAAATTAAATTACGGCATACCTTATGTCGTTGCAATAAGGAATACTGATGTTAACTTATTCTTCAGGTACATGATCCATCTCAGAAAACTTGGAGTTCAAATAATTACTGAAGCAAAAAAAGTTATATTTTTATCAAAACCTTATCAAAAAATGGTTTTGACTACATATGTGCCTCCTAAACATCGAGATGTTGTGTTTAGCAAATCGGTGGTTGTTCCAAACGGCATAGACGATTTTTGGTTAACTAACAAGCCTGACAAACTAACGAATGTTAAAAAAAATAAAATTAACATTTGTTTTGCTGGAAAAATAACAAAAAACAAGAACGTTTTAACAACCATAAAAGCTTGTCAAGTACTGATAGATAAAGGTTATGATGTGGAATTTTCAGTTTATGGTCAAATTATGGATTGGCGCGAATACAAAATGGTTAGGTCATATGATTTTGTTACTTATATTGAGCATCAACCTAAAGAAAAGTTGGTCGAGCTATTTAGAAAAAACGATATATTTGTGATGCCTTCAAAAACAGAAACCTTTGGCCTTGTTTATGCCGAAGCTATGAGCCAGGGTTTACCGGTTATCTACTCTAGAGGTCAAGGGTTTGATGGGCAGTTTGAAGAAGGGGAGGTCGGTTACTCTGTCCGATATAATTCTGCTGAAGAGATAGCAGAAAGGATGTTAGATATAATTGCCAATTATGAAAAGATCTCATGGAATTGTAAATCAAAAGTTGATAAGTTTAATTGGGATGTTATTGCAAAACTCTACACCTGGATATATTCAAAATAGAGTAAACAACTCGAAAATAGTTACATGATTACCCGAACATTTCTTTGGGATTAAATTGTCCTGGGTAAACTGGTTTTGAGGGCAACAGCATAGTTTTTAAACTGCTGTCTTGTAAAAACCCTATTGGAAAATATTCCAATTGACACTACGGTAAGGAATGTTAATAATGCCACACATTAAAAAATGTTTAGAGGTTACTGAAGACAGGATCATTCGATTTACAATCGTGTTTTCCGTAGCAATCGTAGCATGTAAAAATATGATGGCTGGTACTTTACAACTTGTCAACAAATTGAACCACTCTCTAAATGTTATCATTATAGCGCTGATTGCAATATTGTTTACTTATTGTCTGTACAATATCGGCTTTCGCATTAAGAAAAAATCTTTATATATTCTTCTTGTTTCTACAACTTTTATCCTAGTGACATATCTGTTCAATCATAGACTTTTTACTTATCACCACATTAGCAGCGGAATACAGGTATTCATAGCATACTGTATTCCATTGCTAATCCTTGTACCATTATTAAAAGACACTGACAAATTTATCAATGCTTTTTACACGGCCTCATATTTTATGTGCATCATTGCAGTATTTACATTTAGTTTAATTATTTTGGGCTTTGAAACAATAAAAGAATACAGCATGAGTTATGGTGCTAACACAATGATACCATGTATATTTTTGTTTTCCAAGGCTTTTAAAGAGAAAAGCCTTAAAGACTATATCCTGGCCTTTGTCTGTGCAACTGCAATATTTGCAATAGGTTCCAGATGGCCGATATTATGTATAGGTGCATTTGTTTTTTATGGATTATATAAAAAGGCATTTGCAGTGAAGAAACATCGGTTCATAGTAATTATTATAATAATAGTTGTCCTTTGTTTAACAATTATAAGCTATAAAGAAATAATAACAGGCACGGATATATTTTTAGAACAATTGAACATTAAAAGTCGGACAATTAGGTTATTATTAAGTGATAGGTTAATCCATGATTCGGGACGGGCCCAGATCCACCAACAACTAATGGAGAAATTGTATGAGAAACCCTTATTGGGTTATGGCGCTTTTGGCGGTGTTATAGCTCTTGATGGTGAATTGGCTCATAGCCTACCACTAGATATTTGGGCGAACTTTGGGTTTATCATCGGCAGTCTTTTGATAATATTTTCTGTGTACATGACTATACAAAGTTATAGATACAATAAGGAATCGTCTTTTAGCGAATTGATAGCTATATATGCATGCATGGTTTGGCCCAAAGCACTGGTTGGAGGCAGTTTTTGGTCATTGGAACCTTATTGGATGCTGATTTCATTGTTCATATTGGGTAGTGGTATGAAGGTGAAAATCGATAAGGATGGTATATAATCTAGGTAACTCAAACTAGGATATTGAATATCATGAATGGCGCAACATATGGATGAATATCAACAGTTATTTTGAATTATTATGAACATATGGACAGGAACAAATTTGTATTTGATTATGCTATGTACAACCCAAAGCTATGTTTAAGTAGAGAGGCACTAAAATAACTAGGGTGCAATTATGTATCTCTCTCCCTGAAGTCAAAATCAGTGATTAAATGTATTGTTAACCTGATTGAAATAAAAAAAGTGATTGGGATGTTGCTACTCTTATTCAAGCTTCTGAAAAGGTTTAGAGTTGAAATATAAACAACAAAATGTGAGGATATGGAAATGGGAGGAAAACAAATTTTAATATCTCTAAAGGACAAAATCAACAATATATTATGTCTCCGGAATATTGGACGAAGAATTCCACAAATTATGCATAGACTTGATACTATTGTTCCCATGTCATTGACTTTAAGGATTTTCTATTTCATTCGGATGGGGAAAAGGTTGGATCTCAAAAAACCAAAAGATTTCAATGAAAAATTACAGTGGTTAAAAGTATACTACAGAGATCCATTATACGTTAAGTGTGCCGATAAGTATCTAGTTCGTGATTATGTAGCGAATAACGGTTTGGGTCATATCCTGAATGATTTATACAAAGTTTACGAGAGGGCTGATGATATAAATTTCAAAGAACTGCCTGAAAGATTTGCATTAAAATGTAATCATGCGTCTGGAACAAATATTATTTGTCACGATAAAAATAAATTGGATGAAGTTTCCGCTAAAAAGAGAATTAGAAAATGGATGAGAAGAAAAAATGGTTATATTGCTGGAGAATATCATTATAACTATATAAAACCGTTGATAATAATAGAGAGAAACTTGTCTGCAAACGATGGGGAATTGCCTGCTGACTATAAGATCTTCTGTTTCAATGGAAAACCCCATTATATTGCTGTATTTGTTGATAGGGATAAGGTAACATTAGCAGTCAAACGTGCCATCTTTGACTTTAATTGGAAATTTCAAGATTTTGTTCAATCTGAACACGCTGCGGATCTAAAAAGTATTAGGAAGCCTGTAAATCTTAGTCAAATGTATAATGTAGCCAAAAGATTATGCGCTCCATTTCCTTTTGTTAGAGTAGATTTGTATGAAGATGACGGAAAGGTTTTGTTTGGAGAACTAACTTTTTTTCCAACAGGCGGGTTTGGTAAAGCTTATAATGAAGAGTTTTTAGAGAAAACCGGTAGCTTGTTAATTTTACCCGAAAAAAGCAATACAAAAAAGTGGGTGTAAATGATGCAGTATAAGCTAGGGGTTTTAGGAGGAATGGGTCCACTAGCAACAATTAAAATTGTTGAAAAAATAATTGATTTAACGATAGCTAGTAGAGATCAAGATCATATACCAATGCTTATTTGCAACAATCCTACCATTGTAGATAGAACATATTCGATTTGCAAGCGTGAAAGTCTGATTTATGACATGTTAGTAGATGAATTAAAAGTGCTTGAGAAGGCAAAAGTTGAAAGGATTATTATGCCATGTAATACTGCACATTACTACATTAATAAACTACAAAAATTATGTAATATACCTATTATTAATATGGTAAGTACTACACTCAATTACATTGAACGTTCTTTTCCAAATCAAAAAGTAACAGTTTTTGGTACTATTGGCTTATATGCGGGTGAAGTTTATGATCGTTTTAAACCAAGTGGTGTAAAATTGCGTATGCCACCGGATAGCATTAGAACTTCGATTATGCGTATGATTACTAATATAAAAGAGACAGGGAATCTAATAGACAATGCAAGCTTATTACAAGAACATATTAAAATGTGTGTTTTAGAAGGCATCAATGTCATTATTCTTGCTTGCACTGAACTATCCATGTTAAATAAGTATGTATCTTGCCACAACGTTGACATTGTCGATGCTGCTGAGGTGTTGGCAATAGGCGCTATATTACAGGTAGGCTATAAAGTTGATAACAATAAGACAAAAATAGATTCAAGAAAACTCAAAATAACAGAAGGGCAGTAATCAAAACAAGACGGGATACGTTTAGGAAGTACTGGGACTAGGTGTGGAAAACCTGCCCGTGATGAAGTGGGTGTGGGGGGTAATGAACGCTACGTCTACAAAATATCCAGCTCTTTTTATTTGCTAACAGGATTGTTAGAGGAGGTAGCAGTAATGGGCAAAAAATTGAATATATTATTTTTGGTAAGAGGTTTTGGAATTGGTGGTATTGCAAAAGTAAATATTGGAATGATAAATAAAATTGATAAGGATAAATTTAATGTACATGTCTTATATGTTTATGAAGGAATACTGATGGATGATTTAACTAATGATATTGTTATATCTAAATTAGGTCCTAAATTGAAATTGAAATCATTAATCAATGGTTTTTATGTAATCAAGGTGATTAATTACATAAAAAGGCATAAAATAAGTTTAATACATACGATTCATGCGGAATTGTATGCAGTTGGTGCTGCGGCCGCCCATTTTACTAATATAAAACATGTTAGGTCACAGCCTAACTTTATTAGGAGACATGAGAAACTTAACGCAAAAACTTTAAAAATATTACCCTTTGAGAGGTGGACTGACAAATACATTACTTATCAATATGCTTCTGCAGAAGATCTTAGTCTGGCAGGAATAAATAAAAACAAGATTGAAACCATTCGAGGTTTCTCAAAACCAGAAGAGCTTCTTTTTTTTAACGATATAAAAGATATACGGTTAGAATTGAATATCCCTAAAGAAAATAAAATCATATTGGCTATGCATCGGATGGTTAATAAAAAAGGATACGAGACCTTTATTGATATGATACCATATATTGTTAAACATCGTCCTGATGTTACCTTTTTATTAGTTGGGGATGGTCCGTTAAGGAAAAAGTATGAGGATAGGGTAGAAGCTTTAGGAATATCACAATATACTATATTTACGGGTTTTAGAAAAGATATTGCGAATATTATAAAACAAATTGATTTTGGTATCTATCCTCTTGCAGACACAGCGGCAATGGGAACTGTAATACGAGCTGGAAAAATACTTATTACAAAAAAACATTCTACAATGGATGAATATATTATTGATGGTGAAACAGGTTATTTAGTACCTGAGGAAAATCCGGAAGCTTATGCAAAATACGCGCTAATGCTGTTAAACGATGAAGAAAAACTTAGGAAGATGGAGCTTAAGCAAAAAAAATATGTTTTAAATAATTTCAATGGTGCTAAAAACATAAATAAATTGGAAAATATATTTACAGAATTGTGTAGAGAAGCAACCAGTGGTATATCTATATAGTTTAGCTTCGTAACGGAAAAGACTAAGAAAATATAAAAGGTAAGATAATTAAACTTTGATGCGTTGTCCGTAGAGGTTATCAATGCGTAAGCGTCAAAAAATACCCACCTAACGGAGCGCTTCTCCTTATGTCATACTATTTTCATAAAGCAGGCTGAGGAGGATTTTCAATGAGCGAAAGCAATCGTGAAGCCAACCGCGCTGCCTGGGCGGAGAAAGTCGCTGAGTTTAACCGTTCTGGGCTGAGCGTGCCGAAGTGGTGTGAAGCCCACGGTGTCAAAGTACACCAACTCAGGTACTGGCTGAAAAAACTTGAGACAACGGCACCGGTTCAAGCAGCTGTCCAGTGGCTACCCCTGGAATATTATGCTCCCGAGCCCCAGCTAACAGTTAGAGTGGGGCCGGCGGTGATTGAGGTGCCAAGGGGCTTCGACCCGCAGCTACTCATCGCAGTTGTTAGAACCTTGAACACCTTATGATCTTTGAAAATAGCAATAACCAAGTTTACCTGGCTAGCGGGCCCACGGACCTTCGGAAATCAATCGACGGATTGGCCGTGCTCGTCAGGGAAG
>CAZKGV010000016.1:0-24580 GCA_964552625.1 uncultured Acholeplasmataceae bacterium | reverse complement strand
ATTCAATTGCCAAGATGGTTAAAGGAGGAGGTACACTAACTGCTTTACCTATTGTTGAGACTCAGGCAGGTGATGTATCAGCTTATATTCCTACTAATGTTATTTCTATTACTGACGGACAAATATTCCTTGAAACAGGATTGTTCAACGCAGGTGTAAGGCCTGCCATTAATGTTGGAATTTCTGTTTCCAGAGTTGGTGGTAATGCCCAGATTAACTCAATGAAAAAGGTTGCAGGTACTTTAAAACTTGATCAAGCACAATTCAGAGAGCTTGAAGCATTCTCGAAATTTGGCTCTGATTTGGATGTAGCTACTATGGCAATATTAGATAAAGGAAGGAAAAATGTTGAATTATTGAAACAGCTCCAATATAAGCCTATGCCAGTTGAACACCAGGTGGTTCTGATCTTTTGTGGAACTCAAGGCTTGTTAAGGGATATACCTTTAGATAAAGTTTCTGAATTTGAAAATAATTTTATTGCTAATCTGGAAATGCGCCATCCTGAAATTTTTAAACAAATAGCGCAGGGAGAATTCGGAGATGATATTGTTGATATTTTAATTGATAATGCTGAAGATTTAAGTGCTAAATATCGTGCAAAAGAGGAAGATAACTCCTGATAAATGATTAAAATCCTAAAATGGCAAATTTAAGAGATATACGTAACCGCATTAATTCGGTAAAAACCACAAGCCAGGTTACTAGTGCCATGAAAATGGTGTCGGCAGTGCGTTTGAAAAAGGCTCAGAATGATATTTTAAGTCTGAGACCTTATATTCAAAGGCTGGCATCTATTATTCATGACCTAATTAATTCTCTTGAAGAAGATTTCCCTATTATTTATTCCAAGCCTGAAGCTGATGAGGGGATTTTGCTCTTAGCCATTGCTTCCAACCGTGGTTTATGTGGTAGTTTCAATATAAATATTGTAAAGGAGGTTCAGGAGTTAATTCATGGTAAACTTGAAAATGAATTCCAGTCAGGAAACTTAAAAATTGGAATTATGGGTTCACAACTGGAAAAGATGTTTAAACCCAGGAATATTCCTTTTGATTTTCAATATCATGAATTATTAACATCATCGTCGTATGACGAGATCGTTGCATTGGCCAAACAATTGATGAAGGATTTTAGTAGTGGGAAATATAAACAAGTTATCTTAGTTTATAATGAATTTATTAATGCTGCGTATCAGGAAGTTCAAGTTCAACAATTTTTACCATTTTCAGTTCCCAGAACAAAGAGTGAGGAAGAAATTGAAAAATATATTTTAGAACCTGATGTTCATAGTATTATTCAAAGTCTTGTTCCAAGGATGCTACAAACTATGTTTTATCAGGTTATTCTGGAATCTCTTGCATCGGAACACGGCTCAAGAATGACTTCGATGCATAAAGCAACCGATAATGCTATTGAACTTATAAGAGATCTACAATTAGGATACAATAAAGCCCGTCAAACAGCCATTACGAATCAGATAGTTGAGATCACTGGTGGTGCAGAAGCTTTGAAAAATAAATAGCTTCTTATTTCTATTACTAAAGTTACACATTACTGCAAACCGATAAATCAGCTGATTACTAATTTATGTGATTGGCTTTTTCTATTTATTCTTATTTCTGTTATTAGCTTTAATCAATTATCGTATTAATTTAAAAATTTATTTTCTTGCGAATGTTTTTTTCAGTATAACTGTCTAAAGGGGAAAAATGAGTATTAATAAAAAAAAAATTGAAAAATGAAAAAATTTATTTTATCCCTTATTTTTATTGCTGCATTATCGTTTACTGCAACAATAACAAATGCTCAGGAAATGGAAAAAACAGAAAATAAACCTCGTACAGGCTATGTAGATGCCGATGGAGATGGAATTTGTGACAACTATGATGGTGTTCGTCCGGGTAAAGGCATAGGCCCCGGCCATGGCTATGGTGAAGGACGCACTACCGGCAAGCGCTTGTTTCGCCGACAGAATTTTAGAGCTGCAAAGAATTTTGACAATAGAACTTACGATAGGAGGGCTCTACGTCGTGGCAATGGCCGTGGATTACAAAATGAAGATGGCGAAAATATGGGTGTAAGGCAGCGTTTACGTGATGGCTCAGGGCCTTATTGTCCCTCCCCTGAAACAGATAATCTGAAAAATGAATAAGGCAGGTTTAGGTTAACCAAGAAAATGTATTTGATAATCTTTTAACCGGCTTTCATCCTTATAATTCCTGTGCAAATAATGAGTCAGCTTAGTGATGAAATAATTATTGAAAAGGTAAAAAATGGAAATAAAGATGCTTATGCCCATTTAGTTCACCGTTATCAGCAAAAAGTGTTTCAAACATGTATCGGTTTTTTGCATGATAAGGATGACGCAGATGACCTAACACAGGAAATTTTTATAAAAGTGTACCATAACTTGAATGCTTTTAGAAAGGATGCGAAATTTTCTACCTGGCTTTATAGAATTTCAATAAATATGGCAATGAACGCTCTTCGAAAGGAAAAAATACGAAAAACTTTTCTTTCAGAATTGAGTTTAAAAAGTAGGCAGCATATTAAATCTAATGAACTTGCTGATGATCTTATAAAGCAAGGTGAAAAAAAACTCTTTGTCAGTCGTGCATTAGACCAGCTTAGCCCTAAGCAACGAAAAGTCTTTGTATTAAGTTATTATAGGGAAATGAGTAATCAGGAAGTTTCGGAAATCTTGAATATTTCATTAAAAGCTGTTGAAAGCCTATTGTACAGAGGTCGTCAACGTTTGCAATCTTTATTAAAAAACAGAAAAGAAGATTTTAGAAATGACTTGTGAACAATTTAAGAATAATTTAGTCCTGTTGAGAAATGGTGAAAGGCTTGGCAAAAAAGCACAGCTTCATTTAAATAACTGTGATACATGTCGTGCAGTTTATAATTCATATATTGCTTTTTATAAAGCATTGGAAATTGAAAAAGAAACTGAAGTAAATCCTTTGATGGTCGATCGGGTGATGACAGAATTAAAAAAATCACATTCTCTTAAGGATTTAATAATTATTAGGAAAAGTTTTCAAATTGCTGCTATAATCCTCGCTTTGCTGACAGGCTTTTGGGGAGCATGGCTTTTTGATCCCAAACCCGGCAATTCAGAGTTGATACTAAGCGACTACTTTTTAAATGATCAAACAGCATTGGAAATAGAAAATAGCTGGTTAAATTTTGAGCTTCATGAAGAGTAAAAATTTTATTTTCGGGTTATTGATAATATTGGCTCTTGTATTGGGCCTATCAGTTTATCAGTTTCTAAAAAAAGATGATTTGGAAACTCAAACCACTGAAATTGATGTTACCATCGGACGAGGTTTTAATCGCATGGTTAATTATTTGGACCTCAGTCCCCGGCAATTTGAGGAATTTCATGCATTGGAACAAGAATATCGAATGCAATTGCATGAATACATCAATGAGCTTAACCGTATGGAACTGGCAATTTTAAATGGATTCTCTGAAACCGACCCTGACAAAGAAAAAATGTTTGAATTTGCACATGAAATTGGACAAATTCAAGAAGAGATAAAAAAGCTAACTATTAATCATTTCTTTTCCTTGCAAAAACTTTGTACAGAAGAACAGGCAGAAAAACTTAACGTTTTGTTTAAAGAAATGCAAAATATACCATCTCTGCAAAGAGGACGACAATGGCAACAGGATAGAAGAGGTCAGTTTAGGAGAGGCCCACACTTTAACCGCAACACTCCCTAAACAATTACGAATTATAAGTAATCAGTAATCAGTAAAATGTTGAGGACTACGTCGTTTAGAATGGTTTAGATATCAATTACGAAATATTATCGATCACTAATCACTCGAAACTCAAAACTCGAGACTGATTATCCATTGGTTCAGCAAAGTCCGCAAAGATTATTATCCACTAATTACACGAATAATTATAATATTAATGTCGTAGAGACAGGGCATGTCCTGTCTACATTGGTAATGGAATTATTAATCCTTAGGTTCATGCAAAGCTCGCAAAGGTTATTATTCACGAATTTTTTAATTACAAGAATGATTAATTACAAAACCCGAAACCCGAAACTCGAAACTCGAAACGCCCTTATAAACGACGTAGTCCTCAACTTTTTAATAATTGCCATTTTTTATCTTATTGCGTATATTTGTGTATTGACTGCACGTGTAAAGACAACCCTTATACACAAAATGATCACCACAAACAATGTGACCTCAAATAAATGAACTGGAAAATTTTTGGATTGAAATATAATAAACGAGAGACGTGGGCATTTGAACAAATGACATATCTACTTTTTTGTGCTGAGTTCAATAATCGTATAGGGTTATTTCGCTACAAAAACCAAACAGGAATTGAGACCGAACCGATCGAAAAAGAGAATAAGTTTTATGGTTTTCAATCCAAGTTCTACACTAACTCAATCGCAGAAAATAAAGACGATATTATTGATTCAATAAAAAAAGCTAAATCAAAAAACAATCAATTAGACGAATTATTTCTCTACATCAATCAAGAGCTTTCAGAAAGCACCACTAAAAGCAAAAAGAAACCTCAATACCAATTAAACATTGAAAAAGCAGCAAAGGCAGAAGGCATTAACATTCAATGGCGAGTGCCTAGTCATTTTGAATTACAATTGTCTTTGCCTAGCAACAAATACATCCATGACATTTTTTTTAGCTTTAACCCAAACGAAGAAGATTTACTTGATGAAATTTCCAAGCATAACAAAAGTATTTTAAAAACAATTCAAACTGAAATAGCCTTCGGGGACAAACAAATTAAAATTGACCGAAGTTCCGTTGTTGAAGCAATAACAAACGCTGTACAGAAGAAAAAAAACATCATTATTTCAGGTGAAGGTGGCGGGGGTAAAACCGCAATTTTCAAGGAGTTTTATAACTGTTTTTTTAAAGAAATACCAATTTGTGTTTTTAAAGCAAATGAACTTAATGTAAACCACATTAATAACATATTTCATTTAGACCAAAAATTTACATTTGTACAATTTTTAAATGCGTATAAAGACGAACCTCTCAAAATATTTGTAATTGATTCAGCAGAAAAACTTGCAGAGATTTCCAACAACGATATTCTTATTGCACTTATTCAGAAGTTAAAAGAGAACGCTTGGAATATCATATTCACAACACGCTACGCTTACCTTAACGATTTAATTTTCCATATAAAGATAAATTACCGATTGCTATTCGAAGTAATTGATATCCCTTTGATAAGTTCAGATAAATTAAAGTTGATTGCAAATGAATTTAGATTCTCACTTCCCGACAATCAAAAATTCTTGGAGAGACTTAGAAACTTGTTTTATCTAAGAGAATATGTTCAGCAATATTCAAATATTGACAAACAAGGGAACTATAAGGGATTTATTGACTTGCTTTGGAAAAAGCGAATACAAAGTTCTGTTCAAAAAGATAATCTACATCTTGAAAGGGAAAAGTGTATAATTAATATTGCCAAACAAAGATGTGAAACTGGGCAATTTTATATCAAAGATTATGGATTATCGCAATCAGCATTATTCCAATTAAAGCAAGATGAGATACTGGGCTATGATGATAATCATGGCGGATACTATATTACTCACGACATTTATGAAGAGTGGACATTGAGTAAAATCGTTTCCCGTAGTTTTTCAAACACATCAACCACAAAAGACTTTTTTGACGACTTAGGAAATTCATTACCTATGCGTAGAGCATTTAGGCTGTGGTTATCTGATCAATTATCTGAAAATAATAAAGAAATAGAGAACTTTATTCAAAGTGCTTTTACTAGCACTGATAATATTCAATTTTGGAAAGATGAAATTTTAATTTCCGTTTTACTTTCAGATTATTCAGAGACATTCTTTAAGTTTTTTGAGAAAGAAATCGTAGCGAATGACTTTAAGATACTAAAACGATTTTTGTTTCTATTAAGAATTGCTTGCACAGACATTTCCGCAATTCAAAGCATTGAAACCATAAAGCCCAAGGGGAGAGGTTGGGAAGAAGTAATTGCTCTTATTTACAAATATAAATCAAGCTTTTTCAGCAAGAATCTAAAACTTGTTTTACCTGTATTAACTGATTGGTGCAATTTCAATAAAAAAGGTGAAACAACCAAATATGCAGGGTTGCTAGTATTAAGTATAATACAAAAGACCGAAACTGACGAAAATTTCTACATTTATGATGATACAGAAGAGAATATTTTGAAAATAGCATTCAATGCCGCCAATGAATTACAGATAGAACTAAAAAAAATTTTTGACAAGGTTATCTCTAATAAATGGACTAATCATAATCAACCATATGAAGGACTTTGTTCAAAAATACTGAAAAAACCATACATAGCTACTGAATTAATTAAAACGCTTCCTCTATCTGTTATCCAACTATGTGACTTGTTTTGGACAAAGAGAGAAAGAAAAAGGGATGATTTTAGCTATGATCGAGATAGTATGGAAAGCAAATATGGATTAGTTGATGAATATAAATTTAATTACTTTCCTTCAAGTGCTAATCAAACACCGATAAAATGGTTGTTACAAACAGATTTTCACAAAACCCTTGATTTTATTATAAATTTTACGAATAGGGCTGTTGAATTTTATCTACAATCTGATTATGGAAAGCAAGATGTTGTTGAGATAACCTTACAAATTGGCAAAACAAAATTAACACAGTATTTGAGTTGGGCGATTTGGAGTATGTATCGGGGAAATGGAAGTCCCGTTGTCCCAAATTTATTGCAATCAATACACATGGCATTAGAAAAAACTCTTTTAGAGTTTGCTCAAATATTGAAGCCAGAAATAATACAAGATATACTTTTAAAGATTCTCATTAGATCTAAATCAGCATCACTTACCTCGGTTGTTTGTAGTATTGTACTTGCAAAACCTGATAAATTTTATGATATAGCTTTAATTTTATTTAAGACTATAGAATTGTTTCATATGGACACGATCAGGTGTACAAATGAATTTCTAGCAAAAACAATGTACGGTATAGGATATGGAATGGATAAAATTGAAGACATTTTATATACAGATGAAAGGTTAAAATCATGTGAAGATAAACATAGAAGTTCAAATTTAGAATCTTTGTTTTTGAATTACCAGCTCTTCGGGATAAAAGGATTTACAGAAGAACAAAATTTTGAATTTATCGAGAAATTGTATGAAATAATTGACCAATACAAATCTATCGCTTCTATCAGTAGAACATTTGGAATATTGTTGGCAAGAATGGATAGACGGAATTTAATACCAAAGGTTTCGAAACATGGCAACAATAATTTTTTAATCGAATTTAGTCCAAAAGAGCTTTCAGATGAACATAGAAAGGAAAGCGAGCAAGCACAAAGTCAATACCAAGATGTTTTTAAATATTCTTCACTGAAAATGTGGGCAGATTTCCCGAATGGAGAAAGAAATCAAACAAAAACTACAAAACAAGAAAAATATGACAGTAATCCTCTTTTGGCTTTATCAGAAACAAAACAACTTGTAGAGGAATTAAAATCAGGATGGAACGGAATAGATTTGTTTGACTATTCTATACCTGCGTTTTCATGTTCTAAATTATTGCTTGAACACAAAGATAAATTATCAAAAAAAGATAAAGTTTTTTGCAAAGAAATTATTCATTCCTTTCTGTATAACCTTTTTGCTGATGATTACAATTATCAAATAAGTGATGGTGTTGAGGTTTCCATTCATACAATTCCATCATTAATAGAAGAATATCCGGATGAAATAGATAATTATATTTCTATAATGGTCTTAATTCTTTTCGATGAAACATCTCTTGGTGCTTACAAAAGAGTATGTGACTACGTTATTGAAACAATTCACAAATCAAAATTATGGGAGCAAAATTTAAATGTTGCTCAGTCAATTTTATTCGGATACATAAAACTAAAACCTATATATAAAAATATTATTGCTCAAAAAAGGAAAGAAATAGGATGGGTACGAATCCCGAAAAGTTTTATTTTAGCAGAATTAGAAAAGGCAAATGCTGATTTTACTTTTGAAGATATATTATTTGACATAAATGATATTGCCTCATTTGACCTTCATGATTTGGAAATAGTTCTTCAATTAATTCCCTCTGACACGAAAGATAAAATCCACTTAGATATTTATTCGAAAATATTGCCTCTTTTGGCATCGCAGTTATTAAAAGATAGAAAGAGTTATAAAGATGAATCAGGAGACAATACTAATATTTTCTTGTTACGTCAACATATTTTCAAAAAATTTGCTTACTTTATTTTACAAAGAGAGAAAAGTGAAATTGATGCATTTTTAAAGCCATTTGTTGATTCATTTGCATCAACTAAAGAAACAGCTTCATTTATTGGAGAATTGGTTAGAGCAGAGGATTACTTATTCAGGCATGAACAATTTTGGCATATTTGGAATTACTTATACCCAAAAATTAAAGAACTATGTGCAATTCATTATGGTTATATCTTAAAAGAAATTATAACAAACTATTTGCTCGCATGGCGTTGGTGGCGTGAAGGAATTGAAGAATGGCGTAGCTTAAAAAGGGAAGATTTAGCACTCTTTAAAAATGCTTCAAAAGATATAGGAAATATTCCCGCTGTATTATATTCTATTGTTAAAGTATTGAATTCAATCGGAACTCATTTCAAAGATGAAGGAATTGATTGGATTCATACGATAGTTTCAAATAATGCTTCATTATGTCTTCATGATTTAGAATCAAATACTTTATTTTATTTAGAAAAGTTATTAAGAAAGTTCATTTTCATTAATAAACAAAAAATCAAAAAAGAATTAAGATTAAAAAACAAAATAATTCCAATACTTGACTTTATGATTGAACGTGGTTCTATACATGGATATTTATTGAGAGAGAGTATCTTATGACATAAGAAAATACACCAGTTACCAACAACTGGTTTGGTAAAAGTGGCAAGAAACGTCTTCGATTGGAAATTTTTGCTAAATTTAAATTCTTGTCTTTGATTGAAGTTTAGTACTAAAAGTCATCAACTTCGTCAAGCGAATCAGACTTTATTCACAATTAAATGAATAGTAGATGAAAAAACTTTTTCCAGGATATTATAGAAAAACAGAAGAGGAACTCAAACAAATTTGGGAGAATGGTATTATTATGTTTGACACCAATGTGTTATTAAATCTCTACAGATATTCAGAAGCAACGAGGAATACCATTCTTGAATTAATTAAAAAACTTTCTAACCAAATTTATTTACCACATCAGGCAGCACTTGAATATAATAGAAACCGTTATGAAGTAATTGTTGAACAGGAAAAAACCTACAATGATTTTTTAAATAAGATTGAGCAAATTCAAGAGGATTTGCAATCTACCAATAAGCCACCTTTTTTTTCGGATAAAGTTGACAAAGAATTAAATAGCGTTCTAAATGATGTAACTTCCGAAGTTAAAAACAGCATAAAGGAATATTGTGATTACCTAAAAGAAGACCCTATTTATGATATAATTTCAGAATTATTTCAAAATAGAATTACAATTCCATTCACTCAAAAGGAATTAGACTTAATATTTAAAGAAGGTGAAGAAAGATTTAAAAACGATATTCCACCGGGCTTTGAAGACAAAAAGAACAAAGAAGGTAATAGGAAATATGGAGATTTAGTTTTGTGGAAACAAGTTATACTAAAAGCAAAAGAACTTAAAAAAGATGTAATATTGGTTACTGATGAACGGAAAATTGATTGGTGGTGGAAAATTAAGGATGGAAGAACAATGGGACCACGACAGGAGTTAGTTGAAGAAATTAAGAAAGAAGCAAATGTTAATTTTCATATGTATTCATCAGAAAGATTCCTTAGTTACTGGCAAACTTATTTAAAAGAGAAAATTAATCAAAAGGCGATTGAGGAAATTCAAGCTATGAAACAAGCTGAACTAAAAACGATGAGAGAATTAGAAAAAATAAGTCTAAATCGTAGAAGAAAACTATTACTTATTGATGAAGTGTTAAGAAATAAAATAGAACATTTTGAAAATGAAATAGACCTACTAACTGAACAAATCAATTCTTTAAGTAACAAAAACTTAAGGTTTGAAAATAATGAAATTGCAAAATTCCACATAGAACAACTTATTAATAAGAGAGACGGATTACAAGAGGAATGCAATAATTTGATTAATGAATATCACATCAATAAAAAAAGAATATTAGAGTATAAAACTATTGAAAAACAAAAATATTTCAAATTAAGAAATAACGATGATGAGAAATAAAAACTGTGCATAACAGCCGTTTTTGCGTTAGGTGGATTACCGACTTCGATTGAAATTTTTTTGTACATTTGAATATTCGCGCTTCGATTGGAGTTAATCGGAAAAATCCGCCGCAGTGGTAAAGTTGCTCAGACCTTATGTAATATGCCAAAATAAAAAACGCTGAAAGAAACAATTAACTTTATTATGAGTGAAAAAACACAATCCATAAAATCTTATCAAGTCGTATATCCACAAATATATTCCTACATCCTTCCTTATCGTAAGGAAAATGAAGGCTCACAAAAGATTGGATATACCGAAAGAAAAAATGTTGATGACAGAATAAAAGAACAAACTCAAACAGCTGCTTTTATCGAAAAATACAATAAACTATGGAGTGGACCTGCTTTTTTTGAAGGCGATAAGGAGAGTTTTACGGATAAGGTCTTTCATAAATTTCTCGAGAAGAAAGGAATTGAAAAAAGAGATGATTTAGGTAGTGAATGGTTCTATTTTAATGATTATCCGGAAAAATCGAAAGCTCTTTTTGATTTATTCCGTAAAGAACGATTTGCTGCCCTACAGAACGACAAGGGGAAAATCGATTATACCTTGCGTTTTGAACAAGAAGAAGCAGTAAAAAAAGCACTTGATTATTTTAAAAAAAACGAAAAAGGAGAATTTCTTTGGAATGCCAAGCCACGTTTTGGAAAAACACTTTCAGCCTATGATTTAGCTAAGCGATTAAAAGCCAATAAAGTACTAATTGTTACCAACAGACCTGCCATTGCCAATTCTTGGTTTGACGATTACGAAATGTTTATTGATGGATATGCTTTTGTATCTGAGACTGATTCCTTAAAGAGTAAAGCCACCATCACAAGAGAACAACATATAAGTGCTAGACCCATTAAACCACTAATTACTTTTCTTTCTTTACAAGACCTAAAGGGTTCTAAATACTTTGGTGGAAATTATGATAAATTACGCTGGGTGGCTGACTTGGAATGGGACTTATTAATTATTGATGAAGCACACGAAGGGATTGATACCGGTAGAACTGATGCAGCATTTGATGTTATTAAACGTAAACATACGCTTCATCTATCCGGGACACCATTTAAAGCATTAGCGAATGAAAAATTTCCTAATGAGGCCATTTACAATTGGACGTATTTGGACGAACAGCAGATAAAACAAATTGAGTTGGAAGAAGATGAGATTGGTCCACATACCGATTTGCCTGACCTCAAATTGTTTACTTACCGTATTTCGCAAATGACGGCAAAACGGGTAAATGAAGGAATTGAAATAGACGATGAAACACATGATTATGCTTTTGATTTAAATGAGTTCTTTAGAACGCATAATCAAAAGTTTGTTTATGAAGAGGATGTAAGAGAATTTTTAATAAACCTTTCAACCAACAAAAAATATCCTTTCTCTACATTTGAACTTAGAGAAGAATTAAAACACACATTCTGGTATGTGGGCAACAGGGTGGATTCTGTAAAAGCGCTTGCAAAATTATTGAAAGAAGATGAGATCTTCAAAGAGTATGAAGTAGTTATTGCAGCCGGCGATGGCAAAAGCTTTGAAGAAGAAGAAAAAGACTTTAAAGCCAACGAAACTTCTTTTCAAAAAGTAAAAAAAGCCATTAGTGATAATAAAAAAACCATTACTCTTTCTTGCGGACAACTAACCACCGGTGTTACTATTAAAGAATGGACGGCTGTTCTAATGCTAACCGATATTAAGTCTCCTGCTTTGTATATGCAAGCCGCCTTTCGGGCTCAAAACCCGTTCAAAGAATTAAGAAATGGTGAATTGTACTTCAAAAAATCGGCGTATCTCTTCGACTTTGCTCCAACACGTGTTCTTGAAATTTACGATGATTTTGCTAATGGATTAAATCCTAAAGCGGTAAGCGGAGAAATCACCGAAGAGGAAAGAGAAGAAAACATCAAAGAATTGCTCAACTTTTTTCCTGTCATATCTGAAGATGTGAATGGAGAAATGATTGAATTAGATGCTGAAAAAGTTCTTACATTTCCAAATGTTCTGGCTGCTTCAGAAATTGTCAATGCTCGCTTTATGACCAACCTCTTGTTTAATGACAGCTTAAAAGGAGTGTTTAATTTCCCTAAAGAGGTAGAAGACATTTTAGATAAAATGCAAGTTGAAAAAAATAAACGTATTCAAAAAACTAAAAATTCCCTTGACCTTGATAAAGCACGAAACATAAATAATAACAAAACAACTGAAATAAATAATAATATTGGACTTATTCTTGGAGAAAAAATTTTTAAAGCAAATTCCGATAGGGTAGTTGATAATTTCTTAGAGCAAAATGACAAAGAAATTGCTGTTAATGAGTTAGTTCAAGAGATTACTCAAGTGGCAGACCCTCTTATAGCTAAATATAAAGAAGTTTACAAAGCAACTCAAAAGGAAACAAATGAAGTTACAAAACAAATTAAAGAAAGAGTTAAAGAAATTGCTGAGGAATTCAACGCTGCTGAAATTAAAGATAGTGAAGAATTGAAACAAAAATTAATCGATACCATTGAGATTGATTTTGTAACGAATAAGGTAAGGGAAAAAGAAGAAGAAAAGGTTGAGAAAGTTCAAAAAACCAAAGAAGATGAAATTAAAGACAGGTTACGTTCTTTTACCCGAACGATTCCGATGTTTATTATGGCAAATGATTCAAAAGAAGAAATTACCATTGATAATTTTGACTTAGAAATTGATGATAATGACTTCTTGGAACTTACCAGCATTACCAAAGAAGAGTTTTATAAACTCAGGGATGGTTTTGACTATGAAGAAAATGGAGAAAGGAAAACTTTTCAAGGTGTGTTTAATAAATATAGATTCAATGCCTCGATAGCAGAATTTAGACTGAGAAAAGAGCAATTTGCTGATTATTTCACAGTCGAAAAAGATATTTTTGAACTCATTCCCAATCAAAAGACCAATCAAATTTTCACCCCAAAAAAAGTGGTGCAAATGATGATTGACAATTTGGAAGAGCACGACCCGAGTTTATTTACCCGAACCGACAGCACTTTTATTGACTTGTATATGAAATCGGGGATGTATATTACCGAAGTGGTAAAAAAACTATTTCATAATACCCGAAAACATTATGCAAGCGATGAAACTTGTTTGAAACATATTATGGAAAACCAAGTGTTTGGACTTTCGCCTACGCCTATTTTGCAAGGTATTACCCAAACTTACATTTTTGGCTTTGATGCTGAACACAAAATTGACCGAAAGAATTTTATACAACATGACATCACTCCCGAAGCTAAAGAAGAAAAAGCAAAAGAAAGATTGCAAGAACTTTTTAATACAACTAAAGATATGAAATTTGATGCAGTAGTAGGAAATCCGCCGTATCAGGAAATGGATGGTGGAGCACAAGCAAGTGCTAGACCACTTTATCAATTATTTGTAAATGCAGCTAAAGAATTAAAACCTAACATTATTTCTATGATAATGCCTACAAGATGGTATTCTGGAGGAAAAGGTTTAGATGATTTTAGAGATCAAATGTTAAATGATACCCATATTGTAGAATTACACGACTTTCTCAACCCTGATTTGGTTTTTCCAAACACTAACATTAGAGGAGGTGTTTGCTTTTTTGCATGGAATAAAGATCACAACAACTCATTAAATCCAACTAAAATCTATACCTACACTAAGAGTTTAAATCCAACTATTTCCGAAAGAAACTTAAAAACAGAAAATATAGATATTTTTATTAGGTATACAATTGCAGTAGATATTCTTAAGAAAATTATAAAACATAATGACTTTAATAGCTTTGAAAAATATGTATCTTCAAGAAAGCCTTTTGGGTTAGATAGCAAATTTAATAGAACATCAGATTTCAAAAAAAGCAAAAAAGGTCTTAAAAACCCAATAATATGTTATGCTAGAAAAGAAACCAAAGGTTATGTAGAAGGCTCCAATTTCGATTTCAACAAAGAATTACTTGAAAATTATAAAGTTTTAGCACCTTATGCTAATAATATAGGAACAGAATTAAATGATGACAACTTAAACGCATTTATAGCAGAGCCGAATTCTGTCTGTACAGAAACATATATTATTTTAGGAACAAATCTTAAATTAAATAAACAATCGGCATGCAACATTATAAATTATTTTAAAACAAAATTTGCCCGATTCTTACATAGTTTAGCAAAATCAAATCAACACGGAACATCAAAAACCTACAAATTTGTTCCCTTCCCTGACTTTACGGGTAGTTCAGATATCGACTGGTCAAAATCAGTAGAAGAAATCGACCAACAATTGTATAAAAAATATGGATTAACTCAAGAGGAGATAGATTTTATAGATAGTATGATAAAACCAATGTCCTAAAAGTATATATGATAAATCAAGAAATAGATATTAAAAGCATTGACATTCGTGAAGATTATCTTTTAAGAAAAGATGATCTTTTAGATATACTATTGCAAGATAAAACCACTAAAAAAAACATTCTTTGGGCAACAGATTCTTATACGCGGCAAGATAAAAAATTTACCAATTTTGCTCTTATTACTTCCGATTTAGTAACGGGTAAAAATAGTAATTTAATCCAACCCAGAGTTGTAAAAAGCAAAGAAGAGCAACTTTTAAGAACGCGAGAAAAAGCAGAGGTTTTTACACCACTTTCTATTGTAAAACTGATGAATGATGCTTGTGACACTCAAAAAATAACAGATACTAATTGGCAAGAATATGTAGCTTTATTAAAACTTGAAATCACTTGTGGCGAAGCTCCTTTTATTGTTTCACGTTATGATCCTGTTTCGGATAAACAGGAATTATTACCTTTATCAGAACGAGTAGGTTTTTTAGATAAAAAATTGAGTGTTGTTTCAAAATACTGTGATACACAAGAAGATTGGCTAAAGTGGGCAAAAACAGCATTTCAAAGTTCTTATGGCTTTGAGTGGCAAGGTGATAGCTTATTGATTGCTCGTGAAAATCTACTTTATACCTTTATTGATTATTACCAAGATAAATTTAAAGATACGCCTAGCATAGAACTGCAAAAAGAGATAGCAGAAATCATCACATGGAACATCTTTCAAATGGACGGTCTAAAATATGTTATACCAATGAGTTGTAAAACAGAAAAAGTAACTGTTGTAGGTGCACAAACTTTATTTGGTAAAGAAGCTGACCGCATAATTGAAAAACCATGTGAAAGTTGTGAAAACAAAACAGCCAAAAATCATAATGGTATTTATGTAAATATTATGGATTGGAAGGAAGGTAAAGTCATGAGGTTTGTTGATATAGTAGCATAAAAGTAACCTCAAAATTAAACGAAAGTTAGGTTAAAAATAATGTTTAAAACAAGGTAAGAATACATAAAAAGCGATTTGAATGTATGACAAGTAAATCACTTAGATTGAACGTTTGTTTTTCGATAAAATCCGCTACTCCGGGAAAGCTGATCAAATGTTATAGGCGAGACAAAACAAGATAATCCAAAAAAAAACAGAAAATAAATATCGAGTTATTTTTAACTCTCAGTTAATATGTTTATGTTTGTAACAAGTTCTTTGAAAAGATGCTTTTAATTTGCTGTGATAAAATCTATTTGTAAAGTGTGTTAAATCACACAACCCTTTGTGGTTCTAGTTGGGACAACAACTATACCCCTTGAACTCAAACTTTATACAGATTTGATGGAAAGGAGTTAGTAAGTTTTTTCAATTATTTTAGCTGTACCATTTTTAGATATGGCGGGAATTTTTAGGGACAGAATTAACGGATAACGCTTAAGATTTTACTCATAAGGATTTATTCATTTTATGGCGGGAGATAAACCCGATATTTTTAATTATTAAAAATTATATAAAATGAGTAAAAATCAAATTAAAAGCCTTGGTGACCTTGAAAAAGGAATCAAGCAACTCTTACGAGAGAACCGTTATTCGTTTTCGGATAATGAAAAAGAATTACTTAATCAATGCTTGGCTCTTATTAAGAAAGCGAAAGGAGAAAATATACTTAACACGATTGTTGATATTTTAAAAATCCTTGGACGCTTATTTATATTTAGCCAGGACATTAGTAATCTTTTCTAACCGACGTCCCTAATTTCTTTTAAAAAATTAAATTATGAATTTAGGTGGAGCAATAAAACATATAAGAAATCAAAAGAAAATGAAACAGAACCTTTTGGCTAAAAAGAGTGGCATAAGTCAAACATATCTTTCTCAGATAGAAAACAACCAAAAGGAACCCAATATTTCAACACTAAAAGAAATATCGAAATATTTAAGTGTCCCCTTACCAGTCCTCTTTTTTATGGCAATGGAGAAAGAAGATATTTTGCCTGATAAAAGAGAAGCTTTTGAGCTATTATTTCCTTCAATTAACTCTATGTTACTTCAATTTTTCGGGCAAGAAATGGAATTCAAATGATAAGCACTTTAAAACATTTATCTTACATACTAAAAGTAAATCCATCCGAGATTATTTCAATAACTGAAAACATTGATAACTTTTATAAAGAATGGAGTGTTACTAAACTTGATAAAAAGGGCAATTCTAAAACTAGGAATGGAAAAGTATTGAAAAGAACATTTAATCCAAGCCAACGAAGATTAAAGATTATTCAAAAGCGAATCACCAAAAATATTTTACAAAAAATTGAAATCCCTAACTATGCTTTTGGCAGCATAAAGGGGAAAGACAATATAAAAAACGCAAGAAAGCATCAAGGTAAAAAGTATATTTTTACTACAGATCTATCAGATTTTTTTCCTTTAATCAATCATCATCAAGTATTCAAAATGTTCAGGTCTTTCAATTTTTCACCTACCGTTGTAAGTTACCTGACTAAACTTACAACCCATAAAGGAAGAATACCGCAAGGTGCGCCTTCATCTTCATTATTAGCAAATTTAGTATTTGTAAAAACGGGTAGAAAACTTCAAGAATTTGCCAAGCTAAACGAATTGACTTTTACGACTTTTGTTGACGATATAACCTTCTCAAGCTCTTCGGATTTCAAAGAAAAAATCCCCGAAATAATAAGAATAATCACTGAAGACGGATATAAAATTAGCCATAAGAAGACAAGTTATAAAACTTGTTTCCCAAAAGTAACTGGTGTTACAGTTAAAAATAATGGTTTAGATTTAGAACCTGCGTTTAAGAAAAAATTACTTAGAAAAAATTTAAGCCCTACATCAAAATTGGGAATGGAATTATATTTGAAAAGAGTTAAGAACGCATAAATGCCTAGCCTATAATAGTCCGTTTGGCGTCAAGCGGGCGAAACGGTTAAATCAAAGGTCGGTACGTAAATCAAAGTTTAGTATTTAATCAAAAATTTAGGCTTCAAATACCTCGCCCGACCGCTAAGATGTACTGTGAATGACTAATCTTGTAAGTTAGTCAATGCTGTATAAAAGATAGATAGTAGGCGGCTTTCAAGAGTAGTAGGTACAAAACCGCTTCCCGCTGCTTATTTAGTAACTAAGTTGGTGTTAAACGGTAGGAAGAAAAGACTGTGAGACTCGAGTGGTTTACGTATAGTTCTGTGAGATGCTTAGGCTGAAATGCCTTTCCTACTCGACCCGTAGGTCGTTAGGTTCAATCTAACAAAAAGGCACTTAATAACATTTTGGATTATTGATCGTTTAAGGATATATTTGATGAAAACTTAAAGCTATGGATTACGAAAAAATCAAACAAGATAAAATTCAGGAAGCCAATGATTTTTATAAAATGATTGGAATAAAGACATATAATGAAAAGATTCCCGATTCTGATTTTAATCCTTTTATGCCAGAATTTGAAAAGGAAATTAATCCTATAAAAGAAATTGAATATCACTGGACAAGGTTATCTATTAACTCAAATATTGGCTATACAGTAGAATAAATATGCCAACTTGGAATGACATTTTAAAAGAAATTGGGGCACAACCTAATGCGTTTGACCATATTCGAAGAAAATATATTGCAGAGTTATCGGAAAAAACTGGTAGAAATGTGATTGTATATTATTCGGGATGGTTACAAAAGGGTAATCTAGCTCAACACGGTTTCAGATTTGATATAGTTGACTCCGATAAAATGGGATTCATGTCAACTATAAAAGGACTTGATAAAACAAAAGGACTTGATTTAGTATTACATACACCTGGTGGTTCAATTGGTGCAACAGAATCAATAGTACATTATTTAAAATCCATTTTTGGGAATGATATTCGTGCAATAGTCCCTCAAATTGCAATGTCAGCGGGTACAATGATTGCATGTTCTTGTAAAGAAATTGTCATGGGTAAACATTCTAATCTTGGCCCAATTGACCCTCAAATTAATGGTTTACCAACACACGGGATAATTGAAGAATTTGAAAGAGCAAAAAATGAAATATCTGCTGATCCAAGAGTTATTCCAGTTTGGCAGACAATCTTATCACGATATTCTCCTACATTGATTGGTGAATGTGAAAAGGCCATAAAATGGTCTGAATCAATGGTTAGTGATTGGCTAAAAGCAAATATGTTTTATAATGATCCAGATAAAGAGCAAATTGTTGATGGAGTTATAAAAGAATTGGGAAGTCATGCTTTAACTTTGTCGCATGATAGGCACATGCCAATAGATATCCTTAAAGATAGGTTAGGCTTGAAGATACAATCACTCGAATCTGATAACGACTTACAAGATAAAGTTTTAAGTGTCCATCATTCTTGTATAATATCTTTAACTCAGACACCTGCGTATAAGATAATCGAAAATAACGAAGGTAAAGCTTATATTCAATTGGCAAAATAAGCACAACAGGCAATAAATAGGATCTTGAATGGTGCGCAATACCCAGCGATGAGTCCATTTTGAATTATATCTTATAGTGAGTGAAATTCTATGTACTTATCGCCTTTTTTTAAATTGATTAGAAATAAAGCTTTACGTTCTTTTGCTTTGTCCCCGCAGCTTAACTCGCTTATCCATTTAGCGAACGACATTATTAAATTCAGGAACAAGAGCAATGGCCTGTTCCACAATGGTAAAACTCGATTTCTTTCTCATAATTAGATTGTTTTTGTGAATAATTTCTAAATTATGGAAAGAATTGGGTATTTTTGAAAGAGCTATCCCGTTAAAGCGGGATTTAATTCAACATGTCGGTATATGTAATTGCCGTCTTGTGCTGGTATTCAGCATTATCGTTCTATGTATTGTCAGTGTTAATGTGACAAGATGTCACTTTTGCTCGGCAACTGCACATACCGCTGAGCGTTAGACTATATTTTAAAATACTCTGCACTGAAATATAATTATCCAAAATTCAGGAAGTTGCAAGAAGAAAGTTGAGAATGATTAACAATTCAATTGATATTAATGACTTGAGAATTCCACCTGCAAACAGATTAGAAAAGTTAAAGGGAGATTTAAAGGAATTTTACAGCATCAGGATTAATCAAATCAGAAAAAATAAGAAAATAAACATCACCTAAAACAACAAGTGCAATCTGGAAAATTTGCTTCTGCAAGTGAGGTTGTAAGGGCTGCATTAAGAATGTTTGAACACGAAGAAACTAAAAAGGATGAACTAGTAAAGGAACTGAAGAAAGGAGAAAGCATTATCTTCGTATTAATTCCGATAATTATCAGATTCGTTAAAATCCGTCCTGCGTCATGCCGTAAAACATTTCTTGCAACCTTAATGAAATAATAACCATAAAACATTTTTTTTATGAAACCTGAAGAAATTTTTAAAAGGGAAGGCATTTTTTTCCGACAAGAGATAATCAATGAAATACCTTGTTCAATCGGATATATCAAGAAATTCAAATGGAGTTGGTTTGGAATTCAATTAAAAACTTTCATAATAATTGGCGAAACAAAGGATAAGATTGATAAAAATACTATTGAAGACTTTTCTAAAAGCTGTTTTGAATACTCTCTGAAAAATCATAAAGGATGGCCAAGAGGATTGCAAGCAGCAATTGGCTCAATTGCAATTTTGCAAGGAAATTATATTGATGAAGAGGCTATAAACTTTTGTGAGAAATTTTCAAAAAAGCATTGGAGTGCATTTGAAATACCTGTTATATACCGGACTGATGAAAAAAAAGCAATAAGGTACAAGAGCAAACCAATTTGGGGTAGAATTTACTTCTCATTTTTTACTAAGACAATAGACTCAATTGTAGAGCAATTAAAACAGTAATGAAAAGAAAGGCAGCAGGTAATAACTAAGGTTTCGTTTTGGCCAAGGGGCATGAAATGAAACCCTTGTTGAACAAAACCGGCTCAACAAGTCAATGGGTTTTGCAACTGAAATGTTAATAAGTAGAAAGGGAAATACAATCTATATTTTTAATCAGTAATCAAATATTTATAAAGTTAAGCAAATGACCCAAAAAGGGCTACTGAAGGTTTATTTCAACAAAGCCTTGGCAACAGGGTAGAAGAGGTCGCTTTAGGAAAAGCAACACTTTAACCGCGATTTTTTCTATTAAAATAGTTTTGATTTAACAAAGCCTCTTATTTTTAAAATCTTGGTCTGTAAAAGATCAATACAGGATTTGCGTTTTCTGAGAAATTTTCCGGTAAAATCAAGTTTGTTTGCTCTTTATTTTTTATTAATTGATAGGGCTCAATGTAAGTTATTAGACTGGTTTTATGAGAACCTAAGGTTAATTGTAAAAATGGGCCTCCTGTAATATCATTAATAATATTGTTGGGGAATATTATTGTTTTAGAGTCTTCCTTATTAAAAAAATAAAAATTATACCTTTCATAATAAATAAAAGTGAATGAAATATATTCTTCATTTTCTATAAATGAGCTTATCCTATACATTTTATCAAGATATTTTAATGGTGATATTTCATAAGGGCTTCTATTTATTTCCCTAAGCTTTTCATTTTTTGACATTGGTTTTTCAAAGTCAATAAAATATTTTGGCACTAGTTTGTTTTGTTCTATAAGGTAAATGGTGTCCTTATATGTTTCAGAAACGAAAAACTGACAACCAGGTCCTTTTGTTATAGGAGGATAAGTAATTTCTATTCCCTGTCCCTGCGTTGGAGACTGATAAGAAATAAATTGCTTTTGTTTTGCACTATAAAAATTGAATTTATATGGAAGTTCTGAATCAGCAATTATTATAGTGTCTTCATTTATAACAGTTAAAGATGGATAAAGTAATGATATGTTTTTTAGGTCATCAATTTCTATCGAATTTAAGAAGTATAAATTCTTATCTAATATATGGATACGAAAGGGACTGACAGCAAGATAAAGTTTGTTATTATAAAAATAAATATCCCATATAGAATTATATTCATGTGGTCCCCTACCGAGCTCTTTATATGAATTTATATAATGTCCTTTTCTATCAAAACAAAACACCCCTTTTGAAACAGCCTCATCAAGAACATATATCCTTTCATCTGAAACTATTACTTTGTTAATTTCACCTATTAGTGATTCCCCAATGTGTTCAAGAAATACTAATGAATCAATTATTATCAAATCAGAAAGTTTCTTATTATATATTATATCTTTTACATTAACACTTAAAACCTCTAATTCCGAATCGCTTTTAGTTGCTTCAATAGCTTTTTTAGTATTATAAGTGCATGATAGGAGATAAAAACATATCAAAGTAAAATATAATTTATTCATTATATTTCGGATTTATATGAAATCGATAAAGGCAGCTTTATTGGAAATTCTTTAGCTTATTGACTTGTATATATAACGTTTTTAAATTCCTAATATTTCACAACGAAAGTGAATAAGCGTAGATAGCTCTTTAATAAGCATTAAAATACATATTCAAATTGCATAATAAAGGGATTGCTGCTTTCTTCTTGGTTTTTAAAATTTAAGGTATTTAGCAAGGAATCTGACATTTCATATGGGTAAACAATACTGTAAAAATATTTGTGATTCGATGCTATTGGATGCACATAAAAACAATCTAATCCACTTTTTATAAAACTTTTAATATTCTTGTATTTACCACTTTTTCTATTATAAACAAGGTGATGAGTTAATAGTAAAGGACCATCCTGTATAGTGTAAACGAATGTCAGATAATTTTTAGTTATTTGAAAACTATGTGCATTACCGAATAATTCGAAAGAAGATGTTACTTTTTTAAATTCATCTAATGTTTTTGCTTCTTTTATTTTTTCACTAAAAGCCGTACTTCCTCCAAAATCAAAATTATAGGCCGGAGATAAGACATTATCAGAGATAGCAAACAATTTGTTTTCATATGGAAAGCTAACTAATAATTCATCTGAATCATGTATTATGTAATTTTGGTTTACTCCTGAAAGCATAGGATTACGATATTCCAGAAAACCATTTTTAAAACTACCTGAAGAATCTAACAAATGAAAATAATATTGTTTTGAGGGAGGAAGGCCTTGGTCTATACTTCGAAATAATACTAATATATTATTTCCTATGGTCGATGCATCAATGGGATAACCGATCAATTTGATTTGTTTCAAAAAGCTTCCTTCTTCATTATACCACTTTATTGATTGTTGAGCGTCATCAACAATTCCAATGTCATTATTCGAGTTTATTAAAATATTCCAAGCATTTATATATTCATCAGGTCCTCTTCCTATTTTATTTATTTTGGATAAGAATTCTCCTTCTGCGTTGAAGATCCAAATTGCTTTTTGTGATCCATCAAGCACTATGAATCTATTGTCATTAACAATCATTTTGTTTATTTCTCCAATAATGCCTAAAGTATCTTCTAAATGAGTAAATCGGATCGAATTAATATCGATAAATAAAGAATCTATAATATCAACAGATTCTTTATAATTAATGGTAATTGTCTCACTTTCAGTAAATTTAAAATGTTTGCTATTACTATTTATGCAAGCACTTAAGACTATTGCAACTATAAAAATCTGAAATTTCAGGTTTTTTGTCATGGCTTAAAGGTTAAATATTAACGTGTAATCCAAAATATTAGCTATGTAAATGTATGTAAGCAGTTTATAATTTTTCACTTCCCATTGCTCAGCCTAATTCTTCTCTTTTCTACTTTTTTCGTTTCAATAGTAAATTCTGAGTGGAATTATTTATGGCTTTCTTCGTTGAAAACAATTATTGGGTTTTCATCTATAACATCAATGCCTATAAATGAAGGAGTTTGTGCTTTATTTGTAATAATGGCAAAGTCTGAAATATATCTGTTAATTTCATATCGTTTAATTGGATTTCCATCCCAATCATATTCTTCGATAAAACAGGATAAATTGTAATCGTTTAACATTAATTCTTCTGCTGAATATCCCAAATACAGTAAAAAAAAGGAGCTTTTATTATCTTTTGCCCCCATATAACACATAATAGATTTTTCCAAATCTATGTCTTTTTCAATATTGCTCTGAAGGTTTGGCGCCGGGGTCATTTTTACAGTTTTAATTAGTTCTCCTTCAAAATTCATAATATCAAACCTTCTCAAGTAGCGATAAGCATAAACTATTTTTTGTTCATTCTTATTTAATGTTAGAGTGCCTGTATAATACCAAGGAGTCGGAAATAAATCCTTCATATGATCAAATTGATTAATCTCAGTGGGGATTTCTCCGATGGTCATTTGTTTTATAGACAGCTTATCTTCGGAAAAATTATCGTAAAAGAAATGATTGCTATCTAAAGACGAAATTCTCTGAGGAATTTCTAATTTTCTAATGTCATTATTTTTTATTATTTCTCTACTATTAGTCAAATTAAGATCAGATATTTTATAGGTTTCAATCCTGTTCTTAGTGAAATCGGCAATTTGAAAAATTTCATCGGAGACATTTAACAAATGAGTCCAGGCTCCATATTCCTCCGGCCCACGACCTCTATCTCCCCATGATTTAATTATCTTAGATGTGTTTAAATTTAAGACCATAAAAACACTATCATTTCTTGAATTATTAATTAACAATAAAGAATCAAGAGCAATTAATTGACGGATATTTAATACCTCATTAGTCTTTACCCTGCTTTCTCGAAGTTTAACGATAGTCTGAAAATCAGACTCATGCATAGTGGAAAGTTTGCTATTACTATTCATGCAAGCGCTTAAGGCTATTGCAACTATAGAAAATAGAAATTTCAGGTTTTTTGTCATGGCTTAAAGGTTAAATATTAACGTGTACTCCAAAATATTAGTTATGTAAATGTATGTAAACAAATTGATAATTGAGCATTTTTCATTTTTCATTGTATTTGTTCTCTTTTCTTATTTTGGTGTTATTTCTCTA
>CAZKGV010000015.1:0-26039 GCA_964552625.1 uncultured Acholeplasmataceae bacterium | reverse complement strand
AAGAAAGGAAACGTATACTCGATCAACACTATAATCATGAATAGAGTATACAAGATAATATGATAATACTGGATGGAAGAGCTACCGCAAGAGCGTTAGAGAAAAATTTAAAAGTAAAAGTAGAAGAGTTAAAGGATAAGTATAATAAAGTACCGAAGCTGATTGTTGTGCTTGTTGGTAATAATCCGGCTAGTCTTTCATATGTAAAGTCAAAAGAAAAAGCGTGCAAGCGAGTGGGTATTGATGGTTTTACAATTCGTCTTGATGAGGATATTATTGAAAAAGATCTTTTAAAAGTTGTTGATGAACTTAATGATGATTCTAGTGTTGATGGATTTATTATTCAGTTACCCTTACCAAATCATATTAATGCTGATAAAGTATTAAATCGTGTTAAGGCAGATAAAGATGTTGATGGAATGGGACTTCTTAATGCTGGAAAACTGATGAATAGACAAAAAGGATTACTACCAGCTACACCTAAAGGTGTTATGATGCTCCTTGATTATTATAATATTCCGCTAAAAGGCAAACATGCTGTTGTGGTAGGTAGAAGCAACATCGTTGGTAGTCCAATGGCTAAATTGTTAATTAATGCTGATGCGACAGTTACTCTTACTCATAGATATACTAATGATTTGGGCTATTATACCAAACAAGCAGATATTTTAGTGGTTGCCACAGGGATAGTTAATTTAATTACTGCTGATATGGTTAAAAAAGGAGCGGTTGTTGTTGATGTGGGTATTAACCGCGTTGGTGATAAATTAGTTGGTGATGTTGATTTTGAAAACCTAAAGGAAATAGCAGGTTATCTAACTCCAGTTCCAGGCGGTGTTGGGCCAATGACAATTAGTGCGCTTATTCATAATGTGATTGAAGCTTTTTTACTTGTAAGACAAAGAAATTAACAAAGCGTATTAGTTGTCTAAAATACAGTAGGCTTATATAATGGATTTGAAAATAAACTAAAGTTTGGGAGTTAAATTATGAAAAATGTTTTAGTTGTGTATTGGACAGCCACTGGTAACACTGAAATAATGGCTAAAAAAATAGCTGAGGGTGCTGATGCTGATTTATATACCGTTGATCAAATCACACCAGAGCAAGCCTTAGAGTATGAGAAAATTGTTTTTGGTTGCCCCGCGATGGGAGACACATTAGCTGAAGGGGAAGAGTTTTTTGCTTGGTATGAAGAACTTGAAAACAACCTAGATGGTAAGAAAATTGCAATATTTGGTTCTTATGGATGGGGTAGTGGTGAGTGGATGGAAGATTGGCTTGATAGACTTTCTAATTATGCGGTTATTTTATTTGAAAAACCGTTAATGGCAAACGAAGCACCCTCGCCTGATGAAGAGGAGTTATGTGTTTTATTTGGCGAAAGATTTAAATCTTTTTAATTAAAGCGGTTATAAATAATAAAAAGCTTGATTGTAAATTTGAACAATTAGGCTTTTTTTCTCGTTAAAGGGTCTATTAGTTTCCTAAAATGACATTTTAGGGTGTATTTTAAGGCTAAAAAATGGTAAAATAATAAAAGGAGTGATTTTATGAATATTTGGCATGAATTAGATAAAAAAAGAGTAAAACCAGAAGAATTTATTAGTTGTATAGAAATTTCTAAAGGCTCAAAAACTAAATATGAAATCGATAAAGAAACTGGAATGATTATCCTAGACCGAGTGCTTTATACTTCGACTCATTATCCAGCAAATTATGGATTTATTCCTAAAACATATGCATCAGATGATGATCCGCTTGATGTGTTGGTGCTTTGTAGTGAGAATTTAGTTCCTTTATCGCTGGTAAATTGTAAACCGATTGGTGTTATTTCAATGATTGATGAAAGGCAAGTTGATGATAAAATTATCGCGGTTGCTTTAGGGGACCCTTCGCTTTCTCATTATGAAGAATTAGAAGATCTACCCAAACATATAATTGCTGAGATGCATCATTTTTTTGAAGTTTATAAGGTTTTAGAGCATAAAATGACAAACGTACTTGATGTTGGTAATCGACAAAAGGCAATTGAAATTATTAAAATTGCGATTGAAAGATATATCAAGGAATTTGAATAATGGGGCGAGCACATGAAGTAAGAAAGGCGGCGATGGCTAAAACTGCTTTAGCCAAAAGTAAGCTTTATGCCAGATATGGTAAACAAATATATGTGATTGCTAAACCAAATTCAAATATAGAAACAAATATAAATTTAAAAAGAATAATTGAAAAAGCTAGAAAAGAACAAGTCCCTAATGAAGTGATCCAAAGAGCAATTGAAAAGGCCAAAGGGGGCATTGATGAAAACTATAGTCCAACAAGATATGAGTTTTTAGGTCCTGGCGGAAGTATGTTTATTGTTGAATGCCTAACTGATAATCCGGCAAGAACAATAGCCAATGTGCGCAACTGTTTTACAAAAACAGGGGGAAAAAGTGGGGCAGTGATTCATCTTTTTGAACAAAAAGCAATCTTTTCTTTAAAAGCTGAAGAAGAAAAAGTCTTTGAAGTTTTAGTTGAAAATAATGTTGATGTTGATGATATTGAAAATGAAGATGGTTTTATTACAGTTTATGGGAAGCCTAATCTTTATAATGAAATAAGACAAACTTTGCAGAAAAACTTTTCTGATATTGAGCTTGAAATTGATGAGATTTCTTGGTTACCACTTTCTTATCAAAATTTAGATGAACAAGACGAAAAAAGCTTTGAAAAGCTAATGGATTTATTGGATGAAAATGAAGATGTTCAAAACATATATCATAATGTTTCTAAACAAGACTAGTATTTTTATGTAAAAATACTTTTTTTGTTGATGAGTGTTTGCAAATAAGTAGTGATTAATATATAATATTAAACTAGATGGCTGACCTAATTTATCACCGTTATTTTAGGTACTAAACAAATAAAAAACTAAAGAGAGGATCTTTGTGAAAGACGAACAAATTAAAAATGCAATTTTAAGTGAAAAAAAAAGACAATTTGAACATTTAGAATTGATTGCAAGTGAAAACTTTGTTTCTGATGATGTTTTAATAGCGCAAGGAAGTGTTTTTACTAATAAGTATGCCGAAGGGTATCCAAATAAGCGCTATTACGGTGGTTGTGTGTATGCAGACATAGTAGAGAATTTGGCGATAAACAGAGCCAAAGAACTTTTTAATGTGAAATATGCTAATGTGCAGGCTCATTCTGGTTCAAGTGCAAATATGGCCGCAATTAGAAGTTTAATTAAACCTAAAGATAAAATATTGGGAATGAGCCTAGATAGTGGGGGTCATTTAACCCATGGTTATAAGCTTTCTTTTTCAGGACAAGATTATGTTGGTGTTACTTATTTTGTTGATAAAAAAAGCGAAGTTATTGACTATGATCAAGTCTTAGAGATTGCCTTAAAAGAAAAGCCACAGTTAATAATTGCTGGTTTTAGTGCTTATCCGCGGTTAGTTGATTTTAAAAAGTTTAGGGAAATTGCTGATAAAGTAGGCGCATATTTACTTGTTGATATGGCGCATATTGCTGGGTTGATTGCTGCTAAAGTGCATCCTTCACCAGTAGATTATGCTGATATTATTACATCAACTACTCATAAAACATTAAGAGGCCCTAGAGGTGGACTCATTTTAACTAATAATGAAGTTCATGCAAAAAATATCGATAAAAATGTGTTTCCTGGGATCCAAGGTGGACCATTAATGCATATTATCGCCGCTAAGGCAGTTAGTTTTAACGAGGCTTTAACACCCGAGTTTGTAATTTATCAAAAACAAGTTTTAAAAAATGCGAAAACTTTGGCTGGTGCGCTTGAGAAATTAGGTTATAGGATTATCTCGGGGGGAACTGATAATCATTTAGTGTTAGTTGATGTATATAATTCAGTTAACATTACCGGAAAAGAAGCTGAAGAAGTTTTAGGCGAGGTTAATATTACAGTCAATAAAAATACCATTCCTTTTGATAAACAAAAACCAGCAATTACATCTGGTATTAGACTGGGGACACCAGCGCTTACAACAAGAGGGATGAAAGAAGCCCAAATGATTAAGATTGCTGAGTTGATTGACTTAACGCTTAAAAATAGATTTAAAACAGAAAAATTAAAACAAATAAAAGAAAGGGTTATCCAATTGGCAACTAGGTTTCCTATGCGGATGGATAAATAGGTATATATATGACAGAAAAAACAAAAAGACTACCGGATTTTAAAGATTACCGGAAAGATGATGAGGTTATTAATTATAATAATCCTAAATATTTGTATTTTCCCACGGTAGATTTAAGATGTCCATCTGGAGAAACATGTGTAATTGATGGTCAGTTAGTAAAAGTTGGTGAGCTTATTGGCACTAGACATGGTTCTTTTTTTGATCAAAACATTTATTCGACAGTTAGCGGTAAAGTCATTGGTGTAGAAAAGAAATTGCATGGTTCTAATCAAATGGTTGATTGCTTAATTGTTGAAAATGATTTTAAATATGATTTGCATGAATCATGTAAGCCAAGAACAGAAGAAGAAATCAAGGCTTTAACAAAAGCTGATTTTATTAAGATTATTGAAGATTCTGGTCTTGCTGGTTTAGGTGGATCAGGCTTTCCAACCTTTGTTAAATATAAAACTGATCAACAAATTGATGTAGTTTTAGCTAACGGTGTTGAGTGTGAGCCTTATATTATTAGTGATTATCAATTAATGCTTGATAAAACTAACAGGGTTGTTTTGGGGCTTTTCTATGCGATGCAAGCTGTAGGAGCTAAAAGAGGAATTATTGCGGTTAAGAAAAAATATCAAGAGCTCATTGTCGCTTTTGAAAAAGAACTTTTAAACTTTACTGACGTTGATATTAAAGTTGTTGGGGTGAAAAACTACTATCCAGCAGGGTGGGAGTTAGAAACCATTAAAAAAACTACTGGTATCAAAGTGCCGGTCGGAAAACTTACAAGTGAGTATGGCGTGATTGTTTCTAATGTATCAACTCTTTATGGAGTTTACCGAGCAATTAAAAAAAGAATGCCTTTTACAGAAAGATTTTTCTCAGTTGCCGGTAATGGGATAAAAAGTGAAAAAAGTTTTAATGTTAGAATCGGCACACCCGTTAAAGATTTAATTGAGTTGTGTGGTGGTTATGTTGATGATAAACCAAAAACACTCATTTGTGGTGGTCCGATGATGGGGACTAATCTTTCAAGCGATGATTTTTTGGTTAGTCAAACAACAACTAGCTTGCTTGTTTTAAATGAAGAAGAGTTTAAGGAAGAACCTTGTATTAACTGTGCTTCTTGTGTGTATTCTTGTCCTGTGGACATTCAACCAGTCTCAATTATGAATGCCTATAAACAAAGGGATAAAGAAGTAATTATATCGCTTGATGTGAATCGTTGTATTGAGTGTGGACTTTGTAGTTATACATGTCCATCAAAGATTCATTTGACTGAGTATATGCGTCAAGCAAAACGTTTTATTAAGTAGGAGGATTATATGGCAACTTTTGTAAAATCAACAAGTCCTTTCATCAGAAAAGAAGCATCAACAAAAAGAATGATGATTGATGTACTTATTGCATTAACACCGCTTGTGATATTTAGTGTCGCTAAGTTTGGCTCGTCAGCCTTAATTAGAGTTATAGTAGCGGTGATTGTTATGATATTAGCTGAAGTGGGTGCAGTTATGATTAGACATAAGCCCCATCCGCGAGTAAAGGGTTTTAAAGCTCGTTTTAATGATAGATTAAAAAAGGTTAGTTTACTTAATTTAGTTACTCCCGCCATTAGTGCAATTATTTTTGCGATGATGATTCCGGCAACACTTTCGCTTTATGTTGTCGTAATTAGTGCTTTTGTGGGGATAGTTATAGCTAAGCTTGTTTTTGGGGGACTGGGATCAAATATCTTCAATCCTGCAGCGGTCGCTTTTATTATTGCGCTTGTTTCTTTTGCCGCAAAGTTTAATTATGTTGGCGTCGATGCAATCGCTGGTTCAACGCCGCTTGGAGCAATCGGAAACTCACTTTTGAATATTAAAGAAATGGTAAAAAACTATTCACTGCTTGATTTGTTTTTAGGTAATATCCCTGGGGGGATGGGTGAGATTAGTGCTTTTTTAATTATTCTTGGAGGCGTTTATTTATTTGTTAGAAAAGCAGCTGATTTTCGAATTACCGTATCAATGGTTTTAGTGTTTGCTTTATTGATGCTAATTGGCGCTTTAGCTGTTGGTGCAGCTAATCCATTTGAAGTAGTTTTATATCAGGTTTTATCAGGTGGGTTATTATTTGGAGCCGTCTTTATGGCTACAGATCCAGTTACCGCTCCAGTAACAAAACCGGGCAGATTAATATATGGATTAATCCTTGGTGTTGTTGTTGTTTTAATTAGATTGTTTGGTTCGAATGTTGAAGGTGTTGCTTATGCAATATTAATTGTTAATATGTTCACACCTTTAATCGATTATCATAAATGGTCAAACACAAGATATTCTTGGAAGATGTTACTTGGTTATGGTGTTAGTTTAATTTTAATGGCCTTAATTGTTTTTACTGGGTTAGGGGGTTTTAAATAATGAAAACACTTAAAACAGCTTTAGTGCTCACATTAGTAGGTCTTTTGTGTGGCGCTTTGATTGGTCTTACTAATTATATTACAGAACCAATTATTAGGAAAAACGAAGAGAAAAAAGCTTTAGCAGCTTATCAAGGTTTTTTTGATTTAGATAAAATTGAAGAAACTGCTGTTGAAGCTGAGTATGTATATTTATATGTTAAGATATTAAATAATAGTGAAACTGTTGGTCATGTCTTTAAGGCTAAAGGCAAAAACGAAAGAGGCTTAGTCGATATTATGCTTGCCTTGGATGCTGAGGGGTCAATTAAAGGTGGTAGGATTTTAAACACTGAAAACACTCCTGGGTTTTATGATTTATACGAAGATAAAAATGGCAATTTAAAAGGCATTCAAGGAGAAACAATCTCAAATTTAGCTGGAATCGATGAAGATGCTTCAGCGACACAAACTCACCGAATGCTTGATGCATTATTAAAAGATATTAAAAATGTAGCACCAAATTATATTCAAGCTGAAGAAGTTAGTGTTTATGAGGTTATGTTTGGGGCACATGAAAGTGTTACTGAAGATAATGAGTTTGTTGCGACTGAGTTAGTGATAAAAAAAGAAATAATCAAAGACGAAGACGGAAACATTTTAGGTTATGCATATACGGCAACCGGTCTTAGTGATGAAGTTTTACATGGACAATATCATGATGAGTTTGAATCTATTACACTTTTAGTGGGTATAGACACTGATGGTAAGGTAAAGGGTGTAATTACACTAGAGTCTAATCACACGCCAGGTTTTTATGGTAAATATGGAGAAAAACTACAAGCTCTTAGTGGTGTCGATAAGGATGACTTAAATGTTGATCTTGATACAGATGCTTCAATTTCTGGACGATTGATAAACAGACTATTAAATGCTGTAAAAGAGGTGGCATAAATGAAAAAAGAAAACAAATGGTTAATTATTTACGCGCTGATATTTCTTGTGGCTGGGTTTTTATTTTCTATGATAATACATTTTTATAATGAAGATGTTGCCAGAAGGAAGATTTTAACGCAATATGAGGAGTATTTTGCTGATGTAAAAAGTTTTAAATGGGAAAGCTTGACTGATGATGATTTGGAAATAAAAGTAACTCTTTACGATAAAAACAAAAAAGAAATTGGCAAAGCCTATATTGGTAGCGGAATTGCAACTGGTATTCCGGGTCATGGTGATGAACAATCAGTTTTAAGAATTCAAGTTATTGTTGATGCTAACAAAGTAATTAAAGGCGCATTTATTGATTATAGTGAACATACGCCAGACTTTGTTGCTCATGTAGATTCTTATTTTCAAAGTTTGTCTAACACACCTTTAATAGATTATAAAAAGGTTGATGAAGTTGCTGGGGCAAGCACGTTTAGTATGCCGATAGTCAGAAGAATACTAGATAAAGTTACGTTTTTAGAAACTGGTAGTGAACCAAATCCAAAAGAAGACCCAGATCCGTATCTTGATCTGTTTGGTCCATATGATAGTATTATTGAAGATGCTGGGTTTGCCCCTACCGAGTTGGTAATAAAAAAAGAAATTATCAAAGATGAAGATGGAACTATTTTAGGTTTTGCTTATACCGCAACCGGTTTTAGCGATGAAGTTTTACATGGACAGTATCATAATGAGGTTGAATCTATTACCCTTTTAGTTGGGATTGGGATTGATGGTAAGGTAAAGGGTGTAATTACACTAGAGTCTAATCACACACCAGGTTTTTATGGTAAATATGAAGAAAAACTACAAGCTCTTAGTGGTGTTGATAAGGATGACTTAAATGTTGATCTTGATACAGATGCTTCAATTTCTGGACGATTGATAAACAGACTATTAAATGCTGTTAAAGGGGTGCATTATGAATAATCAAGTTACTTTAAAGAAAAAAGATATTATCCTAACAGGTTTGTTTAAAGAAAATGCAATTTTTAGAATGACTTTAGGGATGTGTCCAGCCTTAGCAATTTCTAATAAAGTTGAAAATGCTTTTGGAATGGGAATCATGGTTATCTTAGTTTTAATGATTACTAATGGCATTATCTCACTGATTAGAAACTATATTAACGAAGATATTAGAATTCCCGCATTTATTGTTATTATTGCAACGGTTGTGACAATGTTAAAGATGTTTGTTGATGCATTTACGCCTGATTTAGCTAGTAGTTTAGGGTTGTTTATAGCACTGATAACAGTAAACTGTATTGTCTTAGGAAGAGCAGAATCATTTGCTAGTAAAAATAGATTTGTTGATTCAGTTTTAGATGGTCTTGGTCAAGCTGCTGGGTTTGCATTAGCAATAGTAGTGGTTGCAATATTTAGAGAACTACTTGGTACTGGGGCAATTGAAATTGGTAAACTACTTCCTTTAGGCTTTGAAGCAACCCTTCGAGTGTTTCCCAAAGAGTTTGGTCTTAGTATGTTAGTTCAACCAATGGGAGCTTTCTTAGTAATTGGAATTTTACTGGCTAGTTTTGTTGCTTATGAAAACAATAAAATCTATAAAAGAAGATTGAAAGGAGCGAAAAGATAATGGAATTACTTGGAATTTTATTTGCCTCGCTTATTTCTTATATGTTAATTAATAATGTGTTATTGATGCAAGTTTTAGGAGTATGTTCGTTTTTAGGAATCTCCAAGAAAATGAGTAATGTATTTGGGATGAGTGCTGCAGTTATTTTGGTGTTAATTATCTCAACTGCGATTACTTATCCAATTTATTACTATATTTTAATTCCCTTAAAGATTACCTACATTGAAACGATTGCCTTTATTTTAGTTATCGCTTCAGTTGTTCAGTTAATTGAAATGATTTTAAAGAAGTTCTTTGAAAGTCTATATCGCGGTCTTGGTGTGTTTTTACCACTAATTACGACTAATTGTGCGGTTTTAGGGGTTGCTCTTTCTGTTGTTGATAAAAATGTTGCTGTTAACTTTTTAGATGCACTTGTCATAGCGCTTGGTAGTGGGTTAGGTTATTCATTGATTTTAATTGCTTTTAGCGCAATTAGAATTAAACTTGACAGCAAAGATGTTCCCAAAGCATTTAAAGGCTTACCGATTGCTTTTGTAATTGCGGCAATAATGAGCCTAGCATTCTTAGGACTTAAGGGGTTATTATAATGGAGATATTAGTAGCTATTGTTTTAGTAGGCAGTTTAATTGCTGTTTATATATTAAGTTATTACTTTAATAAAAAAACAAATGCGCCAGAAGGCACAGAAAAAAGGCAACAAGAAGCGCGCGCTTGTAGTGCTTGTGGTAGCAAAAAAAGATTTATTGTTCCTGATGAGGTAATAAATACATTTAAGGAGGATGCTTATGGAAGAAATACTTAGTTTAGTATATGCTGTAGCAATAATTGGAGGGATCAGTTTAGTCCTTGGGGTTGGTCTTTCGCTTGCTAGCAAGTATTTATTTGTTGAAGAAGATGTTAGAATATTAGAAGTAGAAAAAATGCTTCCTAATTATAATTGTGGTGCTTGCGGAACACCAAGTTGTAAAGCATTTGCCACTGAAATTGTCGCTGGTGAAGCTGGTAACTTAACTCGTTGTAAGCCAGGAAAACCCGATAAAAACTTTAATCCAATCTTAGAGTATTTAAAAAACCATCCAAATCCAGATGGAACACCAGTTAAAATCAGATTATAATCTTAAACACTTCCAAATTATTAAAAGTAGCGATTTGGAAGTGTTTTTTTAAAGCTTTAAATTTAAGCCTTCTACTAATGGCTTTTTATCTTCTTTATCTAAAAAAAATGTGCTATAATACATAAAGGAAACGGAGAATATATGTGAAAAAAACAGTCCTTTTGGTGCTTTTGGTTACCGGTTTATTACTGCCTAATATTGTGTTAAGATCTGAGGGTGTTAGTAAAACTTATCACGACTTAATGGGAACACAAATTAGTATTAAACTATATGATGGCACTTTAGAACAATTAAATCATATTGAAGATATCTATGAGCTTTACAGCCAACTTTCTACTAACTTTAGAAGAAACGAAGTGGCTAGCTCGCATGCTTACTATAATTTAGAAAACATCTATACGATTAACCAAAACGCAGGTATTGCTCCAGTTGAAGTTAAAAAAGAATTAATTGACCTACTTATTTATGCGGTAGAACTAACTGGGGAAACGGAAGGTTATTTTAATATTGGTATTGGTAAGGCAGTCGATATTTGGAAAGGCTTAATTGAAAACTACCGAAGCGGTATTGTTCCAGAAGAAGTTTATAACCAGGCTTTAACAAATATAAATACTTTAGAGCCTGTTGATTTAAATAAGATTATCATTAATGAACAAGAAAAAACAGTTTATATAGAAGATAGTTCAGTTAAACTTGATTTAGGAGCAATCGCTAAAGGTTATGCGACTAAAGAAGTGGTTAACTATCTAGAAGCTGAAGGTGTTAAAAAGTACTCAATCAATGCAGGCAATTCTAGTTTATCAGTTGGAGTTCATTTTGAAAATAGAGCCTTTAATATCGGCTTAATTGATACTAAAAACACTTTTTCAAATGGTATTATTGGAATTGTTAAATTAAAAGATTTAAGTATCTCGACAAGCGGTAATTCTGAGCAGTATACAACATATAATGGTGAGTATATCCATCATATTATCAACCCTTTTGATTTAATGCCAAAAAACTATTATATCAGTATCTCGCTTGTTGGTGATGATGCAGCTTTACTGGAGGGTTATTCAACCGCAGTTTTTTCTATGGAACTAGATGAAGCAATTAGCTTTTTAGAAGAAAAAGGGTTAAAGTATGTTATATACGGAGTAGAAAAAGAAGTTTTTACCAATATGAATGCTGATGAGTTTGAACTGGCAAAAAGAACTACAAACGCAAAAGGAAACCTAAAAGCATTTTTATGGGTTATTGGTTCTTTGGTGGTGCTTTTTGGAGGAGGAATTACCTTTTTAATCATTAAAGAAAACAAGAATAAAAAAGCAGAAAAGGAAGCGTTATGATAAAAAAAAGGCCACAACTAATGCGTGATATTTTACTGGTGGGATTAATTAGTTTAATTGTTCTTTTTATTCTCATTTTTTCGCTTGTAAGCAGACAAAAAGGCGAAGTGGCTTATGTAAAATATGATTCGAACACTTTGTTTGCGGTTAAATTAGAAAACGGTGAGTTTACGCCAAATACCACTTTATATGAAAGTGAGTTTATGCCCGTTATTGCAGGCGCTGATTTGCTTATTGATAATCAAGTTTTTACAGCCTTAGAATTAGGAAATGGCGTTTTGGTTTATGAAAATTGTTATGTAATTAAAGGGAATTTGGGTTACGTTTTAATTGAATATAATGCTAGTAAAAAGATGATTAGAGTTAAACAAGAAACCAGCCCTTATAATATTTGTAGCAATCAAGGATATTCTAGTGTTGCCCCAATTATTTGTTTACCAAATTTCGTTTCGATTGTCTTTTCTGATGCGAGCTATTTGGATGTGATTATCGGATGAAAAATAGAAAAAAAGTTAAAAAGTTAGTAATGTTGTCGGTTTTAACTGCAATTGGGGTTGTAGTTAATGTATTAGAATCGATGATTCCGATTATCCCGGGTACAGCATTTAAAATTGGGTTTGCCAATATAATAACTTTAATTGCGGTTTATGCTTATGGGTTGAAAGAAGGAGTAATTGTTGGACTTTTAAGGATTTTTATTGCTGGCCTTCTTAGTCCTAGTGGTTTTGGGCCAACATTTATGTTAAGTTTTACAGGTGGTTTTTTTAGCCTTTTTATAATTGTGCTTTTAAAATATATTAATAAATTCAGTATTATAGCTTTATCTGTAGTTAGTTCAGTTTTTCATGTGGTCGGTCAACTAATAGCAGCTAGTTTTATTTTATCTGATGTTGTTGTTTATTATGCGCCAATAATGTTAGCACTTAGTATTCCTGCGGGTGTTTTAACTGGTTTTTTAGCAAGTAGATTTTTAAAAATTGGTGCCGGTTTATTTGATCAAGAAAAATTAAACTAATTGTCGATTAGTTTTAAGATTATAACGAGTGTTTTAAAGAAGGCATTAAACTTGAAATTAGGATATTAAAAATTATAGTAAAATAAATAAATATACATTGTAATAAATGTTAATTATGTTATAATATTTATTAACAAGCTAATATAAAAACAAAAATAATATCAATTATCGTTTTTGGCATGTTAACTTAGTATTGCCATGTTTGAAGCTGATATTAGATCGTTAATGGCGGTTATTTATGTCATTAAATTGAAAAACAAAGAGAACTTAGGGTTAAAAATAAAATGAAGTTACTTAGTGTCGTTTTAAAACAATATTTAGGAAACATAACAAGAACACTATTATCACTTTTAATAGTGGTACTTTTAGCATCATTGATGCTGTTTGCGATTGCGGATATCAATCTTGTTTATGAGAACAAAATTAAGAGTATAAAAAATATGCCAAAAAGTCATTTAATTTTAGATGGTGGAGTATTTCGCGGTAAAGAAGAAGTCTTAAAAAATGATTATGATGCTAGTTTTTATCTACCCAATTATATGCAGATAGGTCAATCAATTAATGTTGCATTAGTTTCTGATAATTTTTTCGCACACGGCATTCCTTATCAATTTGATGTTTTTGTTTCCTATAAAAATGTTTTTGATACCAAAGTATTATATGGGAATCTAAACAAAGAAGATGAAGAAGGAAATGAGATTGTTAATCCGATTATTATAGATGAAACTACAGCCTTAAAAAGATTTAGAAAATTAGATGCTGTTGGTAGAAAAATAATTCTTAATATTAAAGAAACTGATGTTACTTTCACAGTTATTGCGGTTATTAAAGAAACACCGGTTAGACAAAATTATTTAAACCATCATAGGTCTTTAAACAGAGAAGAAATTATAGAAGATTTAGGCTATAGTCAAGCTTTTGTTTTTGAATCGGATATAAATAAATTGACAGATAAAAAAACAAACTTTACTTTAGCTCAAATAGTTGGCGATAATAAACTAAAAGAAGAACAAATCAATGAAATATTAGCTGATTTAGAGATTGATTATAAAGAAAAGTATTATTTGGTTGATAGTTATTTGTTATATGAAAAAGTGATAAGATCTGATTACCGAAATTCAATTTATTCAAATTTAGTTGTTCTTGGGGTTGTGTTTATAGCCTTTATGGTTATCTTTTTGATTAATTTATTTCATGGCTTAAGAAAAAACAGGCAAGATATTTCTTATATGAAAACGATTGGAGTTGCTCAAAAAACACAACTTAATATTGTTTTATTGCACCATCTGTTAATTATCTTAGGAGGTTTAATTTTAAGCGTAATTATATCGATAATAATTATATTTAGTATTCATGGAAGTGGTTTTATTAGGGCTATTAATTATTATATTTTTGTTTTATTGGCTTTATTGTTTGGTTTATCATCGTTAACAATGTTAATTGTTTACCCGGTTGCCAAAAGATTTATTAAGAATACACCAAATACATTATTTAGAATGGATGAGGAAATTTGAGTCGTTTTTTGCTTTATAAAAAGTATATCCAAGCAAACTTTTTTAAAACAATATTGCCATATTTGGTAATACTGGTTTTTTTACTAATATTTCAAGGATATTTTGCATTTTATAATGGAACAAGCAAAAAGGTGGAAAAGGCCATTTTACAGGAAAAGGATTTAATAATAATCAAAGGTAGCACAAACGTTGTTAACACATACAATGTATATGATAGGCTGAAAGAAGAAACTACTGTAGTAGTTATACCTTATGAAACAAGCCAATTAAAAATAGATGAAGTATCTTATCAAATTATCGCAACCAGTGAAGATTATCTAAACTACTTTATTGATGAATATGGCAGCTATAATGATTATGCATTAAGTTTTGATGTTGGCGTTTTAAATAATGATGGTATTGTTTTAAATAAAAAAGCTCATGATTTGATTGCAAACACAAATCTATTAATAAACGGTCAAAACTTCAATGTGCATGGTTATTATCACGATTCAAATGATAATCCTGTAATTCTACTTAATTACCGATTGTATGATCAATATATTAAACCAATTTCTGAAACATTATTAGATGGTGAAAAATCATATCATTTTTCTCGTATTTATGTAGTATCAAGCAATAAACAGACACTTAAGACGATAAAAGAGATTTATAATTATGAACAAAACGAAAAACACTTTCAAATTATAACTTTTAAAGAACTTTTTAATCAGCAAATGATCGATAAAGGAATTGGCAATAGTTTTACAAAAAATATGCTGATTTTTGTTTTTTTATCAATGGTATTAGTTTTAGCGTTTATTATTAGTATGTCATATAAAAGAAAGAAAACTGATTATCTTTTAAGAAAAATTGTCGGTGAGAATAATAGGTTTTTATTTATTGAGTTTATGATTGAAAATTTAGTTGTTGGGGTTTTTATGTTCTTATTATCGGTTATATTGGTTATGATTACAACAATAATCACATCACAATTTTCTAATTCGATATTATTGCCAACATTTAAACAACAGATATTCATTTTAGGGGGAATAATTGTTGTAAATCAATTTTTATCGGCAATAGTTTTTCATCTTTTCATTCCGAAAAAAAATATTATATCAAGGAGATAAACTTATGATTGAATTAGTTAATTGTTACAAATCTTATGATGGTGAAAAAACATATGTTTTAAATAACTTAGATTTAAAGATTGAACAAGGAATGTTTGTTGCCATAACAGGCAAATCTGGTAGTGGTAAGACGACGCTGCTAAATATTTTGGGGACGCTTGATAAACCAGATAAAGGTAGTTATGTTATTGATAATGTTAATATCATGAAGTTAGGTAATAAAGAATTATCAGATTTTCGAAACAACAATATTGGATTTGTATTTCAAGAATATTTACTGATTTCTTATTTGTCGGTTAAAGAAAACATTTTGTTGCCTGTTTTACATAAAGAAAAAAAACAAAAGTACGATTTTGAAAAAAAAGCAGATGAAATAATTCAAACATTAAATATTGAAAAAATTAGCAATAAAAAGGTTACAAAGCTTTCAGGCGGGGAAAAACAACGAGTTTCACTAGCCAGAGCGTTAATCAACAATCCATTGTTTATTTTAGCAGATGAGCCTACAGGCAACCTAGATGATAAAACTGCTAAAATGGTATTAGATTATTTGCTGAAAATTAATAAAAAGTATAAAGTTACAATAGTATTAGTGACCCACAATAGTGATTTATTAAGTTATGCGAATGTTGTTTTTGATTTAGAAAAAGGCAAATTAGTATTAAAAAAAGATAACGGGAAGAGCTAATTTAAACCATGAACCACGAGAAATTTTTTAGTATCTTTAGGTTAAGAAAAAAAACAAATTAAATCGTTGACTATTTGTCATAGTGTGATATAATTAATCGTGCAACTTACTATGGTAATTCCATGGCGGAAGGAGAAAACAATGAAAAAGGATATTCATCCAAAATACCAAATGGCTAAAGTAACATGTGTAACTTGTGGTGAAGAATTTGAAATAGGTTCTACAGCAAAAGCAATTCGTGTTGATACGTGTTCAAAATGTCATCCGTTTTATACCGGTCAAGAAACCTACACGCAAGCAGCAGGTAGAGTTGAAAGATTTAAAAAGCGATATGGTATTGAAAAAGAAGAAAATAAAAAGTAAGATAATGCCCTTTAACGAGGGCTTATTTTTTTTATTAACTAGGAAAATGCGTCTTATTGAAAAAAACCGATTTTATTAAATAATAGCCATCTACAAACAGAAAAAAACCTTTGTGTGCTAGTTAATAAAACATTGAATTATTATTAGTGTTATCATTTTTTCTCGCTATCTAAAACATCTTGAAAGGTAATATGCCTGTGTGTACAGTCAATTAAACTCTTACTAGCAAACGCACTCCTAGCTTCAGCATATTTAAGGCCACAAGTATTACAAAATCTTGATTTACAGATGCTAAATGAAATATAAAAATTATCACAGTTAGGACATTCATAAAAGTTATATCCAAGCTCAGGTGTTTGACACTTTAGAGTGCGACTAACATTTTCAAAGACAGAATCACGAATCTTTAAATGAGGCTTATCTCTTAAAAAAGGTTCCCAGTAGTCTTTAAAAATATCGGATATTGAATAGCCTTTACGATTTATTTTAAGATTAGAGTATTTAATATACTCATTAATTAAAAGAGTTGGATATGAATTTTTCATAGCCATCACCCAATATTATTATAAAGCACTTAATGTTTATCAAATTAACTAATAAAGCATATTTAATTCAAGATTATAATGTTGATTTTATACAAAAAAAGTAGCGAGAAAATCGCCCTATTAAGCCAAATATATGGTATAATATATATGTGGGAAGGGGGTGAAGTTAAAATGTATAAAGCATATAAACAAAGAGTTAATTTGAAGAGTGAACAAAAGAAGTTTTTACTAAGTATGATGCATATATCTAAGAACTTATATAACCAAGCTTTATATAATGTTAGACAACATTTCTTTAAGACAGATAAGTACTTATCCTATAATAAAAACTACAAGTTACTTAAGGATTCTGAAAACTATAAACTGTTAAGTTCTACACAAGCGCAAATGGTTATTAGAAAAGTTGATGAAGCAATGAAGGCTTTCTTTGGTTCATTAAAAGCGGGCATTAAAGATGTAAGACTTCCAAGGTATTTAAAAAAAGATGGCTTATATCCACTCTTTGACAGAATGGTCTATAAGCCCGATGAAAGATATTATGTAATGCCAAGAAGTAATTTTATTAAAATGGTTAATAATGATATTAAAGGGGCAAACAAAAAACTTTCTAAACACACAGTTGAAATAACATTAACTGAGATTTATTTAAATATAAAAACACCAAAATATATAACAAACAAAGAAATAAAAGCGCTAACCATTAAACCGGTATTTGATGGCAGGTATATTGAAGTAATTTATGTTTATAAAGATGATGTTAAGGTTAACAGTTATAAGGGAACAGAAACAATGGGAATAGATTTTGGTTATAAAAATCTAGCAACTCTCGCCACAACAAACAATAGGCCACTTATTGTTGATGGTAACGAACTAAAAAGTTATAACCAGTGGACAAAATCAATTCCACTAGCAAGACTTAGAGATAGAATTATTTATTTAGCAAAAGAAAACAACATTAAAACAAAAGTAATAAATGAAGCTTACACATCAGTATCTTCATACCTAGACAAAGATCCACTAATAAAATCAGAGTTTAGTGGTAAAAGAATTAAGCGAGGTCTTTATCAAAGTAAAAACGGCACTTTAATCAATGCTGATTTAAATGCCGCACTTAATATGATTAGAAAAAGTAACCCCGATGCCTTATGGATAGGGAATAGAGGTTTGAACACACCCAAACGAGTATATTTATTCAATTAGAATAAATATTACTAGTTTAAAGGGGTAACATTAGTTACCTTTATGTTCTGTGAGATTGTCATATATTGATAACTACTATTTTAAAAAAACAATTTTTCGTTTATAATCTTTATAGATGAGGTGAGCTTATGCAAGAATCGTTATTAGGTGGATCAATAGAAGTTATATGTGGGCCAATGTTTGCCGGTAAAACTGAAGAAATTATTAGAAGAGTTAGAAGATTAGAATATGCTAAAAAGAATGTTTTAGTTTTTAAACCAGCAATTGATGACCGTTATCAAGAACCGTGTTTAGTTTCGCATAATAAATCAAAAGCTAATGCATTTACGGTTAATAATGCAACCGAGATACTTGAGTTTATTAAACCAGATACCGATGCGGTTGTTATTGATGAGGCACAGTTTTTTGATGAAAAAATTGTTAATGTTGCTGGTTATCTAGCTGATCAAGGGATAAGAGTTATTATTGGCGGGTTAGATAATGATTTTAAAGGTGAACCCTTTGGATCTATGCCTTTGCTTCTTGCTCAAGCAGAATATGTTACAAAGCTAACGGCAATTTGTGTAGTATCAGGCAAACCAGCAACAAAAACGCAAAGACTTATTAATGGTAAACCAGCTAATTATAATGATCCAATTGTTTTAATTGGAGCAAGTGAATCATATGAGCCAAGAGCTAGAGAGTATCATGAAGTAATTGATAAACCAGCAAGAATAGTAAAATGAAAAAGCACTTTTTTATGAAAGAGGCATTGAAAGAAGCGCAAAAAGCGTTTGCTAAAGGTGAGGTTCCGGTAGGAGCTGTTATTGTTTTGGATGGGAAAGTTATTGCTAGAGCTCATAACCTAAGAGAAACCAAACAAGATACTTTAGCACATGCCGAGCTTATCGCCATTAAAAAAGCCAATAAAAAGCTTAATACTTGGCGGTTAGAAGATTGTGATATTTATATAACATTAGAGCCTTGCCCGATGTGTGCAGGTGCAATTATGCAAGCAAGAATGAGAAGTATTTATTATGCAACAAAGGATCTTAAAAGCGGCGCTTTAGGGGGCAAATTTAATTTATATGATCAAGAGTTTAATCATGAAATAAAACTAAATTATGGTATACTAGAACAAGAGAGTAAACAACTCTTACAAAGTTTTTTTAAAAGCCTTAGAAATAAATGATTTTTTCCTTGAGGCATCGCTATTCAACTTCTCAAAAGTGAACCTGGTCAGGTCTTGATTGAAGCAGCCATAAGCTTTTTGAAAGTGTGGGTAGCGATGCTTGAGGGAGAAAGTCATCTTTTTTTATTTTTAATGGATATTATTATGATATAATAATTTGTGGAGGTATTTTACAATGAAAATTAATTATAAAATTTATCAAACCCTACAAAATGCAGTTGAAGTGCAAAACCTTGGGGAAAAAGTAGTGGAAATTCATTATATGAATGACACGCCTTATTTAGCCAGATTTGCTGGTTCAGGACAGTTTTCTGCTTGGGCAAGTGATGGCAAAAATTATAAACTTTTAATTGAGAAAGGTTATTACGAAGCATTAAAACCGTTTTTCTCTGCAAGAGTAAACAATGTGTGGCTTAAATTATATGATATTATTGGTAAGGCGCGAAGAAATATGTTGTTTAAACTTGTTTTACCAGTTTTATTTTTGTTTGTTATTTTAATTATTTTGGGGGCATCAATTCCAGAAATGAAACAATTTCAAAACTTTATTTTAATTGGCTCACTAGTTGGTGTTTTAGCAGTCAATATTTTACAATCAAGCTTTATTAAGAAAAAGGTTAATCAAGAGCGTGATAAAGCAATTATTGAAATAAAAAGAATGCTAGGAAGAGAAACATTTGAAGATCTTCTTAAAAAACAAAGAGATTATCATGAATCTTATTTTGATTTTGATGATGAGCCAGCATTAGAAGCTGATGTAGTTGATCAAGAAGAAGCAAAAAAGGATGAACCGCTTGAACTTGATAAGCCAGAAGAAAAAGAAGCTAAAGTTGATTTAGAATCACTAAAAGTAGTTGAGTTAAGAGAACTTGCAAAAAAGGCGAAAATTGCTAATTATCATAGTTTGAAAAAGGCAGAACTTATTGAGGCTCTTAAGCAAGAAAAGTAATATGACAAAAATAGATAATTTGTGTATTAATACAATTAGAATGCTAGGTGTTGATGCAATTAATGAGGCAAACAGTGGTCATCCGGGGATTGTTTTGGGGGCTGCTCCAATGGCTCATGTTTTGTATACTAGACACCTAAATATTAACTCAGAGGTTTCTAACTGGATTAATCGAGACCGTTTTATTTTATCAGCTGGACATGGCTCAATGCTTCTTTATGCGCTTAATCATCTTTCAGGTTATGAAATAACGATGCAAGCTATTAAAAACTTTCGCAATCCCGGTTCTACTGCTGGTCATCCTGAGTATAATTTATCACATGGTATTGAAGCTACTACTGGCCCACTTGGTCAAGGTATTGCCAACGGGGTTGGAATGGCAATTGCTCAATCTTTTTTAGCCAACAAGTTTAATAAAATGAATCATGAAGTATTTAACCATTATGTTTATTGTTTATGTGGCGATGGTGACCTCCAAGAAGGAATTGCGCAAGAAGCAATAAGTTTGGCTGGTCATTTAGGTTTAGAAAAACTTATTATTTTATATGATTCTAATGATATTCAGTTAGATGGACCAACCAGTTTTTCTGTAAGCGAAAATCATAAAATGCGGTTTGAATCTGTTGGTTGGAACTATGATATAGTTGCTAATGGTAATAATATTGACAGAATTGATAAAGCAATTAAAAAAGCAAAACTATCTAATAAGCCAACAATTATTGAGATAAAAACAAAAATAGGTTTTGGTAGTCCCTTAGCAGGATTATCGAAAGCTCACGGAGCACCGATTGGTTTAGAAGCAAGAAAGCAAACAGCGATTAACCTAGATTATAAAAATGACCCCTTTGAAGTAGAAAAAGAAGTATATGATTATTATGATGAAAAAACTATTCAAAGAGGAAAAAAAGCATACAATAAATGGACTAGAATGATGAATAGTTATGAAGTTAATTTTAAAGAAGAGTATGCTTTGTTGGATGAGTTTTTAAATAAAAGGAAAAAAATTGAACTTAAAGATTTACCTAAATATGATAAAAACAAAGAAATCCCGACAAGAAATGCTAGTGGTGATGTGATTTTAACTTTAAGTGAGAAATTACCTTATTTAGTTGGCGGATCTGCAGATTTATCATCATCAACAAAAGCTAAAGGTTTAGATGGTCATTTTTCTAAAGATAATAAAGCGGGACGAAACATTAACTATGGTGTTCGAGAACACGCGATGGGCGCAATTACTAATGGGATTATTTTACATGGAGTCTTAAAGGCTTTTGCGGGTGGATTTTTAGTTTTTAGTGATTATATGAAGCCAGCTATTAGGCTTTCAGCTTTAATGGATATTCCGGTAACCTATATTTTTACTCACGACACGATAATGGTTGGAGAAGATGGTCCAACACACCAGCCGGTTGAACAGCTAGTGATGTTAAGAAGTATTCCTAATATGGTTGTTTTAAGGCCAGCAGATGCTAATGAGACGGTTCAGGCATGGCATTATGCAATTAATAATCCTGGTCCTAAAGCCTTAATTTTAACCCGCCAAAATGTGACAAATTTAAGTGAGTTTGATGAAAACTTTAACAAGGGTGCTTATGTGTTTGCCTTGGAAAAGGGTATTTTATCAGGAATTCTTTTAGCTTCTGGTTCAGAGGTTTCTTTAGCAGTTAAGGTGAAAGAAGAACTGGAAAAACAAAAAATTCATACAAGGGTTATTTCCATGCCTTCAATGGAACTTTTTAACAAGCAACCAATTGAATACCAAAAAGAAATTTTGCCCGATAATGTAAAAATTCTTGCAATTGAAATGGCTAGTCCGATGCCATGGTATAAATATACAAAACATGTTTATGGAATTAATAGTTTTGGGATTTCTGCTGAGGCATCTTTAGTTAGAACTTACTTTAACTTTAATGTCCAAGATATTGTTAATAAGTTTAAAACAATCTAAGGCGTTTCTTAACGCCTTTTATTCAGGTGATTTTTTTGATTGATATAATTGTTGTCGGTGGCGGACATGCTGGAATTGAGGCTAGTTACGCTGCCAGCAAATTAAATAAAAAAACAGTGCTAATTACAGGCGATTTAAACAGAATTGGTTTTATGAGTTGTAATCCTTCTATTGGTGGCCCCGCTAAAGGGGTTGTAGTTAGAGAAATTGATGCACTTGGGGGAATTATGGCCAAAATTGCTGATAAAGCACAAATTCAAATGAAAATGTTAAACCGGTCAAAAGGACCGGCTGTTTGGGCTTTAAGAGCACAAATTGATAAGGTTGATTATCCGAAAATGATGCTTGAAGTTCTTCAAAAACAAAAAAATTTAACTTTAGTTGAAAATATTGTCACAAACCTTATTATTAAAGATAAAAAGATTATTGGGGTTAAACTCCAAGATGGTCAAGAAATATTTTCAAAGATTGTTATTTTAACTACTGGTACATATTTAGCTAGTAAAATATTAATTGGTAAAGAAGCAATCTCTAAAGGGCCCGACAATCAACCAACTACATACGGAATTTCTCAAGACTTAGAAGATTTAGGATTTAGAGTTGTAAGGCTTAAAACTGGTACGCCAGCAAGAATTAAAAAAGCATCGATTGATTTTTCAAAAACCATTCCGCAATACGGTGATCAAGAATATGAAACATTTTCTTTTGATGCAATAAAAGATAAAAACAGACCACAAGAGTTATGTTATCTAACGCATACTAATTTAGTTACTCATCAGATTATTAATGCTAATCTAGATAAATCAGCAATGTATGGAGGCGCTGTTCATGGGACTGGACCAAGATATTGTCCTTCAATTGAAGATAAAGTTGTTAGATTTAATACCAAAAAAAGTCACCAAGTTTTTTTAGAACCAGAAACTTTATCAAATGATGAATTTTATTTACAAGGGCTTTCAACAAGCATGCCAAAAGATGTTCAAGAAGCAATTATCCGTTCAGTTAAAGGTTTAGAAAATGCTGAAATAATCAGGCATGCATATGCCATTGAATATGATGCAATTGACCCTAAAGATTTATATCCAAGCTTGCAAACAACTTTAATTGAAAATCTTTTTTGCGCAGGTCAGATCAACGGAACAAGTGGTTATGAGGAAGCTGCTGCTCAAGGAATAATCTCTGGGATTAATGCGAGTTTAAAACTAGATGGTAAAGCGCCTTTAATTCTAAAAAGAAATGAAGCCTATATTGGTGTTTTAATTGATGATTTAGTTAGTAAAGGAATTGATGATCCGTACCGGCTTTTAACAAGCAGGGCCGAGTTTAGACTTTTATTAAGACATGATAATGCGGATTTAAGATTAAGGGAATATGGCTATAAAGTGGGACTTGTTGATGAGTTGACTTATCAAAAGTTTTTAATGAAAAAAACCTTAATTGATGAGACTTTAGCATTTTTACAAACTGAGTTTATTTTTCCCAATGAAAAAACAAATAAACTTTTAAAGGCTAAGGGTTATCCTGAAATTACTCAAAAGACGAGTCTTTTTGATCTTTTAAAAAGACCAAACATTGACTACCAAATCATTAAAGAGTTTGTGGCAAAAGAAATCGAAAATGAAGTTTTAGTACAAGTTGAAATTATGATAAAATATGCTGGTTATATTGATAAAGCAAATAAAGAAGCCAGTAAAATGATTAAAGTTGATGAAAAACCAATTCCACTTAATATTGATTATGACGCAATATATAACATTGCCTCTGAAGCCAGAGATAAACTAAAAAGGTATAAGCCCAAGACAATTGGGCAAGCAAGTCGGATTAGTGGTGTTAATCCAAGTGATATATCGGTGCTTTTAGTGTATTTAAGGACAATAAAATGAAACAAATATTTGAAAGCTTAAATCTAAATTTAAGTAAAAAGCAGTTAAACAAATTTAATCTTTATTATGACTTTTTAATAAGTGAAAACAAAAAGTATAACCTAACGGCAATTACGGATAAAAGAGAAGTATTTATTAAGCATTTTTATGATGCCTTAACACCAGTTTTAACCGGAGTACTTCGCGACAACATGGCAATATGTGATATTGGCTCAGGAGCGGGGTTTCCCGGTATACCGCTTAAGATATTATTACCTCAGGTTAAACTCACTATTATTGAGTCATCAACAAAGAAAACAACATTTTTAAAAACTTTAATAAAAATGCTTGATTTGGAAGATGTTATGGTTATAAATAAAAGGGCTGAAAACTACGCTGTAACAAATCAAAATAAATTTGATTTAGTTATCGCCAGAGCTGTAGCACCACTTAATATTTTATTAGAGCTTTGTGTTCCGCTTGTCAAAGTAGGCGCTTATTTTATCGCTATGAAATCTTTATCATATAAAGATGAGTTAGATCAAGCAAAAAATGGTATAATATTACTAGGAGCAAAGTTGGTTGATATATTTTCATTACAATTACCTGAGGGTTTTGGGAAGCGCAATTTACTGCTTTTTGAAAAACTAAAACATGAAAAAGGTTATCCGCGAAGCTTTGCAAAAATTAAGAAGAATCCGTTATAAAAGAGGTGAACTTATGGATAAAAAAACTAGAGGGCTTAAAGATGTTTTAATTGAAGATTCGTTAACAAAACCAACAGCTATTAAAGAGATGGAGAAGGTAAAACTAGGAGAAGCAATCGAAGAAATTGATCTAATTTTAATCTCGCCTAATCCTTTTCAACCAAGACGCTTTTTTGATGCTGAGAAAATTACTGAGCTAGCTCAATCAATTAAGACTCATGGAGTTATTCAACCAATTATCTTAAGACCGGTTAATGATGGATATATGATTATTGCGGGTGAAAGAAGATACAGAGCAGCTCTTGAGGCAGGACTTAATAGTATTCCGGCGGTTATTAGAAACTATGATACGGTTTTAGCAACCACTTTATCGTTAATAGAAAACCTCCAGCGGGAAGATTTAAGTGCGATTGAAGAAGCCGAAAGTTATCAGATGATGATGCGAACGATGGGTCTAACACACGGACAATTAGCTGAAAGACTTGCCAAAAGCAGAAGTCATGTAACTAATGTTTTAGGATTGCTTAATCTCCCAGAAGACATTCAAAAAATGTTAAGTATGAAGCAGCTTACAATGGGTCATGCGCGCGTGCTTTCCAAATTAGAAGATCCTAAGCGGATAAAAGAGTTAGCCTTAAAAATTTTAAGAGAAGGTTTGAGTGTTAGACAAATAGAATTAATGGCTCAAAGTGAAAAAAAGGCTAAAGCGCAAAAGAAAAAAGAAAAGCCAGTCCTTTTTCTTGAATATGAGCATAAACTAAAACAACAACTCGGTTATAATGTAAATATTGGTAAAAAGTCGATTACTATCAATTATAAAGGTGAAGAAGAACTACAAGATTTATTGGAAGTACTTTTAAAATGAAATATGAAATCGGGATGATTATCCAAACAAAAAAGCCACATGTTTGTAAGGCAAATACTTGGACTGTTATCCGTGTAGGAGCCGATATTAAAATAAAGTGTTCAGGTTGTGGGAGAGAAGTGATGATTCCCAAAGTCTTGTTGGATAAAAAAATAAAGCAAAACGACTAAAAGTGTTTTGTTTTTTTATGGGGAGAATAATTTTTAATATTTAAGCTTTTAAATGTTGTATTTAGATGATATCTAAAATAAGGATAAATATGAATGTAAATAGATGATAGCTACTAATGATTTGCTTTTAAGCAATTAAAGGTAAAAAATGGTTGCTTTTTTGATAAACATAAGATAGAATAAGAAGGCAGTTGAGTATGGAGGGGTAGCGAAGAGGCTAAACGCGGCAGACTGTAAATCTGCTCCCTAAGGGTTCGGCGGTTCGAATCCGTCCCCCTCCACCATTTTCTATTATAATATTTGCATAAAACGGGTTAAAAAGTATTGACAACCCGATTTTATAATGATAGAATAAACAAGCGCCAT
>CAZKGV010000014.1:0-30602 GCA_964552625.1 uncultured Acholeplasmataceae bacterium | reverse complement strand
GTGGCGATGCAGGAGAGATTCGAACTCCCGACCGACGGCTTAGAAGGCCGTTGCTCTATCCAACTGAGCTACTGCACCATTTTGACAGCAAAACTATTATAACTTACTTTAGTTTTATTGTAAAGAAAAAAAGGGCTTTAAATTCTTTGGCCCTAATATATTGTGTTATTCTTCACCAAAACCACTATTAATAAGTTCAACTAGTGTTTCAACTGCTTCTTTTTCATCTTCTCCGCTTGCCTCAATTGTAATTTTTTGGCCTGGTTTAACAGTTAATGATAAAACAAAAATCATTGATTTAGCGTTTGCTTTAATGGGACTATTTTCTTTATAAATTAAAATATCTGATTTAAACTTATTAGCCATACCAACAAACTCTGCAGCTGGTCTTGCATGCAGTCCTGATTTATTAATAACTAATACATCTTTTTTATACATAATTTATTCCTCGTTTAATTTTTCTTTCATAAATTGTAAAACTTCTTTTTCTGTGTTAAAATCTAGCACCTTTAAAGCCATATCACTAAACTCTTTCATCCTATGAGTGCTAATCATCTTCTTTACAGCGGCAACCTTTGATTTGGCCATTGATAACTTATCAATTCCTAAACCAATTAATACTGCTGCTCCGATTAAATCGCCGCCAAGCTCACCACAAACAGAAAGCGGTTTGTTTAGATCTTTAAAAGCTTTAACGCACAAATTAACTGACCGGTAAAGTGCTGGTGAATGATTTTGATAATATTTTTCCACATAAGGATTTAGCCGGTCAACTGCAGTTAAGTACTGACATAAATCATTAGTCCCAATACTCGCAAAATCAACTTCTTTAGCTACTTTTTCCGCAATAAGCGCTAAAGAAGGTATTTCAATCATTACACCAAATTTCATTGGCCCAAATTCAATATTTTGCGCTTTTAATTCACTTTTAGCTTCTGCAATTATTTCTTTTGATTTATAAATATCATCCATTGAAGCAACCATGGGAATCATTAACCACAAATCGCCAAACAAAGCAGCTCTTAAAGCGGCTTTTATTTGGGTTTTAAACATTTTTTTATGAGTAAATGAAAGCCTAAGAGCGCGATTTCCCAAAAAAGGATTATCTTCTTTTGGCAAATCTAGATAAGGCAGACTTTTATCGCCACCAATATCTAAAGTTCTTAGGATTACTGGTTTACCTTTAAAGTGAGTAACAACCTTTTTATAACTTTCAAACTGAATTTCCTCGCTTGGAAAAGAGCTTGATTCCATAAATAAAAACTCACTTCTAAAAAGGCCCACACCATCAACAAAAGGTTCACCATCAAGTTCTTGTTTACTTAAAGAACCAATATTTAAATGAATCTCAATCTTTTTGTTGTCTTTGGTGTAAGACTTTTTGTTTAAGTATTCATTTATTAGTGTTTGTTCAGCAAGATAGTTTTCTTGTTTTCGGGTATAATCCTTTAATTCTTCTTTTGTAGGATTAATGATTATCTTACCATTAATGCCATCTAAAATAACAATTTGATTATCTTTAATTTCATTTAAAACATTATTAACTCCTAAAATAGCTGGAATATCATAACTTTTAGCAATAATTGCTGTATGGGAGGTAGCACCCCCAACTTCAGTAATTATTCCTTTAATTTTATCTTTGTTCATGTTGGCTGTATCAGAAGGATAAAGATCATTTGCAATAATAATCACTTCTTCACTAATTGCTGATAAGTTTTTTTCCGGTTTGTTTTCTAAAATCCTTAAAATCCGGAGTTTAACATCTTTTAAATCAGAAGCTCTAGCTTGAAAAAGCTCATCTTCTAATTGCGTGAAATAATCAATAAAAGTATTGTAAGAAATACTAACTGCCTTACTAACTGAATATAGTTCGTTTTCAATTAACCTTTTAACTTCCTCTAGGATTGCAATATCGTTAACAAGTTCTAAATGAGCTGTTAAAATATCAGCTTGTGTTTGATTAACTTCTTTTAGTTTAACGATTAAAAAACTTATTTCATCATAAGCCTTTTTTCTTGCCTTTAAGAACAAATTTATCTGATCATCAACTGCATTTTTAGCAATTTTAGTTTCACTAATTACTGGCGTAAATGGTTTATAAACTAAAGCTTTGGCAATACCAATTCCACTGCTTACAGCTGATTTATTAATAACCTTGCGCATAATGCTCTCTTTCTTATTTTAATGGTTCTCTTTTTTTAGCAACATAAGTCTCCATTGCTTTGTTCATATATTTATCATAATTAGTATTAATTAAAGCGGTAAATAAAATATCAACAACATTTAAAGTGCTTGTTCTGGAATACATTGCCCCTAAGCGATCATCTGGCTCAGAAGCATCAACATAAATCCGGTATTTTGCCAGCTTTGACAACTTATTATCAGACAGGCCAGTAACTGAGACAATTGTAATATCACGTTTTAATAACTCTTCAGCGATATCAAGTATTTCTTCAGTTTCACCAGTATAAGAAATCATAAATGCCATTGCAGTTGTATCAGAACTTTTCGCATTAATCATCATTTCCAAATGACTGTTATAAGCGGTCGTATTAATGCCTAATCTTAAGCATTTAAGCGCCGCATCTTTAGCCACTAAATTAGATGGCCCAACACCATAAAAATCAATTCTTTGTGACTGATTCATTTCCTCCACAATTTTCTCATAAATCTTTGGCGGATTCATCTCTCTACTATCAATGATTGAACGAGCATTAAAATATGAGACTTTTTTAATAATTGCCGCTACTGAGTCACTCCTTTGAATCGGAATACCTGCTTCTTCTAATATTGATTCTTTAAGATAATCTTGTAGCTCAACACTTAATTGTAAGCGAAAATCAATATATGATTCAAATCCTAACTTCGAACAAAGTCTTTTAATTGTTGATGTGGACGAAGCTGATTTTTGCGCCAGCTCAACTATCCCTATATTGCCTACCTCATTTGGATTAGACAATATATAATTAACTACATACCTTTCTGTTGCCGATAAATCTTTTATCGTGCGCATTTTAAAAAGCAATTTCACAAAACCACCATCCTATTTCCACATCCATTTTAACATAAAACAAGTTGCAAATACTTATTTTGTTTCTAAAATTTTATGATTTTTTAACGCTTCTTCGATTACTGGATAATAATAAGTTGCTTTCAGCAATGGTTTTGCTTCGCTTAAATACTTGTTTGTTTTCGCTTTATCACCAGCAAAATAAAATAGTTTTGCCACCCTAAAATAGGTAACACCTTTCATATAAGGATTTGTTTGGGTTTTTGCCTTTTCTAGTAAAACCGAAATTAAATTAGTATCTTTTTTAAGATAAATTGCATAAACAAGTTCTGCTTCTGCTAATTGATCTTTAAGTATTTTTGTTTTACTGTTTTTAAGATGCGCCCTTAAAGCTTCTAGCGCTTCTTTACTTGCTTTTTTATCTTGAATTGAGACAAAAAAAGAAAACTTTTTCATTATAAAGTCTAATCTTTCATAACGATTAAGTTTTAAAATATTTAATTTCGCAATTGATTCTTTTATTTCTTTGTTTTTACCTTGCGCTAAATAACCGTTTAATCTAAACAGTTCAATTCTTCCCTTTTTAAAAATCAACTTAAGTCTTTTGTTTTTAAGTAATTCCTCATATAAAAAGAAGTTTTCTTCTTTATATAAAAGATCTTGCAGTTTCTTTGTTGTTTGACGTCTTAAATAATTAAAACCAATAAAAAGACCCATGGTAACTACAAGTACAACTAAAAAATATATTAAATGATGAGGCTGTAGTGTAATTTTAAAATTAATCATCACTAATAATACTTTCTGGATAAACTACTACACTTATTTTCATAGAATCATAAGCGATTCTTGCGACTTCTTTGGCGGGAAGATTAAGCCGGTAGACAATCTCACAATAAGCTGATAAATTAAGACCAGCAATCACAACAATATTTTCATTTTCTACTGCCAGCATCGCCGATTCATTAAACGGTGAACCACCCAAAAGATCAACTGCTAAAATAATTTGTTTATCTTGATACTTTAAAACTTCTTCTTTAATTTTAGTTTTTAACATCTCAACGCTTTCTTCTTTTAAAAAGTCAATAAAAGAAAAACCTTGTGGTTCTCCCATTAGCATTGTCATGCTTTCTTTGATACCTGTACCATAATGACCATGACCAATTACAATTACTTGTGTCATATTTTACTCCTTTTAGTTTACAAGGCCCCAAATAAATGGGGCCTCATAATCAATATTTTAGTTACCGTTTTTCTTCACAAGCTTTGTGTATGCTCCGTAGACCTCATGCATATAGCCTTTGGGAATGCTTAATACATTGGGACTAACAAAGATATGCATTGGAAAATTTTTCTTTTGCAGTAACTTTGCTGTCTCACTAGCAATCGCTTGCGAGATAGTAATTGTTGAAACTGTTGAAGACGCGCCAACTTTTTGCGCATAACCTTCAATTGGCACTAAGCTATCTTCTAAAGGCGCACAATTATCAATAAAGATATCAGCTAGATCCCCCAATTTGTTGCCAGAAGAATGATCAGCTTTAGCTGTTTTAAAGTTTTCACCACTACTAATCACAATAACTTTTAGCCCCTTTTCTTTGGCATAAATAGCCGTTTCAATTGGAGCTGCGTTTAAGCCACCATGAGAGTAAACAATAATCGCTTCACCTTTTTGGAAATTAAAGCTTTGTAAAAAGTTTTGAATATAACCTTCTTGCCTTTCAATCCACAAAAGTTCTCTTGCGCCATGGGGGCCAATAACATTTGACCACATTAATCTTGGATCCATCAAAGGATGGAATCCGACAACGCCACCATATCTGGGAAAAACATCTTGAATCGGTAAAACACTGTGGCCTGATCCAAAAAGATGAACTAATTTCCCTGATGCGATTACATCAGCACATAACTCGGCTGCTTTTAAAATGTTTTTTGACTCATTTTTTTCAATTTGGTCAATCACTTTTTTTATTTCTTCAATATAAGTAATATTAGCCATGCTATACTTCCTTTTTTAAATAATTAGTAGACGCCGAATAAATAACCTAGTCCAGTTAAAACAGCTGCAAGTGCTAATAATAGTCCCATAATTGCCATTGGTGACCATTTTTTCTTACCATACAAGCGGTAAACAACAAATGTCAACAATAGTGGCAGTAACTTTGGAAACACATCATTAATCAATGCATTTAAATCAACTAAGACATTATCTCCTTGTATTGATTTAATAATAATCGGTAAATTTACATCGACAAACATTGCAGTAAGGCCGCCCACGACAATCAGACCCAAAATAGTAAGCGATCTTGTAATTAAATCGAGTCGGCCGGACTCCATGAATTTCGAGACACCCTCAAGTCCGGATTTATAGCCTAAGTTAAACATATATCTACTTAAGAAAAACGTTCCAATTGGATAAGCAATCATGTAAAGTAACGGTCCTACCCAAGGAGCAGCTGTAACTGCTTCTGTTATTGCCATCGCAATAGTTAACAAAATAGGAATAATTGTTGCTACCCATAAGGAGTCACCAATTGCACTTGTTGGTCCAATTAAAGCAACCTTAACTGCACCAATAGTTTCATCGTTAATTTCATCGTTTGCTCTTTGCTCTTCAAGCGCACACATAATACCTGGACAAATTGAACCAACTTGTTGTTCAGTATTAAATAAAGTTAAATGACGCTTCAACGCTAAAGAACGATCTTCTTTAGTTTCATAAAGCTCTTCAATAACCGGTGCTAAAGTGTGAGCAACTGACATTCCTAGCATTGATTCTGCTTGCTGACTACAACCATGCCAGAAAAACCAAGTTAAGAAGGATTTTCTTAATGTTTTTTCACTAATTGTCTTTTTAGCCATTATAAACTCCCCCCTTCTCTTAACTTCCTGTCTTCAAAGTAGTAGAATACAAAGGCAATAATCGCCCCAATTACTGTTAATGCTAGTGCGGTAATAAATCCACCAAAATAAGCAATTAACACAAAACCAAATAAAAATACTGCGAAATGGATTTTTTTAGTAATCAAGAATGACATTAAAATACCCATCCCTAGTGCTGCCATCATGCCACTAAATACCCCCAAACCAGTTGTAAGCCACTCGGGAATATACTGAACAATGTCAGCATCACCTGCCGCTTTGAAAGCGAACAACACAATCACCGCAGGAACAAACCTTAATAAAAACCCAATTCCTTGACCAAATGCCAAATTGGCAACAGCCATTTTTTTGGTTTCACCTTCATCAGCAGCCTTTTGAGCATAACGGTTGATGAAAATGTTAAGGGCATATGATAAATTCCACATTGCCACTCCTACTGAACCACCAATTAATACTGCTGGCCAGAGAGCGTCTGCACCCATCACCAAGGCCCCGGCGACCCCTATGTAGGTGGAATATGACAAGTCCCATGCCATTGCCCCTCCTGGTGTCACTGAACCTAAATACGCCAATTGTAGAATTAACCCATACTGAACAGCTGGTCCAACATTACCCATTATTACACCCACTACAAGCGATGCAACAAGCGGTCTACCTAAATTGTACCAACCTAGGGTATTTCCAACAATTGAACCGATTGACCCTAAATAAATAAAAAGGGCAATCAAAATAATTTGTAAGACATTTATTTGCATTTTTTCCCCTCCTTGTTCTTTTACAAAGTAAATAAAAATCTATTTACCAAATGCCTTTTTTGCCTTATCCCAACTTCTTTGCGCAGAAGTGGGTACCATCTGTAGTTTGATATTATAGCCTTTTTGATCAAGACTATCCAATATTTCTATATCTTCATCTGTGAAAAACAAAACTCCGCCAGCACCAAGTGATAAATTGTATTTGCTAGCGTCTGTTTTCCCAATATTACCTAAATATAATGTTTCAATCTCGCCTAAATGCGGAATAATTTGTAAAAGATTCGTTGGCTTTCTTTGAATGACTAATCTGTTTTTATCAAATGGCTTAGAAAAAATTTCAATTGCTTCTTTTGTTGTTACAATCTTAGCATTATAAGTTTTCGGAACTGCCATCGTCATAATTGACTTTAAAACTGGGTTAGATGCAGTTTGATCATCAATCGCAATAATTTCACCGATTGATAAAAGCTGCCCCCAGGCAACTGTAATTTGACCATGAATTAGACGGTCATCAATTCGAATATAAGTTTTCGCCATTCTTTTCCTCCTTGTTAAACTTGTAGAAAGCGCTACCATAGTTATATTACAACATTGATTTAAAAATGCAAAAATTTTATTTGTTTTCGGCAATTTTTTTTATATCTCTATATTTAATGTGATTTTTGCGTTACAATTGTGTTAAGGGATGTGAATAAAATGAAAAAATCATTAGTTGATAATAAGCAAAAAATAATTGCTGTTGTTGTGTTTCTTGTTTTGGGGGCCTTAAACGCTTACTTTTTTATTTTAACTGATTTTAATAAAGTATCGCTTTATGTCTTTTTAGCAGTTACTGCTATCTTAAGTTTAGCCTTTTTATATCTTGCCTTTTTCTCGGTTGTTATTGTGGATGAAAATCTAATTAAAATTAGATTCTTATTCTCTTTTAGCCACAAAAGAATTGAAATTAACCGTTTTGAATTAAGGCTAAAATCACAAAAACATAATAAAAATGTTATTATTGGAATTAACCATAACGACATCGTCGTTTTAGAAGTGCCTTTTCTGGCTTTAAAACCAGAAATCTTTGGCCAAGAAATACTAGATTTCTTAAATAAATTTGCCAAATCACTCCTTTAATAAATAATTAATAACATCTTCTATTGGGTGGCTGTTATTATCTGAGACTATATAATCAGCTTTCTCTTTTAATAACTTATAAGCATTCTCGGTCGCAAACGATATATCAGCAACTTCAAACATCGATAAATCATTTAAATAATCACCAACACAATAAAGTTTATAATTCTTTATTTCTTTTAATTTTAAAACCTGTTTTATCCCTTTTCCTTTGGAAACTCCTTTTTTTACCACTTCAATAAAACGTCTACTGGAAGGGATAATATCAAATAAAGGATAAGTTTTAAAAGCTTTTATATCTTTTATTACTTGATCGTGGTTTTCTTCAAAAACAACAAAAACAAGCTTCGTAATTTTCTTTTTTAATAACTCTTCTTCTGTTATTTCAATGTTGGGAAAATCAAGCTTTGGCACTTTTGTTTTATTTTTAAGCGGCAAGACATACTGATAATAATTATCAGAATAAATAATAACCATATCTTTTTTTACTTGATCATAGCTAATCGCTTCTAAAAATATGCTTTTGTCTATTAAAACGCTTCTTAAAATGGTATTATTGTGGTGATCAAACAAAATTGTTCCATTGCCACAAACAAGTGGCAAATTAATCAAAAAAGGATCATCTAAAAAAATTGTTGCATTAACTAATATTCTTCCCGTGGCAACAGAAAAATAGTTACCAGCATTAATCCATCTTCTAATAGCGGTTTTACTTTGCTCCGTAAGCTTTGATCCTTTGTCCCAATCTGTTAACAAAGTTCCATCTAAATCTGAGTATAAAATTTTTTTCAAATAATCTCCCCCTAATGTATTTTATCACTACATTTATTATAGCATTTACCAAAATACGGCAATTTTTTTCAAGAGGTAAAAATTATGGAAGAAAAAAAACTAACAAAAATAAAAATTATTGGTGGTATTGTTGTAACCTTAGTCATTTTAGGCATTTTAGGTTATCAAATATATCAAAAAGTTACAGCCGGTAAAACAAATGAAATTGCAATTGAAATTATCTTAGCTGTTGTTTCACTTTTCTTACTTGGTAGAATATTATTCTTTTACTTTAAAACTAAAAAGAAATAACTTTAAAAAATATGTTAAAAAAAACACTTTCAAAAAATTAATAGTACTTGAAAGTGTTTTTTTAAACTGCTTAATTGTTATAGTTTACCGATTCTGCTTATTTTAGTTAGTATCCGGAACAAAACATCCGTATCGCGCTCACCTAAGTGCTTAATTAACTTGAAAACCTTTAAATAGTAATCATCATGAAGTGATTCTACATACTCATTTCCCTTTTCAGTTAACAGTACGTAGCTTACTCTTTGATCACTTTTTGAATCTCTTCTTGTTAAATAACCTTGGCCAACAAGATTATTGACTTTGTGAGTAATTGCTGGCAGAGTTACCTTTAATCTTTTAGCGATTACTGATGGTTTAATGCCATCTTTTGGACCAAACCATACAGAATAAAGAAGCGTAATATCAGCATCAGATAAACTATATTTTTTGTGTTTGTAAATCCCCGTTCTTCTTAATTCTTGTAGCAATCGTTCTAACTCTTGCGCACGCATAAACTTTTTTTTCATACTAGTCCCCTCCTGTGTATAGTATATTATAACGCTATTTTCAAACAATGTAAAGTAAAAGCACTTTATTCATTGGTGTTTTTTAAACATATTTATCAATAACTGTTTTATACAAATCAATTTGCTTTATTATGTTATTTATTTGTTTTTCTTTTCCATACTTTTTTCGCTTTTCTAATGATTTTATTTTTTGCTCATAATATGGCTTTGCTTGTTGTTTTGTTTTTAAAATTGGACCTAAAATAATATCTTTTTTGCTAAGTCTTTTCGCTTCTATATTATATCTTGCTTTGATAATAATATATGGCTTTTTCTCATAAACTATTTCCTCATCGATAATTTCATAATAATTAAACGATAAAAACCGCCTAAATTCTTCAAGCTCGCTTTGCGGACCTAATATGTATGTTTGGGCTTTTTTATGAGGCATTTTTAAAATGTTTTGAATTGTTTTTGCCCCCATTCCCGTAATCACCACAACATCGTAATCTAAATTAATCCCCAAAAATCCATCAGTTTTAATAAGTTCTACTTTTTCAGTTAAATTAGCTTGTTTTATCCTTTTAGCTGTTTGTTTTAAAGGACCTAATTTATTATCAGTTGCAATCGCCTTTTTAACATAACCTTTTTCTAAGGCGGAGATTACCACCAAGCCATGATCGCTACCAATATCTAATAAAACATCATGGCCTTCAACCATTTTAACAATTACATCTATTCTATTCATCGATTTAAATTAAAATCTCTTAACTTTTTTTGTCTTGAAGGTTGTCTTAGTTTTCTTAAAGCCTTACCTTCAATTTGTCTAATTCGCTCTCTTGTAACGCCAAATTCTTTACCAACTTCTTCTAAAGTGTGAGTTTTTCCGTCCAATAAACCATAGCGGAGCCTTAAAACTTTTTCTTCGCGGTCAGTTAGCGTCTCTAAAACTTCATCAAGCGCTTTTCTTACCCACTCTTGAACAGCATTATCATGAGGATTAAGAGTTGTTGGATCGCTAATAAAATCTCCTAAACTGGAATCTTCTTCCTCACCAACTGGAGCCTCAAGACTAATTGGTTCTTGAGCTGTTTTTTGGATTTGTTGAACACGTTCGGCCGTAATTCCCATTCGCTCACCAATTTCTTCTGCTGTGGGTTCTCTTGATAATTCTTGAACAAGCTGACGCTGTGTCCTGACTAATCTGTTAATAGTTTCCACCATATGAACAGGAATTCTAATTGTTCTTGCTTGATCAGCTACTGCTCGAGTGATTGCTTGTCTAATCCACCATGTAGCATAAGTCGAAAACTTAAAACCTTTATCATGGTCAAACTTATCAACAGCTCTAATCAATCCCATATTTCCTTCTTGAATTAAATCAAGAAAAAGCATTCCTCTACCAACATATCTTTTGGCAATACTAACTACCAAACGATAATTAGACTCAACAAGTTTGTTTTTAGCTTGGAGGCCATCTTCAATCATTTGCTCTAACATAACCCGTTCTTCATCGGTTATTGTTAAATTTCCACTTTTGACTTCCTCAAGTTGTTCAGATGCATATTTCCCATGCTCAACTCTAATTGCCAAATGAACCTCTTCATCAGCATTTAAAAGAGGAATTTTACCAATATCTTTTAAATACATTCTTACAGGATCATCAATTCTTACCGAAGTAGGCAGCGTTTCAACATTAAGCAATTCTTCTTCTTTAATATCCTCAACGTCCATACTAGTTAAACTTAATTCATCAATATTTATCTCTACGAAATCATCGTCATCATTTTCGAATTTATCTTTATCATCTAAATCTTCATCAATCTCTAAATCAGAAAAGTCGATCTCAACTTCTTCAATTTCAATACCCTCATCAATTAAAACATCAAAAACTTGATTGAAAAGTTCAACCGAGTCTTTAGTATAAAATTTAATATCAGATATTTGTAAAAAATAATCGTTTTTCTTCGCTTTTTTGATTAATTCATTAATAATTTTTTGTTTATCCAATTTATTCACCTCAATTTTTATCAAATTATAACTTAATTTTGCCACCAATAACCATTATACTCTTTTATTATTTTTTTGTTAACCTTCTTTTTAATTCTGTTTGTTCAGTAATTAATTGCGCTTTTTGAAAACTCTCGTTTTCTTGTTTAATACTTGCTTGAATTTTTTTATATTCTTTGTAATCATTTATTTCCTTTAAACGATCAATTAATGTTGTAATACTTTCATCTGTAAAGGTAAATTTTTCTGGTTTTTCATATTCGATCGAATTAAGTAACAAATCCAATCTTTCAATCAATTTTTGACTTTCTGGTTCTTTTTTCAGTAACTCTTTAAATATTAACTCATCAAATGTTTCATAAAGTGTATAGTAATTAAAACTTAAGACAGATCTTAGTCTAAACATATTAATATCACAAACATATTTGCTTCCAAGGGCTTGTTCAATCCGCTTGGCTTTTGTTTTATCTTTAATCATATTGATAAACAAAAGTTCTTCCGCTTTATAATATCTTAGCGGCAAAGTTTTCTTTTTTTCTTTAACTTTTTCTCTTGGTTCATAAACAGGCCTAGATAAAACATCGGCCAAACTTGCTTTCGATACTTTAATATCATCACTTAATTTTTTTAGATAAAGTTCTTTAATTGCCGGTGATGCTTGATAAAGCATTTTTCTTACACTACTTTTTAATAAAGCAATATCATTAGCATTTGTTAAATCTAGATCTTTTTTCGTTAAATCATAGATAAAACTGTAAGAATCTTTAATATTGCTCTTAAAAAGTTCTAAAAATTTAGCTTCGCCATATTTTTTAATATAATCATCAGGGTCTGTTTTTTCATCAAAAGCTAAAACATCAACTCGCAAACGTGTTTTTTTAAGCACATTAATCGCTTTTAAGGTTGCTTCAATACCGGCTTGATCGCCATCATAAGCAATAATAACATGCTCAACAATATCAGCAAGAACTCTTGCCTGATATAGCGTTAAAGCTGTTCCCATGGTTGCAACCACATTTTTTATTCCTGCTTGATATGATGATATACAATCAAAAAAACCTTCATAAATAATAACACTATTGGCTCTTTTTATTTCACCCAAACCTTCATATAAATGATAAAGAACTTCGCTTTTATTAAAGATAACTGTTTCCGGGCTATTAATGTATTTTGGTTCTGCTTTTTCTAGTGCTCTACCGCTAAAAGCGATTACTCTTCCCTGCATATCTAAAACCGGAAACATAATCCGGTAGTTAAACATATCAATAAAACGATTAACCTTTTTATTTACAAGACCACTGTTTAAAATTTCTTCATCAGCATACCCTTTTTCTTTTAAAAGAGGATAAACAGCATCTTCTTTAGGAGATAACCCTAAATGAAAATGATTAATTGCCTCCTTTGATAAGCCTCTTTCAGCCAAATAAGCAAGTGCGCTTTCACCTGTTTTTGAATTATGAAGATAATACTCATAAAATATTTTTGCTTCATTAAGACAACCATGTTCCTTTAAAGTTGGATCTTTTATTTCTCTTTTAAAATCAAGTTTAATTCCCAGTGGCTCAGCCAAAGCCAAAACTGCATCAACATAAGTAGTATGATTAATTTTCTGATAAAATTTAATTGGATTTCCCCCTTCTCCACAAGAAAAACACTTATATATATTTTTCTCAGGACTTACCGAAAGTGAAGGGTTTTTGTCATCATGAAAAGGGCAAAGACCGACGTAGTTTTTACCTTTTTTTGTTAAATTAACATAATCACCAATCAATTTAACAATATCTGTTTTTTCATTTATTTCATCAACTATTCTTTTATCAATCACTACTTTTATCCTTTTTTAACTAAAACTTAATATTATCATTAAAATAAGAAACAAGTTCAGCTATTTTTATTCTAATTTGGGCCATTGAATCGCGCATTCTTACTGTTACGGTATTATCAGTTATTGTCTGATCATCAACAGTTATACAAAAAGGTGTACCAATTTGATCTTGCCGGCGATATCTTCTGCCAATAGTTTGGGTTTCATCATAAGTAGCCACATGTTGTTTGGCTACTAAGTTAAATACTTCTAAAGCTTTTTCCTGATGTTTGTTTTTAATAAGGGGCAAAATCGCGACTTTATAAGGAGCTAAAAACGGATGAATCTTTAAAACCTCTCTTATTGAGCCATCAGCTAAAACCTCTTCAGTTAACCCATTAGCTAAAATAGCTAAAACAAGCCTTTCAACTCCCAAGCTCGGTTCTACTACATAAGGAATATACTTATCATTTGTTTCTTGATCTAAATATAAAAGCGAAACTCCACTTTTTTCTTGATGCGCTTTTAGGTCATAATTGGTTCTTGATGCAATTCCCCAAAGCTCATCAAAACCCCAAGGAAACTTATACAATATATCAATTGTTTTATTAGAATAATGCGATAATTCTTTTTGACTGTGTTCATGATAATCTAGGTTTTCTTTTTTTATCCCTAAATCATATAAATATAAATTCATCTGCTCTAACCAGTAACTAAACCACTCAAACTCTGTGCCTGGTTTGCAGAAAAATTCCAATTCCATTTGCTCAAACTCACGCGTTCTGAAAATGAAATTTCCTGGCGTTATTTCATTTCGAAAAGCTTTACCTATCTGACAGACACCAAAAGGAATCTTTTTTCTGCTTGTTCTTAAAATATTTTTAAAATTAATAAAAATACCTTGGGCTGTTTCTGGTCTTAAATACACTGTGTTAGCTTCATTTTCCGTTGCGCCTTGCATCGTTTTAAACATTAAATTAAACTGTTTTATTTCTGTCCATTCTAACTTACCACAATTCGGACAAGTTACTTTATTGTTAATTAAATATTCATAAAGCTCAGTAATACTTAACAAATCTGGATTAACATCGTTTTTACCTGTTTGTTTAATTAACTCATCTGCCCGATATCTTAAATGACAATTTTTACATTCAGTTAAAGGATCAGAAAAACCGCTTAAATGACCCGAAGCTTCCCATACCTCTTTGTTCATTAAAATTGAAGAATCAAGCAACACATTATACGGATTAGCCAAAACAAATCTTTTTAACCAAGATGCTTTAATGTTTTGTTTTAAAAGACTACCCAAAGGGCCATAATCCCAAGTATTAGAAAGTCCACCATAAAGCTCACTTCCTTGATAGATATAACCTGTTTGTTTTGCATAATTAACAATTTTTTCCAACGTTAGCATATTTTTTCTCCTTTTACATGTCTTCTAGATTATAATCAAGATGATACAAATAATAAGCTTTGATAAACGAAAACAAAACATTTTTCATCTGATTAGAAAGGCTTACCTCTTCTTTTGTGTAATATAAAACAGATAGATACTTTGTTGGATTAACTTTTAAATCAACACTCAAATTCTCCTGTTTTTTAACTGTTTTTCCCTTTTCGATATTAAACCCAACTATATCGCCTTTTTCAAAAGAAAGTCTGTAACCCAATGTGTAGGTAATCTTAACTAAAAACGTCAAATAAGCCATTTGTTTATCATTATAATCTAGTAAATTAATAATTAATTCAAAAAGTCCTTTTTGGGGGCTTTCATCTATTATAATACAATCTAGCAAATATAATATCTTGCTAATTGTTTTTAAATCTTGATAACTTGCTTTTATATTTGCATAATCATTAATCAAAGTTGCTTTTTTTAAGGTTTGAATTGATTTATCTATATTAAGATCAATTTCAATTAAATTAAGATAATCTGATAAATGATAATAAGGGTTTTTAAAGTTTTTTACTCCCTTACCAACCAAACTGTATTTACCATAAGGTGTATAAACATAAATTAGTTTTGATGATTCTTGATAATCTTGTACTTTATAAATTAGTGCTTTACTAATCATAGCCAAGCCCTTTTAATTCATGTTTTTTCTGACGCCAACCTTTTTTCACCTTAACCCATAAAACTAAGTGAATTTTTGTCTCAAAAACTTTATTTATATCTTTTCTTGCCTCTTTACCGATTTTTCTTAACATTGAACCCCGTTTACCGATTAAGATATTTTTCTGACTTGCTCTTTCAACAATAATTGAAGCATAAACATAATAAATCTCAGCAATTATTTCCGTATAATCAATCACTACAGCAACCGCATGTGGTATTTCTTCTTTTGTATGATATAAAACTTTTTCTCTTATCAGTTCACTAATTCGACTAAAATCTGAAGCTGTTGTAACTTCTTTTTCAGAAAAAATCGGGGGCATTTCTTCTAGTTGGTTTTCAATATCAGCTAGTAAATAAGAAAAATTAGTCCCTTCTAATGCACTTATTGGATAAACACCAGCAAAATTATGAGTATCTAGATAAGACAAGATTATTTTATCAATGCTCATTTTTGATTTTAACAGATCAATTTTATTGATTACTAAAAAAACAGGTGTTTCAGTTTGCTTAAAGTGTCTAATTACATAGTCTTGGGCCTTAGAATAAATATTATCGACCATATAAAGGATAACATCAACACTTGCAATTGAGCTAATTGCTTGCTCATCTAAAAATGCACCTAAAGCGTGTCTTGGTTTGTGAATACCGGGAGTATCAATAAAGATTATTTGACTTTCATCTGTGTTTTTAATCCCTAAGATTTGTGTTCTTGTAGTTTGTGGTAAATCACTTGTAATGGCTATTTTCTCGCCAATCACTTTATTTAAAAAAGTGCTTTTACCAACATTTGGCCTGCCAATTATTCCAACAAAACCAACCCTTTTATTTTCCTTTTTCAATTTCTTCAAACGCATAAGGAAGCAACTGTTTTATTGTCACTTCTTTAATATCTCCTTTTAAGTTTGCCAAATAAATTGGTGTATCATCATTTAAAAGCTCAAACATAACCTGCCGGCATGCCCCACAAGGACTAACCGGTTTTTCTGTATCAGCAACAACAGCCATTTTTACTATATCAGCCTTTTTATAACCTTGATTATAAGCAGCAAAAAGGGCACTTCTTTCAGCACAAATACACAAACTATAACTAGCATTTTCAATATTTGCCCCTAAAACAACTTCATTGTTTTTCATCAATATTGCAGCCCCAACTTGAAAACCTGAATATGGCGCATAAGCATTTTTTCTTGCCGCAATGGCTTTTTGAATTATTTTTTCCATTATTATTTCCTTTCCAGTCCAATTAAAGAAAGTATTTGGTCTTGCTTAGCAAACATTGTTTTTTCATCCTTTTGTTCTTGATGATCAAAACCAAGCAAATGCAAATAACCATGAACAATTAAAAACCCTAGTTCTCTTAGCTTTGAATGCTGATATATTTTTGCCTGTTTAAAGGCTTTTTTTGGACAAATAAAAATATCACCTAAATAATCAACCTCACCACTAGGAAAACTCAGCACATCAGTAACTTCATCAATATTACGGTATTTTTTATTTAAACTTTTCATCTTGTTTTCTTTAGTGAAAATCACAGAAAAACTGACCCTATCTTCAAGTTTACTAAAATGCTGTTTTAACTTTTTGATTTCATTTTCTAAATTAAGTCTTGTTTGATTATAAAACTTAATATCTATCAAGATTCATACCTCTCTAAAATCTTTTGAACTAATGGGTTTCTCACTACATCTAGTCTTTCGAATTCAACAACTTTAATATTAGAAATATCCTTTAAAAGCTTGATTGCTTGATTTAGGCCTGATTGTTGTCCTTTTGATAAATCTGTTTGCGAAGGATCACCTGTGATAACCATTTTCGAGTGAAAACCAAGTCTTGTTAAAAACATTTTCATCTGCATTGAAGTTGTGTTTTGTGCTTCATCTAAAATAATAAAAGCATTTTCTAAAGTTTTACCTCGCATATAAGCAAGGGGAGCAATCTCAATTACTCCTGATAATAAAAGTTTATTCGTTGAATCAACACCCAAAATATCATACAAAGCATCATAAAGTGGCTTTAAATATGGATCAATTTTTTCTTTTAAATCCCCTGGCAAATACCCTAAATACTCACCCGCTTCTACTGCCGGTCTTGTTATAATTAACTTTTTAACTTTGTTTTGTTTTAAATAATTAGCTGCCATCGCTACTGCTAAATAAGTTTTACCTGTTCCCGCAGGACCAACCCCAAAAACAAGATCTTCTTCAGCAATTGTTTTAATATATTTTTGCTGCGTTAATGTTTTAGGATAAATTGCTACACCATTTACTTTTTGGGTTACTGCTTTACGCATAAGAAAAAAATCAGCTATTTTTGTTAGTTTATTGTTTTGTCTTAGCTTCAATAAATACACAACTTCACGCTGAGTTAATGAAATTTTAACTGCTAACTGTTCCATTACTGCAAATACATCTTTTAATATTTCAATATCGCTACTTTCCGCATCAGAATAAAAGGTATCTTCTTTAAGTACCAAATTTATTTCAAAATATGTTTTAATAATCTCAAGATTAGAATCATATGTCCCTAAAATGTTGTAAGTATGTTTTAAATCCTTCAGTTTATAAACTACCTTCAATTAAATCACTCCTATGTTTTATTATAGCATAAAAATTGAAAATATTTATCATTTGCCGATAAAAAAAGCACATTTATTTTTGTGCTTTTTGTTTGCTTATCTTTTGCCTTTTGCTGCCCGACGTTTCATTTTCTTGCTAACACTAGGTTTTACATAATATTCACGTTTACGAGCTTCTTGAAGGGTTCCAGCTTTCGAGACATTACGTTTAAAACGACGCAATGCATCTTCAATTGATTCTGATTCTTTAACAACTATTTTTGACATATCAACCCTCCTTTCGCAGTTTCTGGACAAAAACCGTCTATATTATATAGTATTCATCTAGTTTTGTAAAGCGAAAAATAAACTTATCGTTAGACAATTAGCTTTTAAATCTACTTTTAAATTTTTCCCATGGTGACATTTTGCTTTCCAAATTAGCAAAAGCTTTTAAAGCGTTTGTTTGATCTTTAGTTAAAGAAGTTGGAACTTCTAATTTGATTGTAACAAGTTGATCGCCTTTTCGCCTTGAATTAACGTTGCTAACACCTTTGTCTTTCATTCGAAGGATTGTTCCCGGCTGTGTACCAGCAGGAATTTTTAAATTAACATCACCATAAATTGTTGGAACGGTTACCGTATCGCCTAAAGTCGCTTGCACAAAGCTAACAGGTACAGTTAAAAGAATATTATCGCCGCTTCTTTTAAAAATCCGGTGAGAACTAACACGAAAGCGCAAATATAGGTCTCCGTTTGGACCACCATTATGCCCACCTTCCCCATAACCGCTCATCCGCAAGCTCATATTATTATCAATTCCTGCAGGGACTTTAACTTCAACATTTTTTAAAACTTTAACCCGGCCCAAACCACCACAAGTTTTACATTTATTTTTAATAGTCTTACCTAAACCACCACATTTTGGACAAACGCTTTGGGTTCTAAAGGTACCAAAAAGACTTCTTTGTTCAACATGAACATAACCACTTCCATGACACCGGTCACAAGTTTTTACATCGTCTTTGCTTGCTCCACCAGAGCCACCGCAAACCTTACAGTTTTCTTCTACTTCAACTTTTATAGTCTTTTTAGAGCCCAATACAGCTTCTTCAAAACTAATATTAATAACTCTTTCAATATCATCACCTTTTATTGGCGCATTGGGACTTTGCCTTGTCCTTGAGCCGCCAAAAAAAGAGCTGAAAATATCTGAAAAACCCCCAAAGCCACCAAAATCACCAAAGCCTTCAAAGCCTTGCCCACCAACACCTGCATGACCAAAACGATCATAGTTAGTTCTTTTTTCTTGATTGCTTAAAGTTTCATATGCTTCTTGAACTTCTTTAAATTTCTTTTCCGCATCTTTTTCTGTTGAAACATCCGGGTGATATCTTTTTGCTAAAGTTCGGTAAGCTTTCTTTATATCTTCTTCACTAGCGTTTTTATTTACGCCCAATACATCATAATAATCTCTTTTTGCCATAAAGCACATCCTTTAAAGGGGCAAAATTGCCCCTGTTATTTATTCTTTTTCTTCAAATTCCGCATCCATTGTCGAACCATCTTTTGGTTTTTCATCGCCTTCTTGAGTTGCTTGTTGTTTTTCTTGCGCTTTTTGATAAGCTTTAACAGCAATATCTTGGGCATCTTTTTCTAATGCTTCTTTTTTTGTTTTAATTGCTTCTAAATCTTCGCCTTTTAAAGCTTCTTCTAAATCTTTAATTTTTTCTTCTACTTTTGTTTTTTCTTCCTGGCTAACCTCATCACCTAAATCAGTAATTGCCTTTTTAGTTTGGAAAATTAAAGCATCTGAATCATTTCTTAAGTCAGCTTCTTCTCTTCTTGCTTTATCGGCTTCAAGGTTTTCTTGAGCTTCTTTAATAAGTCGTTCAATTTCTTCTTCGCTCATTGCAGAACCACCAGAGATTGTAATTTTTTGCGATTTGCCTGTCCCTAAATCTTTAGCTGAGACATTGACAATTCCATTTGCATCAATATCAAAGGTTACTTCAATTTGCGGAATTCCTCTTGGGGCAGGCGGAATATCACCTAATTGAAACCTGCCTAATGTTTTATTATCTAAAGCCATTTGTCTTTCTCCTTGTAAAACATGGATATCTACAGCTGGCTGATTATCCGCAGCAGTTGAAAAGACTTGTGATTTTGAAGTAGGAATTGTTGTGTTTCTTTCAATTAACTTAGTAAATACACCCCCAAGTGTTTCAATTCCTAATGAAAGAGGAGTTACATCAAGTAGTAAAACATCTTTCACATCACCAGCTAAAACGCCACCTTGAATTGCTGCACCCATCGCCACAACCTCGTCGGGATTAACGCTTTTATTAGGTTCTTTTTTTAATTCTTTTTTCACTAAATCTTGCACAGATGGTGTTCTTGTTGAACCACCAACTAACAATATTTGATGAATTTTTTCTGGTGTTAGATTCGCATCTTTTAAAGCTCTTCTTAAAGGGCCTCTTGTTCGTTCTACTAAATCTTGTGTTAACTCATCAAACTTTGCTCTGGTTAAATTCATCTCCAAATGAAGTGGCCCAGAAGGTCCCATCGTAATAAAAGGTAAACTAACTTGTGTCGTTGTTACACCCGATAATTCTTTTTTCGCTTTTTCAGCAGCATCTTTTAATCTTTGATCAGCCATTTTATCTTTTGATAAATCAACACCGTTTTCTTTTCTAAATTCGGCAATTAAATAATCCATTACTCTTTGGTCAAAATCATCACCACCAAGATGGTTATCACCAGCAGTTGATAAAACTTCAAAAGTCCCATCCACTAAATGTAAGATTGAAACATCAAATGTCCCACCACCAAGGTCAAAAACTAAAATTGTTTGTTCTTTTTCTAATTTATCAATCCCATAAGCAAGTGCTGCAGCAGTCGGTTCATTAATAATCCGCATAACTTCTAAACCAGCAATCTTACCTGCGTCTTTGGTTGCTTGTCTTTGGGCATCATTAAAATAAGCCGGAACAGTAATAACTGCCTTTTCTACTTTCGCTCCTAGATAAGCTTCTGCGGTTTGTTTTAAGTTTTGTAAAATCATCGCTGATAGCTCTTGGGGAGTATATTTTTTACCAGCAATTGTTTCTTTATAGTTGGTTTCTCCCATTTTTCTTTTAATTGAACTAACAGTATTAGGATTAGTAATTGCTTGTCTTTTAGCAATCTCACCAACGCTTATTTCTTCACCTTTAAATGAAATAACTGAAGCAGTTGTTCTTGAGCCATCTGCATTAGGAATTACAATTGCATCTTTACCTTCCATTACTGAGACCACACTATTAGTTGTCCCTAAATCAATACCAATAATTTTATTTGTCGTTGCCATTTTCATCACTCCATTCATTTACTACGACCATGGCAGGTCTTATTATTCTTTGTTTATACATATATCCAGTTTGGATAGTATTTAATATCAATCCTTTTTCCTTAGTTAAATCTTTTTGCTTTTCCTGAGCATAATGGATTTTCGGATCGAACATTTTATCTTTTGTTTCTATAACTTTCAAACCATCATCAGCTAAGATTTGAAAGATTTGATCATTGATCATTTTAAAACCGACTAAGTAGTTTTTTAACTCCTTACTTTCAACTTCTAAATTAACAACAATGCTGAATTGATCTAAAGCCGGAATTAGTTTTTCAATTAAATACATATTAAAGTATTTTCTTTCATTTTCTTTTTCACTAATCATTCTTTTTTTAAAGTTTTCCAGCTCCGCGATAGCTCTTAAAGCTTTTTCAGCTAATTCACTATTTTCTAGTTTTAGCGCCTCATTTTCATCAATTAACAGCTCTTTTTCTGTCTTCTTTTTTGGTTTTTCTTTACTAACTTTAGTAATTTTTACCTTTTCTTCTCCTGGTGTTTGTTTTGGCGGTGTTTTTTCTTGTTTTGCCTTTTTAGTAATTTTTCCATTTAATTTATTGTTTTCCATCTAATCGCTCATTTCTTATATAATTTAGTAATATTTTTTGCAATATATTCCATCAAAGGAATTACTCTTTTATAATCCATTCTTGTTGGGCCAATAATAGCAATAGTTCCGATTTCATCATCACCATCTACATAAGGAACACTAATAATTGTACACTGATCTGTTGGCATAAACTCAGCTTCTTTTCCGATTCTAAATGAAAGCTGGTTAGTTCTACCAATAACCTTAAGCATATCCTTATTATCTAAAACTCGCATTAAGTTTCTCAGTTCATCAAGATCTTCAATATCACTCTTAGCAATCATATTACCAATACCAGCTAAATAAACATTTTCCTCACTCATTTTCGTAAACGCATTTACAAAGGTATCAATAATTTTATCTTGATAATCCATATATTCAATAACATCTTTTTTCATAAATGCAGCATTTAAAATTCTTTTAGCATCTTTTAAGTATTGATTTTTCAAAAGTTCATCTAAGGTTTTAATGGTGTTTTTAAAATAAGTTTTTGATAAACCATCTGGTATTTTTAAAATTTGTGATTGCACATTACCTTTATTGGTAACAATTAATATAACTGCTTCATTATTGGGTAATTCAGTATAATCGACTTTCATTACTCGCATAAAATCGCTACTAGGACCTAAGACTATTGATGTATAATTAGTCAACTCACTTAATAAGTCAATTGCTTGTTTAACTGCTTGTTGTTTGCTGTTGGTAAAAGATTCAAAAACTTGGTCAATCATTGGGAAAAACTCATTAATCCGGCTGTCTCTTGTTACTAAGTTTTCCAAATAGTAACGATATCCTTTAGTTGAAGGAACTCTCCCTGATGATGTATGTGTTTTTTCTAAAAAGCCAAATTCTTCTAACATCTGCATATCATAACGAAGAGTCGCACTCGAATAGTCCAAATACGGCCATTCAGTCAAAGCTTTTGAGCCGACAGGAACGCCTGTTTGTACATATATTTCAATGATTGCCTTTAATATTAGTTTTTGCCTGTTTGACAACATGAAACCACCCCATTTAGCACACTAGTTCTTTAAGTGCTATTTTGATTATATCTTAAAGGTTTGGCACTGTCAAGTAATAAGTGCAAAAAAACCAACTTATGAGTTGGCTTTTGTTTTTAATATATTTTGAATTACACTGCTTTTTTCTTTAATTTTACCTAAACTTGTCGGATTTCCGTGTCCTGGATAAACATCAATTTGATCAGAAAACACTTTGTAAAGCTTTTTAATTGAGTTTCTTATTTGCGTTAAAGACCCTTCTGGTTGACTAACCTTACCATGTTTATCTTCTAAAAGTGTATCACCTGTATATAGCCTATCTTCAAACAAATAACAAACCGAACCCTTAGTGTGACCTGGTGTATGAATAACTAAGATATTTTTATCTAAAAAGGGAATTTTTGTTTGGTCATCAACAAATTTAATAAAAATTTGATTTAAATTATAATCTCTTTTTTTCCCAAGTTTATTATATCCACATAAATCATCACTAATAAAAAGATTATAATCATTTCGGTGCAAATAAACCGGGCAATTAAAGTTACCTATTAAATCACTATGCCTAGCGTGCCCATGCGTTAATAGTATTCCAGCAACACGATATCCTTTGATTAGCTCTTTTATCGCATAAATATCAAAAGCTGGATCAATTAACATCACAGTATCAAAACGTTTTAAAATATAAGTGTTTGCGTATTTATTTATTCCTTTTACCCACATATAAATAGAAAAAAACTATTCTTTGAATAGTTTTACCTCTTTTCTCGATGCACTGTATGTTTTCTTTGTCTTGGACAATACTTTTTTAATTCTAAACGTCCAGGGGTGTTTTTCTTGTTTTTATTTGTATAGTAGTTTTCCTCACCGCATTCAGTGCAAACCAATTTTACTAACTCACGCATATAAATCCCTCCAAATGCTACTTTTTAAGTATAACAAATCTTCGTTTTAATAGCAAGTACAATTATTTGTTCTTAAAAACTTAGTTTTATTAGCCTTTTTATCTTCTGATAAACTTTAGTAGTTGTAATATGCTATAATTATTTTGGTGATAAAATGAAAAGAACACAAACTAGACCAGTTAAAGTCGGTAACCTAACTTTAGGTGGTAATAATAAAGTTTATATTCAATCGATGACCAACACAAAAACTGCTGATGTTAAAGCAACCGTTGCCCAAATTAAACGGCTTACTGATGCGGGTTGTCAAATCGTAAGAGTGGCTGTTTTAAATAAATTTGATGCCCTTTCGTTAAAAGAAATAAAATCGCAAATTAGTATCCCCTTAGTTGCTGATATTCATTTTGATTATAAACTTGCTTTAGAAGCAATTAAGCAAGGTGTTGATAAAATTAGACTTAATCCTGGTAACATCAAAGACACAACAAAAGTAAAACAAATTGTCGAAGCTTGTCTGGAAAAAAACATTCCTATTAGAATTGGTGTTAACAGTGGGTCGATGATGGATGATTTAAAACCAACTGCTCAAAACATGATTAAAACAGCAAAATACCATATTGATATATTAGAATCTTTAGGCTTTTATGATATTGTTTTATCTTTAAAAGCCACCAACATGCAAACAATGATAAAAGCTTATAAACTAGCCAGCAAAACTTTCCCTTACCCCTTGCATCTTGGTATTACCGAGGCTGGCACAGCTTTTAGTGGTTCAATTAAAAGCGCGATGGGAATAGGAATTTTACTTTATCATGGCATCGGTAGTACAATTAGAGTTTCTTTAACTGATACTCCTGAGATTGAAATAAGGGCTGCTAAAGAAATTTTGAAAAATCTTAATTTAATTAACAATGTTCCCACCTTAATAAGCTGTCCTACTTGCGGTAGGCTCCAATATAATATGATTGATATTGCCAAAAAAATCGAAGCTTATTTAGAAAACGTTAAAAAGGATATTATTGTTGCAGTTATGGGCTGTAAGGTTAATGGACCTGGCGAAGCAAAACATGCTGATATTGGTGTGGCTGGCGGTAAAGGTGAGGCGGTTATTTTTAAAAAAGGTAAGATTGTTAAAAAGGTAAAAGAAGATGAAGTTTATTCAATAATTACAAAAATGATTGACGAGTTTTAAAAAGGCAAACCCATAGATGTGGTTTGCCTTCTTTTTTATTAATCAAAAACATTATTTAAATTAACTAAATCATTTTCACCTAAAAGATAAAAGTCAAAGCACTTTTCTTCTGCTTTAATAAAAACAACTTCATTTTCATTAATATATTTTACTAACTTTTGCGGGGTCGGATAGATAAAAAGAATTTTTTCACCTTTAATATCTTCAAAGCCATTGGTTTTTAATAAATTGGGTTTCTTGCCACCCCTTATTTGCCAATGGCGTTTAGAGTTGATACTTACTTCTTTAACATAGCCAACATACAAAAGCTTTAAATAATAGTTTTTTTCCTTAAAAGTGAAAATATATTCTCCCTTTTTTCTTGGCTGTGGTTCAAGTTTACCTGCTTGTGAGATTTTGGCAATAATTCTTTTTTTAAGCTTGGCCTTTTTAAGCAAAGAAAAACCAAAAACAAGCCCCACTATACCCACTAATATAGAACAAAATATAATATATTCCACTATTACTACCTCTTTTCCACTAAATATGTAACTGCCTCATAAGGCCTTAACTTTAAGTTAGTTAAACTATTTGATGAATCATCATAATTGGACAAAAGCTGCTTTTTAACAATATAGCCACTGATTCTTACTTTTGTAGATAAATCAAAGAAGTTAACAACGGTTAAAATCATTTTATCCTTAATCCTTAAATAACTATAAACAAACGGATTGTTTTTCAAAATTTGATGATAAGAACCATAAACTAATGTTTGTAAGTATTTTTTATCTTTTCTTAAAACAAATATTTTTTGATAATGCTTATAAATTGATTTAGATCTGCTAAGTTCTTTTTTAACATTAACTTCCCGGTAATTGGGGTTTATATGAAACCAAGGCTTTACATTTGAAAACCCAGCATAAAGCGAATCATCCCAGCTCATAATTGTTCTAGCGTTATCACGAGACTTCATACTTGTAAAATAAATAAATTCATCTTCTGATTTTTTGTTTTCGATAACTTCAATTTGATAACTATTTTTAACAGATATATCGTTAAAATCAGCAAGCCTTTTAAAAGGATAATTGGTCATTCCTATTTCTTCTCCTTGATAAACAAAAGGAGTTCCCCACATAAAATAAAGCGCACTAGCAAGCATTGTACCTGACAAGTAAGGTTTTTGTTCATTACCATAATGACTTAATAATCGAGGATGATCATGATTTAACCAATAAATCGGTGCCCACGCTTGTTGATATTGACCATTTTGCCATTTGTTAAATATCTTTTTTAAACTAAGCAAATTTGTAACAGTCTTTTCACCAATTTGTGTTTTTTTTAAAACATTATTGCTCCAACAATGATCAAAATTAAACACCATATTAAGAGCCCCTTTTTTAATCCCCGCATAAGAAATTGCTTCTTTTGGTGTCGCTTCTCCTCCTACTTCACCAACACTCATCATATCATATAAAGAAAAAACTTCTTCTTTAAACTCCTGCAAATAATCAAATAAAACCGGTAAATTTGAAAACATTCGCCAATCTGGTTTATATTTATCAGGCGATTTCATCTTAGAATCAGTTAGCTTTTTTTTCCGGCCAATATGGGCTACCGCATCAACCCGAAAACCATCAACACCTAAATCAAGCCAAAACTTAGCTGCCTTTTGCATTTGCTTTCTTACTTGTTTATTAGCCCAATTAAGATCAGGCATTTTTTTAGAAAATATCTTCATATAATACTGACCTGTTAACCGGTCATATTCCCAACAAGAACCACCAAAAAAAGAAGCCCAATTTGTTGGCTCAACTAATTGATTATTTTTATATTTACCATCTGCCCAAATATAATAGTCGCGGTACGGATTATCTTTGCTTTTTCGTGCATTAACAAACCATTCATGCTCATCACTTGTTTGATTTAAGACAAAATCAATAATAATTTTCATATCCTTTTCATGGGCTTTTTTAATTAAAGTTTTAAGATCAGAAAGATTGCCAAAAATTGGATCAACTTCATAATAATCAGCAACATCATAGCCATTATCATCCATGGGAGATTTATAAAAAGGGCAAATCCAAATTAAATTAATCCCCAAATCTTTTAAATAATCAAGTTTTTCCGTAATCCCATTAATATCACCGATGCCATCATTGTTGGAATCTTTAAAACTTTTTAAATAGATTTGATACCCTACTGCTTCTTTCCACCACTTGCGTTTATAAAAAGACATGTTTGTTTCCTTTCTTTTATTCCGCAAATAAAAATATTTATCTTTTTTTCATTTTGCTTCTTTTACATTATACAATATTTTTGAAAATATGGTAAAATATGGTAACAGGTGATTTGATGAAATTTTTTAAACAGTTACTGGCTGTTTTAACCTTAATAATGGTTTTGTTAATGCCTTTAACAATAGCGGCAAATACTAAACAAATAGAAATACTTTACTTTAATAAACAAGCAGATATTGAAGATATTAATATATCGCTTTTTCATGATGAGGTTTTTTTACAAAACTTAAGCAAAGAAACCTTTCCTGTAAACGAGCAAAATTGGCATAGATTTTTTAGTCATGATTTAGACTTAGAGCAAACAAATTATCATTTGCTTGTTCAAACCAACACAACTTCTTTTAGACTTGATTTTGACCTTACAGATGCAAAACAAACAACAAACACTTACACCTTTTACTTAAAAGACAAAACTTTAACTAATGATTTAATAAACCTGCAAACAAAAGTAAACTACGCAACATTTATCGACCGCTCTCATATTAGGTTTTCAACTAATTTTAATATTACAATTAATAACCTGAAACTTTATCAAGAAAGCAAACTGGAAAACATTTTATCATTTAATCAGACTGGCAATGAATATATTATTAAAATCGATGAAATTGACCAAACAACAGTCAAAAATGAATACTATATTAATATAAACGCTGAAGATGGATTGCCTAATAGTAATTACCTTGTCCGGCACGATGAACTTTATTCTAGTGGTTTTTTTGAAAGCAGTTTTACCTACAATAGAAATGACCTTGGTGCTACATACAGCAAAAGCAACACAACCTTTAAACTTTGGGCACCAACTTTAAAAAAAGCTTTTGTTAATCTTTATTATCCCGATAAAACGGAAACTTTAATGATGATTGAGAGTTCTTATGGCATTTTTGTCTTAGAAAAAGCTGGTAATTTAAAAGATGTTTCTTATACTTTTTCCTTTACTCGCGGCAATCAGGAATATGAAATCATTGATCCTTATGCTAAAAAGCTAAATTCCGAACAAACAAGAGCGGTTGTTGTTGATTTAGCAAGCACCAACCCCAGTAGTTTCTCTTCATTAACTCCTTCAGCTTTTTCCGGATTTTATGAGGATGCGATTATTTATGAGTCGTCGATTAAAGGATTAACATCAAAACACTTTTACCCTAATTACCGTAACACATTTTTAGGTCTTACAATTACTGACCCTTTTTTTGCCCCAATAAAAACCGGGATTGAGCATTTTCAAGAACTTGGCATAACTCATCTTGTCTTAGATGATTTAACCAATACAAAAGCTTCTTTATCAGTAATTAATCAAAACTATCAATATGCTTCCGGTCCAGCAAAAGACATTAATGAGTTAAAAACGTTAATTGACAAACTAAATCAAGCAGGCATTACTGCCGTATTAGATTTTAACTTTTTTAATCCTTATATTGAAGGTTTAGAAGCTTTAATGCCAGGTTATTATTATGAGCATGAAGCTGGTGTTTTAGCTGATGAAAGTGAAAATAACTTTTTTAATACTAATCATACGATGGCTAAAGAATATTTAAGCTCTTCTATTTTTTATCTAGTTAACGAATTTAAATTTGGCGGTCTTAAACTAAATCCTTTAAACGGAATAAACATTTCCACTCTTAATGACTTATGGCGAAAAATCGACCTGTTTTACCCAAACTTTTTAATTTATGGCCAGACAACTGAAAAAACACCTTTAATAACTAAAAATAAGCTAACACCCGCTTTAATGGATCATATTAGCTTTGTGGGTATTATTGATGAAAAACGCTTTTTATATCAAAATGAAGGTTTTTTCACTTCTGATACTAAAGGTTTAAAAAGCTATATTTTATCAGAATCTAGCCAATCTTATAACTTAGTTAATGCCTTTCAAGCTTTCAAACGCATTAAAAAAAGCAATGATATGGATGAAAATGCTTGGCGGCAGTATAAAATGATGCAATTGTTGTCTTATGGTGTTCCTGTTATAGTTGGCGGGGAAGAGTTTGGCAGTATCGGGGAGACGATTAATTGGAATCTAAAAAGCAATAATATGACACTTTTTTCACTTTATCAAGACTTAATTGCATTTAGAGCTCAGCACAAATCAATGAAGTTTAGTGAACACAGAGAAATCAAAGCAAACGTCCTTTATGCTGTTAAAGACGACATAGTTGTCCAAAGAATAATTAATAAAGATGATATTTATCCTGACTTGATAATTCTTCATTATGTCGGTGATCTGCCCTTTGTCTCTTATACACTTCCAATTGGATTGCCAAGCAAAGAAAACCAAAACTATAATACTGATGGTGATTTTAATTGGAAAATCGTTTTAGATAATCAAAACATCTATCCAAAAAATAAAGTTTTTGAAAGTGAAACAACAATTACTTTAAGAAAAAACCAAAGCGTTGTTCTTCATTATGGTCTAAACTTAGCCAATGAAATCGTTAATCCAATTCCAATGGAACCAAAAAAGCCTAAAAGCAAGATTGGGCTGACTATCATTTTAATCTCTTTAGGCTCAGTTTTTATTATCGGTGGAACATTTGGAATATATTTTATTATTAAATCTTCGGCTAAAGAATCTTTAAAGACTAAATAGCAAAAAAAAATTTATAAAACCTTACTTAAAGAAGTTTATCATCAGTAAAAATATCTTTAATAATATCTATTATTTCTATAGGCTTATCCGCATAACTAAAGGGATTATACTTCTTTAAGACTGCCTTTGATCTAAAACCATACAAAACTGCAATCATTTTAACGTTCGCATTAATTGCTGTTTGCATATCAACTTCTGTATCACCAACATAAACGACATTTTCTAAATCAACATTCAAGCTTTTAATAATATAATCCACCATTTGACTACTCGGTTTTCTTGGAAACTGATTGCTTGTACCTAAAACTAAATCAAAATCATCTTTAAACAAACTATTAACTAACTCTGTCGTTGCTTGGTGTTGTTTATTCGAGCATACCGCTAATAAGTAACCAGCGTTTTTAAGCTTTTTAATAACTTCTTTAATTCCTTCATAAGGTTTTGTAAAAACTTGTTTATGCGCATTATAATGCTCATTATAAATATCAAAAAGCTCATTTAACCTTTTTTCATCAAGTTTTTCACCAATTGCTTGTTCTAATAAAAAGCGTGGTCCACTGCCTAAAAGGTTTTTAATTTGTGATTGTGTTTTTAGTGGCTTATTTAAATAAATAAGCAAATAATTAACACTGTTAGTTAAATCTTTTAAAGTATCTAAGATAGTACCATCCAAATCAAAAATAATTAATTTCTTCATTTAAACAAAACCCTTTCTTAATAAATACTAATATTCATTGTTTTTTAAAAATTATTATGATACACTAAAAACGTTCATGCAGCCTTAGCTCAGTCGGCAGAGCAACAGACTCTTAATCTGTGGGTCCGGGGTTCGATCCCCCGAGGCTGTACCA
>CAZKGV010000013.1:0-32269 GCA_964552625.1 uncultured Acholeplasmataceae bacterium | reverse complement strand
AAGAAAGGAAACGTATACTCGATCAACACTATAATCATGAATAGAGTATACAAGGTAAAACTATGATTCTTAATTTTGATCTTACTGATATATCGTTTGTTGTGGTATGGGCAGTTATATTTGTTATTACTTTATGGTTAGAAATACAGTCGTTTAATTTAACGACTATTTGGTTTTGTATAAGCGCTTTTGTGTCGCTTATTTTAGCTGCTTTTCAAGTTTTACCGATTATCCAAATAATTGTTTTTGTGGTATTATCAACTGGGTTACTTTTGGCGACAAAGCCGCTTGTAAAAAAGTTAAAAGAAAAACCAATAATTAGGACCAATGTTGACCAAATTATTGGTCAGGTTGCTGTTGTTACAAAAGAGATTTCTTTAAAAGAATATGGTGAAGTCAAAATTAATAATAATCTTTGGCGGGCAGTTACAAAAGATGATTTTGTTTATCAAATAGGAGATGAAGTGATTATTAACGAGATTTCAGGTGTGAAAGTAATTGTTTCTAAAAATAAAATAAAAAAGGAGAGTAAGGATGTTTAATAATTTAATATTAAGTGTAGATTCAACTGTAATTATTATTTTAGTAGTAGTTATATTACTTATTTTGATTGTTGTCGCTTCTTGTTTTAAAATAGTTCCTCAAGCTAAGGCTTATGTGATTGAAAGACTAGGAGTATATCATACTACTTGGGAGACCGGTTTGCATTTTTTGATTCCGTTTTTTTACCGGATTGCTAAAAGAGTTAACTTAAAAGAACAAGTATATGATTTTGAGCCACAACCAGTTATTACCAAAGATAATGTAACGATGCAAATTGATACGGTGGTGTTTTTCTTTATCACCGATCCAAAACTTTATACTTATGGTGTTGATAATCCGATTTTTGCGATTGAAAAACTATCTGCAACAACACTGAGAAACATCATTGGTGAAATTGATTTGGACGGAACTCTAACAAGTAGAGATGTTATTAATGCGAAAATTAGAAATATTATCGATGATGCAACAGATCCTTGGGGAATTAAAGTTAACAGAGTTGAACTTAAAAATATTTTGCCACCTAAAGATATTCGTGATGCGATGGAAAAACAAATGCGGGCAGAACGAGAGCGAAGAGAAGCTATTTTAAGAGCTGAAGGTGAAAAAAGAGCAGCTATCTTGCAAGCTGAAGGATTTAAAGAATCAGAAATCTTAAAAGCCGAGGCAATTAAACAAGCAGCTATCTTAAAGGCTGAAGGTGATGCAAAAGCAATTTATGAGATTCAAAATGCAACCGCTAAAGGGATTGAGTTAATTAAAAAAGCTGGAGCTGATAATTCAGTTTTAACAATGAAAGCTTATGAAGCGTTAGTGGAAATGAGTAAAGGGCAAGCAACAAAGATTATTGTTCCTTCTAATCTTTCAAGTGTTGCTGGATTAGCCACATCGCTTGCAGAGATTGTTAAGGAGAACAAATAAAGTTTTTATATATCAAATATAAAAAAGTGTCACCTAAGGGTGGCATTTTTTATTTGTGGGAGCGTAAATTAAAATTTTAAAAACAACATTTAAGGTGCTTTTGGCTTGGTTAGCAACAAATTATTATTTATAATGTAAATACTATAATAATATTAAATACTTTTAATTGACAACTCTTAAAAAATAATAGTAAAATAAACTTAACAGTTTTATTAGGCAAGTTGTTAAACACTGTGGCTATACAATAAAAAAAGAAATATATTTAGGGAGAAAAAAATGAGAAAAATATCTTTGTTTATTTTTGTTTTGGTAGGTATTTTAATGCTTACAGCATGTAAAAATCCACCAGCTGATGATCCGGTTATCACTGGGATTAATTTAAGTGATGCAACAGGGCAAGGAAGTCTAGTTGATCCATTTGTTTTTCAAATGGATGAAGGTGATAGTTTGAGTGCAAACATTATGGTTTCACCAGAAGAATTAGTAAGAAATCTAAAATTTAGTTTTGTTGATGAACAAGGAATAAAACTAAGTGTTGATGATCCAGTAGGATTAGAACTTTTAAGTGATAATGGTAATCTAAAATTTAGTGTTAAAGCATTACTTGTAGGCACTTTTTATGTTAAAATTTCACAAGATGATTTGGCGGTTTATGTCAAAGTTATCGTTGAAGGTGACCAACAACCTCCGGAAGTTGATTTTACGAGAAGTTTAAAGGTTCTAGCGATTGGTAATAGTTTTAGTCAAGATGCTCTTGCTTATCTTTATAATATTGCTCGTGATTATGGTGTTGAAAATATTGTTTTGGGTAACCTTTATATTGGAGGAGCCACTCTTGCGCAGCATGCAGGCAATATTAAAACAATGGCAAACAAATATGATTACCAAAAAAACACGATTGGTGTTTGGATTCATCATAATAACAGACCAATATCATACGGTCTTTTAAATGAGGACTGGGATATTATAACTATTCAGCAAGCAAGTGGAAAAAGTGGTGTAGGTAGTTCTTTTGATCCTCATTTAGCGGAGATTATTGCTTATGTTGAAGAAAACAAAACCAATCCTAATGCGAAAATTTTATGGCATTTAACTTGGGCTTATCAAAGCGATTCTCCTCATAGTGATTTTCCTGATTATAATTGCGATCAAATGACAATGTATAATGCGATAGTCTCTACTTATAATGAGAAAGTTAAAGATCACCAAGAAGTCAAAGGCGTTATTCCCGCAGGCACTAGTATTCAAAACATTAGAACAAGCTATATTGGAGATATAGTAACTTCTGATGGTCATCATTTAAATAGTGGAGTAGGAAGATATACAGCAGGTCTTACGTGGTTTAAAGCGATTACTGGGTTAAGTATTGATGATATTACTTTTCGTCCTTCTGGCGTATCAGAAGATGACTTAGTAGCGATTAAAGAAGCAGTAAATAATGCGGTTAGTAATCCTTTAGAGGTTAGTTTGTCTAGTTATGTTGATAGTGAGTATACAAATGTATCTAATCATAAACTGCTTAACCTTAATTGGGTTTTAGGTTATTATGTTTCTACTGATTCTCATAAGATTTATGATGATGCGAGTAACACAAAATACTTTACTACACACAACGTGAGACTTTCGAAAGAAAACTTGCCTGTAGGCAGCGTTTTAAGGATTGAAAGTGGTTATCAGTACCGGATTAATTATTTTAAAACATTAGAAGGAGATACCGCCGGAAACATAAGAACCAATAATTTTACAACTTATGAGGTTATTATTGATGAGGCTTGGTGGGGCGAGTATAATTATGTGGGCTTTAATGTTTCTTATGTTGGTAGTAGCACCGATATAAGCGATAATTTTTTAGAAGTTTCTAAGAAAATTAAAATTTATGCAGCTCCTGGAGCAACTGATCCAGAAATTAATCATGTTGATTATCCCCTTTATTTTGTTAGTGGTTATTGGAATAAAAATGCAACAAAAATAACCAATGCAGGTCAAGCTTTTGATTTAGGGTTTGCTGCGAGCAATGTTTTAAGTAAAGATTATTTAAGTGATGTTGAATCAGTTAGTGTAGCATCAGGCTTTAAAATAAGAGTTATTTTTTTAACTTACGATGGTAAAGGTTATAAGGTGGTTAACCGGACCGATAATTTTACGGGAACAATACCAATGGATAGCTCTTTTTGGGGCTCTTATGAGTATGTCGCTTTTAATATTTCAACGACATCATCAGGAACTGATCTTTCAGGTATGTTAGAAGAGTTAAAAGAAAAACTAACCTTTAACGAGCCAGCAGATATTCCTCATGTTGATGAACCTTTAAGCTTTGTTAGTGGTTACTGGGCTGATAATGCAACCCAAATTACTAACGCAGGTGGCTCTTTTGACTTACAGTTTGCTGCAAGCAACATAATAAGTAAAGAAGCTTTAAAAGATATTGAATCAATTATAATTGCACAAGGTTACCAGATAAGAGTAATATTTTTAAGTTATGATGGTAATGGTAATTATAAAGTATTATCTAGAACCGAGAACCTAACAGGAACAATTGAGTTAAATGAAACAGTTTGGGGTGATTATAAATATTTTGCAGTTAATATTTCAACAGATCCCTACACCGATTTATCAGAACATTTAGATGATTTACCAGAAAAGATAGTATTTAATGAAAAACCACTAATTCCGCATGTGGATGAACCATTAAACTTTGTTAGTGGTTACTGGGCTGATAATGCAGTAAAAGTAACTAACACAGGTAGTTCATTTGATTTAGGATTTGCCGCAAGTAATGTATTAAGCAAAACTTATTTTTCCGACAAAAAATACATTCATGTTGCTGATGGTTATCAAATTAGAGTTATTTTGTTAAAATATGATAACAGCGGTGGATATACTGTCTTAAAAAGAACAGATAATTTTACAGGTTATGTTGCTCTGGATGATACGATGTGGGCTCATTATGAGTATATGGCTTTTAATATTTCAACTGTTCCATCTACTGATTTATCAGATGTATTAGATACACTTCCAAGTAAACTTGAAATGCTTAGTGACGCTGTTATTAACCATGTTGATGCACCTTTGAGTTTTGTAAGTGGTTATTGGGCTGATAATGCAACCAAAATTACTAATGCAGGTGGCTCTTTTGACCTACAGTTTGGTGCAAGCAACATAATAAGCAAAGAAGCGCTTGAAGATTTTGAAACAGTTACGGTTGCTGAAGGTTATAGAATAAGAGTTATTTTCTTAAGATATGATGGTAATGGTGGTTATAAGGTTTTACGCAGAACAGAAAATCTAACTGGAACAATTAACTTAGATGAAACATTTTGGAGCACTTACTGGTTTGTTGCAGTTAATATTTCAACAGATCCGTATACTAATTTATCTAGTCAGTTAGATGATCTTCCAGCAAAACTTGTTTTTGAATAAAAAGGTAGAAAAAATATTTTAAATAGCATTAGCTTTTTTGATTAATATAATACAAATGCCTCCGTTTTTAGGGGGCATTTATTATGAAGAAAAGATGATTTGTTTAATTTGAGTAAATAAAATCATCTTTAATAGAAAAGGTGTTATCATTAACGTAGTAAACAAATTGTTTTTTTAAGAAAAAAGGTGGCAAGATGAAAGTTTTAATAATTGGTGGAACAGGCTTAATAGGCTTTGAAGCAGCAAAAAAATTGGTAAAAGAAGGTCATGAAGTTATCTCGCTTTCTTTAGAAAATGAAAAAAAGAGTCCAGAAGAAAATAAAATCACTCACATAAAGGGTAATTATATGACAATGAGTGATAACGAGCTTTTGGCTTTAATGAATAGTGTCTTAGGGCTTGTTTTTGCAGCGAGAATAGATGAGAGGATTGAAAGTGCTCCGCCTATTTATAGTCTTTTTAAAAAGTATAATATTGATTCTTTAAAAAGGTTATTAACACTTGCGAAAAAAAGCACAATAAAACATGTTGTAATATGTGGTTCTTATTTTAGCTATTTTGCTAAAACAAGGCCTAAATTAAAGCTTGATAAGTATCATCCTTACATTAAATCAAGAATAGAACAAGAAAATATGGCCTTTGGGTTTGCGAGCGAGGATTTTGCTGTTGCAATATTAGAACTTCCTTATATTTTTGGCGTACAAAAGGGGAGAAAACCAGTTTGGGTATTTTTAGTTGAAATGATTCAGAAAATGAGAAAACATACATTTTTTCCCAAAGACGGAACAACAATGGTTACTGTTAAGCAAACAGCAGAGGCCATTGTTGGCGCTTTAGAAAAAAACAAAGGTGCGAATGCTTATCCAATTGGATTTTATAATATGAAATGGAAAGAGTTTTTAACAATTGTCCATGAGGCGATGGGCTATTCACAAAAACGGAAAGTAATAACTATTCCCAATTTTATTTTTAAAATAGCAATGAGAAGAATTGATTGAAAAAGAAGAAAGCAAAACATTGAAGCTGGTCTTAAAATGAGTAAATTTGTTAAACTCCAAACATCAAATCAGTTTATAATGCCTGATGAAGGTGCAATTAATTTAGGGGTTAAACCCGATGATGTCAAAAAAGCAATTACTGATTCGATTAAATTAAGTTTAGAGGTTATTAAAGATAATAACGATTATTTAGATATGAAAACAGATTAAAACAATATTAATCTAATTTAATGAGAAAACGGCATGATGAAAGCGAATTCCAGTAAAGAAAAAAATGATTTATTAACAATTTGTCTCGCTATTTTTGTTGTGGATAAACACAAATATTTGCTGATATTATTGGCTGTAATATAGAAAAATGTGTTTTAATATGTAAGATTTTAAAATAAAACAAATTAGCATTAAACGTTATATAGATAGATTTGGTCTTTTAATTTGACGGATATTTTGATAAAATACTTATATTATGATTAAGGAGAGAACATTATGAAGCAAATATCACTAGATCAGTTTTTAAATTTTAAGTTTTTAGCTAAATTTCATTCAATTCCTTCTAAAAACAAAATTGCTTATGTAGTTAGTAAAGCTAATTATAAGAAAAATGAATATACTCATGAGCTTTATGAAACAGATGGGTTTAAGAGTAAAAAAAGATTTTCTTTAGGCAAAAACTCAGCTTATGTTTATGAGAAAGAAGACAGTATTTTAATTCCTTTTGAAAAAACTAAAGAAGACAAAAAAATGAAAAAGGAAAACTATAGCATTTATTATCGGGTTAATTTAGTTGATAAACAAAAAGAGTTAGCCTATGTTTTCCCCTTTTCAGTTGAAATAGTGGAAGTGATAAATGATGATTTATTACTTTTAAAGTCTAATTTAACGGAAGAAGAGTTAAATTTAAAAGACTTAGTTGATGAACAAAGAAAAAAAGCTTTAGATAAACTTAAGAAAAGTAGCAATTATATTGATATTGAGGAGATTCCATTTTATTTTAATGGGATGGGCTTTACTGCTGGGAAGTATACTCAACTGTTTGTCTATAAAATTAATGATCAAAAGTTAATACCTCTGCACACTAATGAAATTACTTCACGTCAAGCAAAGGTTAATAAAGAAAAAAATGAGATTATCTTTACCGCCTCAAAAAGAGGCAAAAAGCTTTCATTAACTAATCAAGTTTATTCTTATAATTATTTAGATGAAAAACTTGAAGTTATCTATGATAAAGATGATTATTCTTTTAAAGGCTTTTTCTTGCTGGGCGATTTAGTTGTTTATTATGCTTCTGATATGCAAAAATATGGGCTTAACCAAAATGGTTCTTTTTATACTGTTACTGACAAAAAGATTAAGCTTTTAAGCGATTTTCCAACAAGTTTAGGCAATAGCATAAGTTCTGATGTTCGCCTTGCTGGTTCAAAAACAACAATTAAAATTAATAACATTTTATATTTTACAACCACAGTTGATGATCATAGCCAAATATACTCACTTGATAAAAATGGTAAGTTAGAACAAGTTTTTATCTTAGATGGAAGCATTGATGGACTTTGTAGTATAAATGGGGAAGTTTATGGTGTTTTACTTTATAAACAAAGATTGCAAGAAGTTTACCAACTAGATTTTGAAAGTAAAAGAGTAAAAAAACTGACAAATCATAATCAAAAAGCACTTAGTGGTTATTATGTTGCAAAACCACAAGAAGTTGTTGTAAAAAAGGATCAAATTGAAGTTAAAGGTTTTGTTTTATTACCAAAAGATTACCAAAAGACGCAAAAATATCCAGCTATTTTAAATATTCACGGGGGACCGAAAACTGTATATGGAAAAGTTTATTTTCATGAAATGCAGTACTGGGCAAATAAAGGCTATTTTGTTATTTTTGCCAATCCTCGCGGAAGTGATGGCAAAGGTGATGAGTTTAGCGATATTCGTGGTAAATATGGGACGATTGATTACCAAGATTTAATGGATTTTACTGATAAAGCTTTAATTAAGTATCCAGCAATCGATATAAACAAACTTTTTGTCACTGGCGGTTCTTATGGTGGATTTATGACTAATTTTATAGTAGGTCAGACTAATAGGTTTAAAGCAGCAGCTACTCAACGAAGCATTTCTAATTGGTTAAGCTTTTATTCGACTGCTGATATTGGTTATTATTTTGCCTATGATCAAACAGGTGGTCATCCGCTTTTAGATACTAATAAACTCTGGCAGCAATCACCCTTAAAATATGCTCTTAATATAAAAACACCATTGCTAATAATTCATTCGGATCAAGATTATCGTTGTCCAATTGAACAAGCAATGCAGTTATTTGGAATTTTAAAAACAAACAATGTTGAGACAAAACTGGTTTGGTTTAAAGGTGAAAACCATGATCTTTCTAGAAGTGGAAAACCGCAAGGCAGAGTAAAAAGACTCCAAGAGATTACTGAGTGGTTTGCTAAATATTAAATTGTTTGAAAGGTTTATAAAATCTTAATCGATTATATGAACCTTTTTTTTATCGTATTGGGTTCTTGCTTCAGGAACTTGATCGCTATAGCCAATGTGAATTATTGCCAAAGGAATAATGTAATCTTTTATTGGTAGGATTTGTTTGATTCTCTTGATTGGTCTTTCTTGTGGATATAAACCACACCAACAAGTAGAAAGCCCCATTTCAGTGGCAGCCAAGAGCATGTTTTCAATAGCGGCAGCACAATCTTGAATCCAAAAATCATTAATCTTTTTTGTAGAGGCATTTTTTTGATTACCCGCAACCATAATAACAAGCGGTGAATTAAAATTCATAAAAAAGGCTACTTTTTTTATCTTTTTCAAAATATCTTCATTTTTAATAACAAAAAATTCCCAAGGTTTTTTATTTAAAGCAGTAGGGGCCGCCATAGCCGCTTTTAATAAGCGTTCAATTTGTTCATCGCTTACCTTTTTAGTGTTATATTTTCTTACACTTCGTCTTTTTAAAATGGTTTCATATACTTTCATAAATATCTCCTTTTTTAGTTTTAAAGTTCGTATCTTTGGTTGAATTATAACATTATTTACCTATTTTTAATACTTTGCATCAAAAAAGTAAATTTTTTTTAGTTAGATTTTGCAATTTTATAAAAATAAGTTACAATAGTAGTAGAATAAAAAAAGGAGTAGATATTATGTGTTTTTGGTGGAAAAAGAAAAAAGCAGCCGAACCTAAACCAGTAAAAGAAGAAAAGGTTGAAGTTAAACAGGAAGTTCCTAAAGTTGAAGAAAAGCCTGTTGCTAAAGCTGAGGTTCCAAAACCGGTTGTAAAAGAAGAAAAACCAGTTGAACCTAAAGTGGAAGAAAAGCCAGCTGCGCCTAAAGTAGAAGAAAAACCCGCTGCCGCTAAACCAGCTGCACCGAAGGTAGAAGAAAAACCTGCTGCTGCTAAACCAGCTGCACCAAAGGTTGTTCCTAAACCTGCAGTTAAGCCTGCACCAAAGCCGGCTCCAAAACCAGCAGCAAAGCCTGCACCAAAACCAGCAGCAAAACCTGCCGCTAAACCAGCAGCGAAACCTGCCGCTAAACCAGCAGCAAAACCTGCCGCTAAACCAGCAGCGAAGCCTGCCGCTAAACCAGCAGCAAAGCCTGCCGCTAAACCTGCAGCTAAGCCAGCAGCACCTAAGAAGTAACAAATTATTTATATTGGTTATATTTCTTGAAATACTGTTATTTAGGTGGTTGGTTTTTACGATTTTGCTTCAAGAAAGCTAGGAAAACAACTAGCTATTTTTGAATGTAGAAAAGTTAATTGATTAAAAAGGCCTTTTTTGGTCTTTTTTTGTAATCATTAAAAAAAACATGTTATAATCGGTTTAGATTTTTTAATGAAAAGGGGAAAAATGAAAAGAATTATTGATATTACTGGCTTTTTAATAATAACTGCAGTAATGACCTTTTTTGTTTTTGCAAATTTAATTGGTAAGGTTAAAGAATCTTACTTATTTTTAGTTGCTGGTATTCCTTTAGCTTTATTTTTAGTTTTTGGTTTTTGGTTAGAATATAAAACCCCTAAAGATGAAAAATTGGTTGCAATTAAAAAAGATTTGCTTATTAATAATATATTGTTTGCTTTAGCAAGCGGTATTTCTTATTACTGTGTTAAGTATTTAAAGTTTGATGGTGTTATTGTAGCTTCTAGTATTTCACTTGTTGGTGGACTATTACTTAAAAAAGGCGGAGCAGAAATAACTATTGGTGCTTTTTTGGGAATGGGAGCAGTTTTGTTTAAGAGTCCTGTTTATTTTATTGTTGCCATACTTTTAGCAATAGCGATTAATTTTCTTACCAAAGATCTTTTTAAAGGCTTTGGCGGCAAACTAGGTACAATTAGCTTTTCAGCCAGTATAATTGTTCTTTTTTTCCTAAATACGGATTATCCACCAGCAATAATCTATCGTAATCTAGATTTACTTTATGTAATTATAATTATATTCTTTGGCGCTTTTATAACTAACATATTAAATATTAAATTAAAGTTAGGTCCGATTGTCGCTTATGGAATAGTTAGTTTAGTTGGTGCACTAGTTTTTACAAATATTAACCAAATAGCATCTTTAGGGCTTCATCAAATTCTTTTTGCAGCTAGTTTTATTGGAATGAGTTCAGAAAAAAGGCATCCAAATATTTTTCCTGTTATGATTGCTTGTTTTGTGTTTTTTGTTCTAATTATAATTAGCAAATATTTTTCATTAGTAGGAGGCAGGGGAGGAATAACTGCTTTAATTAGTGTTTTAGTAGCAGATTCGATGTATTTTTTAATTAAAAAAGCCCCTAAAATGAAAATAAATGAAAAAAAAGATAATTTTAATTAAAATTAAGTTAATGTTGCGTTATAATCTGCTACGCTTGACTTTATTAGCATAATATCTATAATGATGTATAGAGTTAAACAAGAAGGAGTATAAAAATTATGACTTTTGAAAAAGTAAAAAAGATTATAGTAAATGAACTTAAAATTAGTGAGGAAAAAATCACTAAAGAAGCAAGGTTACAAGAAGATTTAGGAGCTGATTCATTGGATGCTGTTGAACTTATAATGAACGTTGAAGATGAGTTTAATATATCAATATCAGATGAAGATGCGATAAATATTAAAACAGTTGGTGATTTAGTAGGTTTTATCGATAAAAAATAAGGTTTGTCCTTATTTTTTTTATATCTTTATGGTAAAATCATATTATAATATTTAGCGCTAGCATAACTAGGAGGAATTATCGTGGCTTATGATTATAAAAAAATAGAAAAAAAATGGCAACAATACTGGTTAGATAATAAAACATTTAAAACAGAAAATGATATTATTAAACCTAAGTATTATGTCCTTAATATGTTTCCATATCCTAGTGCTGATGGTCTTCATGTTGGTCATATTGAATCATATACAGCAACTGATATAGTTTCCCGTTATAAAAGAATGCAAGGTTTTAATGTGCTTCATCCAATGGGTTGGGATGCTTTTGGTTTACCAGCTGAACAATATGCGCTACAAACAGGCAACAATCCAGAAGAATTTACATATAAAAATATTCAAAACTTTAAAAAGCAGATTATTAGATCAGGAATAGGAATTGATTGGGATCGAGAATTTGCTACTGCGGATAAAGATTTTTATAAATGGACTCAGTGGATTTTTACGATGCTTTTTAAACATGGACTGGCAGAAAGAAAAAATGTTGAGGTGAATTTTTGTAAAGGTCTTGGTACAGTCTTGGCTAATGATGAGATTGTGGTTGTTGATGGGAAGATGGTTTCTGAGCGCGGTGGTTATCCGGTAATTAAAAAAGCGATGATGCAGTGGGTTTTAAAAATAACCAATTATGCTGATCGCTTACTTGAAGATCTTGATTTACTTGACTGGCCAGAAAATATTAAAGAAATGCAAAAAAACTGGATTGGTAGAAGCAGCGGCGCAATTGTTGAGTTTAAAGTTTTTGGTAGCGATGAATCATTTGAAGTTTTTACAACCAGAGTAGACACCCTTTATGGAGCAACTTATTGTGTGCTTGCGCCAGAACATCCTTTAGTTTTAAAAATAACAACTGAAGATGAAAAAGAAAGTGTTTTAAATTATATTGAGATAACTAAATATAAAACTGATTTAGACCGAGGTGAACTAAATAAAGATAAAACCGGTATTTTTACTGGTGCTTTTGCGGTTAACCCAGTTAATAATAAAAAGATTCCGATTTGGATTGCTGATTACGTGTTATATAGTTATGGAACAGGAGCAGTAATGGCGGTTCCGGCTCATGATCAAAGAGACTTTTTGTTTGCTGAAAAATTTGATTTAGATATTATCAAAGTTATTGAAACCAATGAGGAATGTTTTGCTGGTGATGGCGTTCATATTAACAGTGAACTGATTAATGGTTTAACCAATGAAAAAGCTCAAGAAGTGATGATTGATTATTTAGAAAAAACTGCTCAAGGCAGAAAAGAAATAACTTATAAACTTAGAGATTGGATTTTTTCTCGTCAGCGCTACTGGGGCGAACCTTTTCCAGTTTTAATTGACCAACAAGAAGAAAAGATTTTTCCGTTGGAACTAGAAGAATTACCTCTTGAACTTCCAGTGATGGAAAATATTAAACCATCAGGCACTGGCCAGTCGCCTTTAGCGAATAATTTAGAATGGTTAGAAGTAAGTAAAAATGGTAAAAGTTATCGCCGTGATACTAACACAATGCCACAGCTTGCCGGATCTAGTTGGTATTATATTGGCTATGTTTTAAAGTCTGTTTTAGGATTTATTCCGCTTAATTCACCTGATGCTGTTAATGAACTAGAAAAATGGTTACCTGTTGATCTTTATATTGGCGGAGCAGAACATGCAGTAGGACATCTGCTTTATTCACGCTTTTGGCATAAGTTTTTATATGATTTAGGAATTGTAAAAACAGAAGAACCTTTTACTAAGTTAGTTAACCAAGGTATGATTTTGGGTACAGATAATCAAAAGATGAGTAAAAGCAAAGGTAATTCAATCAGCCCGGATGTGGTAATTGATTCGCATGGAGCTGATACTTTAAGGTTGTATGAAATGTTTATGGGACCACTTACGCATGATAAACCTTGGCAAACCGAAGCCATTGATGGAGCAAAAAGATTTTTAGATCGAGTTTGGCGAATGTATTATATGCCAATTGAAGAAAAAGTAGTAGAGCTTGATTATATATATCATTTTACAATTAAAAAAGTAACTGATGATTATGAGAGTTTAAGCTTTAATACGGCAATTAGTCAAATGATGATTTTTACTAATGAAGTTTATAAACAAAGAAAGTTTTCTCGTAGTCAAGCTATTGGGTTTTTAAAGTTGTTAAATCCGATTTGCCCTCATATTACTGAAGAACTTTATCAAACAATGTTTAATAAAAAACATACAATTGCTTACGAAAGCTGGCCCGTTTATGATAAGGAAAAAATAAAGCTAGAAGAAGTTGAAATGGGTGTGCAAGTTAATGGTAAACTAAGAGATAAAATGCGAGTTGACATAAATTTAAGTGCCGAAGAAATTGAGAAAAAAGCTTTATCACTACGCAATGTATTAAATCATATTAAAGGCAAAAAAGTGGTTAAGGTTATTGTTATTAAAAAAAGAGTAGTTAATATTGTAGTTAAAGAATAACTGTTTTAAAAAAGCGCTTAGCGGCGCTTTTATTTTTTTTCAATTACGATAACAAAAGGTGGTTTGTTAGGATTGTTTAATATTTTATATTTTAAGACTTTAAATGATTGGTTTAAATTTTTAACAAAACCTAGGACCTGATGCGACTCGATAAATCCTTCTTGATGATTAGGATAACAAGTTAAAATAATAAATTGGTCTTTTATCATTTTACTGGTAATCAAGTTTAAAGTTTTAACAGTTATATCAGCGGTGGTTGTAATCGTTTTACATCCTTTAGGTAAATATCCCAAGTTAAAAACAATCCCTTTAAAATCTTTAATATATGTAAAAATATTTTCAAAAGAATCAAGAATAAGTCTATAATTATTTTTATTATGTTTTTTTAAAAGATTATTGGTATTTGCAATTGCAACTTCTTGAATATCAAAGCCGTATACAAAACTAGCTAAATTAGTTAAAAGAAGTGTGTCATTACCATTACCGATAGTCGCGTCAACAGCGATATCGGTTTTTTTAATGTTATTTTTCAAATAATTTTCGACAAAAATTCTCATATGAGCTTTAAACATATAAATCTCCTTGATAATAATTATACTTTCGCATTTTTTTGTCTATTTCATTGCTGACAACAAACTTCTTTAATGTCCAAAAAGGTGCGATTAATAGCTTTTTAGGAGGATCCCCAGTTATACGGTGTATAATAATGCTTTTCTTTAAAACTCTTAACTGTTTGACAGTAATATCTACATACTCATCTAAACTTAGTAAAGGCCAAGGTTTATTTAAATAATCTATTCCCATTTTAGTATCTTTTAAAATATGAAGCATATGAATTTTTAGACCTTGAATATCAAATGAATTTAAATATTTAACAGTTTCTAACATCATCTTTTTTGTTTCAAAAGGAAGGCCGTTGATAATATGAACAACAACTTCAATGTTTCTTTTCCTTAACTCATAAACAGCTTTATTGAAGGAATTTAGGCCATAAGCTAAATTTAAAAGTTTACCAGTTTCGGGAAAAATTGTTTGCAAGCCAAGTTCAACTTGTACTTTCATTTTTAAGTTAAGTTCAGCTAGATAATCTAAAACCTCTTCAGGAAGTGAATCAGGTCTTGTGGCAATGGAAAACATGACAATATTAGGGTCAAGGTTAATTGCTTCTTCAAAAAGAGTTTTTAGTTTTTCAAGCGGACCATGAGTGTTTGTTCCGGCTTGAAAATAGACAATATAATAAGCATCTTTCCATTTTTGGTGCATCATTTTTTTGATAGAATTAAACTGGGTTTTTAAGGGTTTATTTTTATCACCAGCAAAATCACCACTAGCTAAACTACTACAAAAACTGCAGCCACCATATGCAACTGTACCATCTTTATTGGGACAGTTAAAATTGCCATTTAAAGTAATTTTAAAAACCTTTTTCTTATATTTTTGCCTATAGTATTGGTTTAAAGTATTATAGTGTTTTTCACTAGTAAAAAAGTCCATGAATATTCACCATTCTAATTGTATCATAAAACATGTTTTGTGGTATAATTGTTTGTAAGGATAATTATGTTTAATAGAATAAAGACAAGCTTGTTAAATCCAAGCGCAATCGGACAATTTATCAAAGACAAAGTCGGATATGTATTTTTATACATATTATTTTTGTCTTTATGCGTTAGTTTGCCTAGTATTATTAAAACATCTTTAGCAGATGAAATGGATGTTTCTGTTAAAGAGAGCATAATCGAATATCTTTATGTAAATAAAATTGATGGAGAAATAAAAAACGGAGCGCTAACTGCTTTGAGCCTAGAACCACAAAAAGTTATTACAAACATTTATGTTGGTGTTAATAGTAGCGAGGTTAATAAGCAAGGCATTATCTTTTTATTTCAAGATTTAGTTTTAGAAATACATTACTCAACTTTTTTTATTGCTTCTTATTCATATTCAGAGCTTGGTTTAAATGATTTAAGTTTAAAAATGGTTTATCAAACTGACAAAGTAAAACTAGGTGCTGCCTTTGATAAAATATATTTTGATTACCAGCCAGCAATAGTGGCTTTTTCAATTGTTTACACCTTTATTTTTAATGTAGTTAGTGGTTTAATAGTTATTTTATTGTTAACGCTGTTTTATCAGTTTGTTCAACCAAAACTCCATTTTAAACATCGATTTGTGCTGGCAACATATTCGAGTTTTATTTATTACTTAATGTTGCTTTTTAGCGTTTTATTTCAGTTTTCATCATTAAGAATAATCGGTTTATTACTCGCGGTTATTTTTATGAATAAAGCATTTAAAAGATTAGTTCTTGTAATGGTGATTGCGCAAAAGGAGAAAAAAGATGAATAAGTTCAATCTTTTTTTAAAACAATCTAATTTTAAAGAAAAACAACTTCAAGATGCAAAGCTAACCAACGTTCTTGTTGGCAAAAGATCTAAATCTTGGGATTTTTATATTCATTTTGAAAAAGCGCCTTCAACTGAAGGTTTTGATAAATTTATTGATAATTTGAAACTATATTTTACTAATAAAGGAATAGTCAATAAAGTAAATGCGGTTTTTGAAATTCTTGAACAAAACTCATGGCATAGTAATGCGCTTAAATATTATAATTGGATTTTAGATAAATTAATAATGAAAAAATCAAGTTATAGCATTTACCGTAATTTTAAAACTGAATTTATCAACGGTGAGTTTGTTGTTCATGTTGATATTGATATTGAAAAGTATGAAAAGATGATTCCCAAGTTTATAAAAGCTTTTAATAGTTATGGATTGAAGTGTGGGTTTAAAATGGTTATAGATGATACCCTGCCTACTAGTGCTTCAATGTTAAAACAAAAAAAATCAAAAGCTTTAACGGAGATTCCAATTTATGTTAAACCGATTGAAAAAGAGAAAAAAAGAACAATTAAAAGCGGTCGGTTATATCAACGAAAAATTGAAAAAAAAGATATTCAGCCAATTAACTCTATTCCTAAAACCAACCATGAACTAGATAAATATATCAACACTCAAAACGATCCTAATTTTACAATTGAGGGTGTAATTGTTGATGTTGAGGTAAAAAAACTTAAAACAACTTCACTGCTTACCATGACTATTGCAGATAGTGATGATGCGATTACTGTAAAGCAGTTTTTAAACAATGAAAAAATGATTGAGCAAGCTGAAAACTTTCAAACTGATTATCAAGTTATCGCATTAGGGAAAGCAGTTTATGATACTTATATTCAAGATGTTGTGTTAATGGCAAATGTGATTGAAACATCAGATAAAATCACAAAAAAAGAAAGAAAAGACACAGCTAAAGAAAAACGAATTGAGTTTCATACTCATACTAAAATGAGCAATCTAGATGGTATTGGTGATGTTAGAGAATATATTGATCAAGCAATAAGTTGGGGTCATAAAGCGATTGCGTTTACTGATCATGATGGATTATATGCTTTTCCCGAGATTGCTAAATATAGTTTAGGTAAAGATATTAAACCAATTTATGGGATTGAATTAAGCTATATTAATGAGTTTAATTTTAAACTCGCTTTTAATGATGCTGATATCAATTTAAGAGAAGCAACTTTTGTTGTCTTTGATTTTGAGACGACAGGTCTTTCTTCTACACGCGATAAAATTATTGAAATATCAGCAGTCAAGTTGAAGGGGTCAATGATAGTTGATTCTTTTAACGAGTTTGTTAATCCTAAAGAAAAGTTAACGCCTTTTATAACTGAACTAACATCAATAACTGATGAAGATTTAGAAGATAAAGATTCAATTGAATTGGTTTTACCAAGATTTTTAGCGTTTATTGAAGGAACAATTTTAGTTGCTCATAATGCCGCATTTGATTTGGGTTTTCTTGATCATAATAGAGCTTTATTAAATTTAGGTGATAAAACTTATCCGGCAATTGATACAATTAGTATTGCGCGCTATTTTTATGGTAATGAACTTAAAAGATTTAATTTGGCTGCTGTTGCTAAGTATTTTAAAGTAAAATTAGAAAATCATCACCGGGCAGAAGCTGATGCAAAAGCGACTGCTGATGTTTTTGTGAAAATGTTAGATGATTTATTTAAATTAGGGGTTAAAACTCATCAAGACATTAACCGCCTCATTGATGTTAACAAAGCTTGGAAATGTGGGTTTGCTAGTCACCTGACAATTATTGCGCAAAACCAAACCGGTTATAAAAACTTGTTTAAATTAACGAGTAAAGCTTTAACAGAAAACTTTTTTGAAGGCCCTAGGCTTACTCACCAAACTTTAACGGAATATAAAGAAGGTCTTTTAATTGGCTCTGGTTGTTATCAAGGAGAAGTTTTTGATGCTGCTTTGAACAAAACCGATATTGAATTAGAAAAAGCAATGGGTTTATATGATTATATTGAAGTTCAGCCACCGCAAGCCTATCAACATTTAAAAGAGACTTTGGGTGTTGATGCGACTTTTATTATCGAATCAACAATTAGAAAAATAGTTTTAACGGCTCAAAAATTAAATAAAATAGTAATTGCATCTGGTGATGTTCATTATTTAGAAAAAGAAGAATCAATTTATCGTGATATTTATATTAGGGCAAAATTGATTGGCGGCGGGCTTCATGCTTTGGCAAAATATGATAATGCCCCTTTGGTTTATTTTTTAACAACAGATGAAATGTTAAAACAGTTTGCCTTTTTAGGAGAAGCGCTGGCAACTGAGATTGTTGTTACGAATACAAACATCTTAAATAACAAAATTGATAAAATAGAAGCATTTCCCCAAACGCTTTATTCATTAGCAGATGATTCTTTTAAGGAAAACTTAGGGATTGATTCAATCAAAGTGGAACTGGAAAAAATTGTTTATCATAATGCTCTTAAGCTTTATGGCAGTGAAATTCATCCAGTTATCAGTCAAAGAATTGAAAAAGAACTTAAAAATATTATTGATAATGAATATGCGCCAATTTATTATATTTCTTATTTGTTAACGAAAAAATCTTTAGAAGATGGATATTTAGTTGGTTCTAGAGGATCAGTTGGTTCAAGTTTGATTGCTTATTTAATGGAGATTACAGAGGTTAATCCCTTAAAGCCACATTATCGCTGTGTAAATAGTTGTTTTACAGTCTTTGAAGCAACTCCTGATAACATAGAAAGCTTAACTGAAGAACAACAAAAGTTTCAAAAACTATTTAAAGATGTTTCTTCTGGTTATGATTTGCCATCAGCAAAGTGTCCTTTATGCAAAAGCGATTTAATTAAAGATGGTCAAGATATTCCTTTTGAAACGTTCCTAGGTTATTCTGGTGATAAAATTCCTGATATTGATTTAAACTTTAGTGGTGATTACCAAGCAACCGCTCACAGTTATATAAGAGAACTGTTGGGCGAGAATTATGCTTATCGAGCGGGAACTATTCAAACAGTTGCTGAAAGGAACGCTTTTGGCTATGTAATGGGCTACTTAGAAGATAAAAATATTACGGATGTAAGAAAGGCTCAAGTTAACAGATTAGCAAAAAAAATTGAAGGTGTTAAACGTTCAACTGGACAACATCCAGGCGGGATTGTTGTAGTTCCTTCTCATAAAGAAATTTTTGATGTTACCCCGATTCAGTTTCCCGCAGATGATACTAGTTCAAAATGGTATACAACGCATTTTGATTATCACTCTTTTGAGGACAATCTATTAAAACTTGATATTCTTGGGCATGATGATCCGACAGTTATTAAGTTTTTAATGGATTATGTATATGAAAATCCAGATGATTTTCCATTTAATAAAGCTCAAGATATTCCAATTGATGATCCAGCAATTTATGAACTTTTTGCTTCAACAAAATCAATTAATCTAACTGAAAAAGAGTTAGAAAGTCCAGTGGCTTCATTTGGAGTGCCTGAATTTGGGACACCGTTTGTAAGAGAAATGCTAAAAGAAACACGTCCGAATTCTTTTGCTGGGCTAGTTAAGGTTTCTGGATTATCGCATGGTACCGATGTGTGGCTTGGCAACGCACAAGTTTTAATGAGTGGAAGTACTGAGTTTAAGGCTGTTTTATTTGAAAATATTATTGGTTGTCGTGATGATATTATGGTTGATTTAATGAATTTCGGTATGGCGCCTTCTAAGGCTTTTGAGATAATGGAATTTGTTAGAAGAGGTAAGCCAAGCAGAGAAAAACAAAAATGGGAAGAATACTCAAGTGAAATGATTAGAAATAAGGTGCCTCTTTGGTATATATGGGCTTGCAGCAAAATAAAATATATGTTTCCAAAAGCCCACGCGAGCGCTTATGTGTTAATGGCAGTCCGGATTGCTTGGTTTAAAGTTTATCATCCCAAACTATTTTATAGTTCATTTTTCTCAATCAGAGCAGTGCAGTTTGAGCATGATGTTATGGTAAGTGGGGTTAATGCGATTAGAAACAGAATCAAAGAAATTGAAAGAAATCCGCATAATAGGCAAACCGATAAAGAACAAAACTTATTAATTACTTTACAAGTGGCTTATGAAATGTATTTAAGAGGAATTAAGTTTTTACCGGTTGATATTAATAAATCAGAAGCAACAAAATTTGTAATTGAAGAAAAAGGGATTAGAATGCCTTTTATCACTATTGATGGTTTAGGAAAGAGTGTTGCTGAAGGCATTATAGAACAAAGAAACATTCGACCTTTTAGATCAAAAGATGATGTAAAAGATAAAACAAAAATTAACAAGACAGTTTTTGAAATTATGGATAAAATTGGCGCTTTTTCTGATTTAGATGAAAAAACTGATATTTTTGAACAAGGATTGTTTGCACTTTGATTAATTTGTTATATAATATAGAGATGTAGGAGGTCATTTTATGAACAGAGGAACAAACCCGGTTTTTACCAAAATTAAAAAAGAAAATACTGAAGGTGTTACTTATGGTGCATCTTATGGTGGAATATTAGTTAAAACAGCTGTGTTATTTGGGGTTTTAATTGTTTCTGCTATCGGAAGTTTATTTATTTTAGCAAATGCTCCAGAATTTTATATTCCACTTTTAATTATATCTATGATTATGGCAATATTATCAGTTGTTGTAGCTTCATTTTCAACAAGGTTAGCGCCAGTGTTTAGTGTAATATATTCACTTTCTGAGGGTGTTTTACTTGGGATGATTTCGCTATTGTTTAGTGCGGCTTTTCCCGAAATGAATATTATTTTCTTAGCGGTTGTCATTACTTTTGGAATATTTGCTGGCATGCTAGTGCTTTATTCAACAAAGTTAATTGTTGCATCTAATCGCTTTAGAAGAATTATGATGGGAATATCATTTGCGATTTTATTTACAGTAATTATAGTTGGTCTTGTTTCAATTTTTGATCAAGGCGCAATGTGGTATACTCTTTTTGGTAATCCTAATAGTCCGCTTGTTTTATTGCTTACGTTGCTTTTGATTTTATATGGAGCGTTTATGCTTGTAATCTCATTTGATGATGCAAAAAATATAGTCTCAAGTGGAGCGGATAAAAAATATGAATGGCAAGTTGGTTTAGGACTTATCGTCTCAACAGTATACATTTACGTTCAAGTATTAAGATTACTAGCAATTCTAGCTTCAAGAAACAAATAAATCATTCGTAAAAAGGGAGTAGTAAAAAGGTTAGTTATTTTAGAAAGGTTGTGGCTGATGAAAACAATCATAACGGCTTTTTGAATTCACCCTTAAAGAAGATGTTAATCACATCCGTATAAGCTGCGTTAAAGTTTTAAAGTGCTAGTTATACTAGAACTAAGGTGGTACCGCGGTTATTCGCCCTTAGATTTTCTAAGGGCTTATTTTATTTAAAGGGGTTGTTTATGTGCAAGAAAAGCTAAAAGCAATTTTGACTAAATTTGGAGAAGCTATTTTAAGGGTTAATGATTTAAGTGAATATAACAACCTAAGAAGTCTTTTTTTAGGTAAAAAAAGCGAAATTGCATCTTTAATGGCTAAGCTAAAAGATGTTGATGCTTCCTTAAGACCACAAATCGGGAAATTAATTCACGATGCTAAAACTAAAATAGAATCACTTTTAGAAGAAAAGAAATTAGAAATCGAAAGAAAGGCTCTTCAAAAAGAGTTAGAAAAACAAGAAGAAGACATCACTTTACCAGGAGTTTTGTTTCCAAGTGGTTCAAATCATCTTTTAAAAAGTGTGATTGAGGATTTTGAGTCGTTTTTTATTGCGCTGGGCTATCAAATAAAAGAAGGTCCGGAAGTAGAAAGTGATTATTATAATTTTGAGATGTTAAATATTGAAAAAGATCATCCAGCCAGAGACATGCATGATTCATTTTATGTCGATGAAAATCGACTTTTAAGATCGCATACATCACCAGTTCAAGCAAGAACGATGTTGGAATCTGCTGGCATGCCCATTAAAATTATTTGTCCAGGTAAAACATTTAGAAGAGATAATGATGATCAATATCACAGTCATCAGTTTATGCAAGTTGAAGGCTTGGTTATCGATAAAAACATTACGATGGGAGATTTAAAAGGAACCCTTTTAGCCTTTATTAGGCATTTTTTTGGTGATGATAAAGATATTCGCTTAAGACCTTCATATTTTCCTTTTACTGAACCTTCAGTTGAAGTTGACGTATTTGATGGCCAGAAATATGTGGAAGTTGTTGGAGCGGGCATGGTTCACCCCAATGTTTTAAAAATGGGAGGCTACGATCCAGAAGTATATCAAGGGTTTGCTTTTGGTTTTGGAGTTGAGAGAATGGCGATGTTAAAGTATGGTATTGATGATATCAGACATTTTTATACTAACGATATCCGCTTTTTAAGACAATTTAAAGGAGCGATTAAATAATGAAAATATCAACTAATATGTTAAAACGCTATCTTAAAACCGATTTATCAGATGAAAAGTTATATAACCTAACAAATGAATATATTGCTGAGGTTGAGTCACTTGAAAAACTACTAGCAACCGAAAATCTTGTTGTTGGTAGAGTATTAGAGAAAAAAGCTCATCCTAATGCTGATAAACTTTCTGTTTGCCAAGTTGATCTAGGTAATGGTTTAGTTGAACAAATTGTTTGTGGGGCAGCTAATGTTGATGAAGGTCAAAGTGTAGTTGTGGCAAAGGTAGATGCAGTATTACCAGGTAATTTCTTAATTAAAAACGCATCTATTAGAGGCATCTCATCTAATGGAATGATTTGTTCTTTAACAGAACTGGGGATTGATGAGAAACTTTTTAATGATAAATATAAAGATGGAATATTTTATTTTGATAATGCAAAAACACCTGGTATTGATGCAAAAAAAGAACTTAATTTAGATCAATCATCATTAGAACTTGATTTAACTCCTAATCGGGCGGACTTGCTTTCTGTTTTAGGTTTTAGTTATGATTTAGGAGCAGTTTTAGATGAAAAAATTGAACTTATTGAACCGGTTGTTGTGGAAGTTGATCAAGAAAATCCGCTGACTGTTTTAATTGAAACAGATGGTTGTAAAAGATATTACGCAAGGTATTTGGATAATGTTAAAATTAAGCCTTCGCCACTTTGGTTACAGTTAGATTTAATTGCCTCAGGCATTAGACCAGTTAATAATGTTGTGGATGTGACAAATTATGTGATGTTGGAACTTGGTACTCCTTTGCATGCCTTTGACGCAGATAAGTTTGATTCAAATCAAATTGTTGTTAAAGAAGCAAACCATTTAGAGACAGTTACTACATTAGATGGTGAGATTAGAGTGCTTGAAAAAGGCGATGTAGTTATTACTAATGGAAAAATGCCAACCGCAATTGGTGGAGTTATGGGTCTTCTTAATACGATGATTGATGAAAATACGACAAAAGTGATTTTAGAAGCGGCGACTTTTGAACCATTATCAATTCGAAAAACATCAAGAAGACTTGATTTAATTAGTGATTCTAGCGTAAGGTTTGAAAGAGGTATTGATGAGTTAAGAGTTAGAACAGCTATAAACAGAGCAGCCGAACTTTTAATTTTAACTGCTGATGCGAGAGTTTATAAAAACATTAAATTTGCTGGCAAGCCTTTTGACCGGCCTACTTTAATTCAGTTATTACCCGATTATTTAAATAATTATTTAGGAACAACTCTTTCAAAAGACGAAATTAAAGCAATTTTAAAAAGACTTAATATTATTGAAACAAAACCAGATCTATATTTAATTCCAAGTTATCGTAGTGATTTAAAAATTAAAGCTGATTTAACTGAAGAGATTGCTAGAATTTATGGTTATAATAACTTGCCAACCACTTTGCCTAAAACCAGCCTAATAGGCGGTTATTCAAAGATGCAACAGCTAGTTTATCATTTAAGAAAACAGATTAAAGGTTTAGGTTTTAATGAGGTTATTAATTATAGTTTATTAAAAAAACAAGACATAAATCTTTTTAAAGAGCCTTCTAAAGATATTATAGGATTATTAAAACCATTAAAAGATGATAGAACACATTTGCGTCATAGCCTAATAAATGGTTTAGTTGAAAATGTTAAATATCATCTATCAAGACAAACTAATGATTTAAGGTTTTTTGAAGTGGGTAATGTTTACTACACTGAATATGAACCGTTGATGTTAGCAGCAATTATTGAAGGCAGTTATTTATCTAGTCCAAGTGTTAATGTAAAATCAAGTTTTGTCCTTTTAAAAGGTATGTTAGAATCTTTGCTTGATTCAGTTGATTTAAAAGCTAGGTTTGTTGAAGCAAAAAACATTGATGGGTTTCATCCACATGTTCTAGCAAAAATAATTGTCGATGACAAAACAGTTGGTTTTATTGGCCAAGTTCATCCTAATATTTTAGATAATGCTTTTGCTTTTGAGGTTAATCTAACACAATTGTTTGATATGAATAAATCCCAAGCATTGTTTACTCCGATTAGCAAGTTCCCTAATATTACTAGAGATATTGCGGTTTTAGTAAAAAAAGATTTGCCAGCAGAAAAAATTATGACAGTAATTTCGCAAACAGCAAAAAAATACTTGGTAAATTTGGTACTTTTTGATATATATTACGATGAAAAGTTAGGCACAGATAAAGTTTCTTTAGCTTTTAGATTAACGTTTAATTCGAAAGAAAAAACTTTACAAACAGAAGATATTGATAAAATAATTAAAAGTATTGTATTTAGGCTGGAAAACGAATTAAGTGCAGTAATTAGATAATAAAAAGAGGTTTTTCCTCTTTTTCTTTTTGGATAGCAACTAAATATAGTATAATTAATATGGTGAATTTAATGAATGATATATATAGCGTTAGTTTTGATGAATTGGAATCATTCTTTTTAAAAAATGGTCAAAAAAGATATCGTGCTTCACAAGTTTTTGATTGGATTTATAAAAAAAGAGTAGACTCATTTGCTCAAATGACTAACCTAAATGACGAATTACAAAGTTTATTAAGCGATAATTTTTTCTTTTCTAGTTTAACTAATATTACCGAATTAAAAAGCGTTGATGGAACGATAAAATATTTGTATCAGCTTAATGATGGTAATTATATTGAATCAGTGGTAATGAGGCATCATTACGGTAATTCTTTATGTATTACAACGCAAATTGGTTGTAATATGGGTTGTGGCTTTTGTGCTTCGGGCATTTTAAAGAAAAAGCGTAACCTAGATGTTGGCGAAATGATTAATCAAGTTATCCAAACAGAAAAACATTTAGATGAAAAAATTAGTCATATTGTGGTTATGGGTATTGGAGAACCTTTTGATAATTATGATAACTTATTAAAATTTTTAATGATTGCAAATGATCATAAAGCCTTTGAAATTGGAGCTAGACATATGACAGTATCAACATGTGGAATTGTTCCTAAGATTAAAGAGTTTGCTTTAGAGAGGTTGCAGGTTAATCTAGCTATTAGCTTGCACGGACCAACCAATGATATTAGAGATAAATTGATGCCAATTAATAAAAAGTATCCAATTGAAGAATTAATAAAGGCTCTTAAATATTACAGTAAAAAGACAAACAGACGAGCAACGATTGAATATATTTTATTAAAACAAATTAATGATCAAGAAATACACGCTTTAGCTTTAGCAAAGCTATTAAAAGGGTTAAACATCTATGTAAACTTGATTCCATATAATGAAGTTAGCGAAGCACCTTATCAAAGAAGCAGTTTAAAACAGATGAACAGTTTTTTTCAAGTTTTAAAACAAAACAATATTAATGCAACCCTAAGAAAAGAGCAAGGGCATGATATTAATGCAGCATGTGGACAATTAAGAAGCAAAACAATGAAAAAGGAGGACATACTTGAAAAGAGGACGAATTACTAAACTTATTGGTGGGCTATACTCAATAAAAGAATTAAAAACCGGACAAACATATATATCCAAAGCAAGTGGGAAGCTAAGACACGTTAGATTAGATGAAAAATCAAGTTTTAATATTTTAACAACTAGAAGAACAAAAAAAGATATTAAAACTGTTCAACTTAGCCCTAAAGTTGGAGATATTGTTATGTTTGATGATACTGATGTTAATAATCCTATCCAAGAAATTTTACCAAGAATTAATCAACTTAATCGCCCAGATGTGGCCAACGTTGATCAAATTCTTTTAATCTTTTCAACCGTTCTGCCAGATTTTAATTTTAATCTTTTAGATCAGTTTTTGGTCTTGTGTGAAAAACAAAATGTTAGACCAAAAATAGTTATTTCTAAAATTGACTTAGTTGAGCCTAATTATTTAACAAATTTAAAAAAAGATTTAAAATATTATCAAAAAATAGGATATCAAGTTTATTATGTAAATAGTTATGAAAAAATTGGTTTTGACACTTTGGTTGATGTTTTTAAAGACAAAGTTACAGTAGTTGCTGGACAAACAGGCGTTGGTAAATCGACATTAATTAATGCTTTAATGCCAGAATTGAACCTTAAAACACAAGAAACAAGTATTGCCTTAGGTAGGGGCAAACACACAACAAGGCATACAGAATTATTTGATTACAATGGCGGTTTAATTGCGGATACCCCTGGTTTTTCTAAATTAGAATTTGATATATTTGATAAAAGTGAATTAAAAAACTATTTTATTGAGTTTAATGATTATAAAGATTATTGCAAGTTTAAAAATGCCTGTAATCATATTCATGAGCCAGATTGTAACGTTAAAGATAATCCTGAAATATTAAAAACAAGGTATGAAAATTATAAGAAATTTTACGAAGAAATTAAAGCAATGAAGGAGCGATATTAATGAAGGTAGCAACTTCGATTTTAACAGCAGATTTTAATAAATTAAAAGAAGAAATAAGTTCGATTGCAGAAAGCGACTATATTCATTTAGACGTAATGGATGGTCATTTTGTTCCCAATATCTCATTTGGAGCCGCGGTATTAAAGAATATTAATAAAATAACTAATATTCCGCTTGATACGCATTTAATGATTTCTAACCCTTATTTTTTCGTTGATGAGTTTATTAAAATAGGAAGCCATATTATTACGGTGCATGTTGAAGCAAACGAACCACTAAAAACAGTTAAATACATAAAATCAAAAGGAATAAAAGCTGGAATTACATTAAAACCTAACACACCTGTAGAAGCTTTAATGCCGTTTTTAGAGCTAGTTGATTTAGTTTTGGTAATGACTGTTGAACCTGGTTTTGGTGGGCAAGAATTTATGGCAAATCAAATGGAAAAAGTTAAAATTTTAAACGATTTAAGAGAAAGAAAAGGGTACCAATTCTTGATTGAAGTTGATGGTGGAATAAATAAAAACACCATTTCTAAAGTAAGAAACACAGGAGTTGATATTGTTGTTGCTGGATCATATATTTTGAATCAAAAAGACCGTAATAAAGCGATAAGGAGCTTAAAATGAAAATTGCAGTTGTTGCTCCTGAGGTACCTGAAAACCTTAAGAATTTAATTAATTTAGATGAATACACTATCTATGCTTGTGATAATGCAGTCAGCGAACTTATTAAACAAAATGTGACTATTGATTTAGCGGTTGGAGATTTTGATTCTTTAGAAAATTTGGATGTATTAAAAGGCATAAAAACAATCAAGCTTAGTAAATTAAAAGATGATTCTGATACAAGTTATGCACTTAGGCATGCGTATCAAATGACAAACGATGTTATATTAGTTGGTGGAATAAAGGGAAACCGCAGCGATCACTTTTTAGCAAACTTATTTCTTTTAGAAAAGTATCCCAATCTAGTTATTATCGATGATACCAATAAAATTAAAAGACTAGAAAAAGGTACTTATCCAATAAAAAAAGAGAATTATGATTATCTTTCCATATTCCCTTTAGAAGATATAAAAATAACTTTAACAGGTGTTGTTTTTTCTTTGATTGATGAAGAACTCTCGCAATACGATGTGATTGGTCTTTCTAATGAGATCAAGCATAAATATGCGACTTTGGACCTTAGTAGAGGGGTTATTTTGCTAATACAATCAAAAAGAAAATAAAAAAGGCAATCGCCTTTTTTTCTTTTATGCGCGTTTTAGGTTTCCTTTTTTAAGGACACTAGCTGCAACTTTTACTTTTTTAACATTGCCTTTTTCATCAATAATTTTAACAGGCTGCAAATTGGCTTTCCATTTGCGACGATTAGCATTTAGCGCATGGCTTCTTGTGTTTCCAAAAGAGGTAGTTTTACCTGTAACATGACATTTAGCCATAATAATCACTCCTTTACGCAAGTAATATACTAACATATATTACATTTTAATGCAACACATATTAATAATACATATTTTAAAGGGGAAACAAATTCTTAAAATATGTGATTTAAATTTGTAAAAGGTCACATAATCTAGGGCAAATATGAATATTAATCGAAGAAAAGCCCTTACAAACAAGAAAGTATTGCATTTTATCGTGAAGTAGAGTAATATAATTATGCTTTCAAGTATATATTGACGTACCAATTGTAAAGACATTAAATAGCAAATAACATTTTAAACAAAAACAACCGAACTATATAATAATTTAATAGTAAAATCCTAATAAATGTTTTTTTTGCTAATTAGGAGGAATTTAATGGCTAATACACTAAGCGGAACACTATTTAAAAAAATGGTGACCAATGGAGCAATTAACTTAAAGAACAATCACCATGAAATTAACTTATTAAATGTATTTCCAGTTCCAGATGGTGATACAGGCACTAATATGCACATGACAATCATGGCTGGTGTCAATGAAATCGTAAACACACAAACAAAATCCATTGCGGATGTTTCAAAAATTCTATCACGAGGCTGCTTAATGGGCGCAAGAGGAAACTCGGGCGTTATTTTATCGCAGTTTTTTAGAGGTTTATATACAGAAATTTCTCGTAGTAAAAACGGAAGCGCAACAGTCGATGAGTTTATTGCCTCACTAGTAAGCGGTTATCAAATGGCTTATCGGGCAGTAATGACGCCAGTTGAAGGAACAATTTTAACAGTAGTTAGAGAAGCCGCAGAGGCCGTTTTAAGAAAAAGAAAAGAAATAAAAACAATCGAAGATGTTTTAAAAGTTTATTTAGATCAAGCAAATAAAACATTAGAAAATACACCAGAATTATTACCCGTATTAAAAGAAGCAGGAGTTGTTGATTCGGGTGGGGCAGGTTTTATTAAAATTATTGAAGGTATGCTTTTGGCTTTACAAGGCCAAACAATACCTGTTGAACAAGAAACAGTTGTTCATAAAGAAGTTAAACCAGAAATAAAACATGATCACATTGAAACTGCTGATATTAAATATGGTTATTGTACAGAGTTTATTGTTAAATTAACTGATCAAGAAATATTTGATGCTGATAACCTAAGAAAAATATTAGATAATTTAGGTGATTCGCTTGTTTTAGTGCAAGATGAAGAGCTTTTGAAGGTTCACGTTCATACTAATCAACCAGGTGTTGTCATTACTTTAGGTCAAAAATATGGTGAATTACAAACGATGAAAGTTGACAACATGCGCTTGCAACATTCTGCGATTTTAGAAAATATTGGTCATGAAAATATGCATGCAGCCGCTAAAAAGGAAGAGCTTGTCGAAGATTTTCAAATTGTGAATGAAGTTCGGCAAGAATTCGCTGTGATTGCAGTTGCTTTTGGCGGAGGAATTAAACAAGCGTTTAAAGAATTGGGTGTTAGTTATATTATCGATGGTGGACAAACAATGAATCCACCTACCGAAGATTTTGTTAAGGCTGTTAAAGCTGTTAATGCTAATAATGTTATTATCCTTCCTAACAATAGTAATGTCATTTTAACTGCAGAGCAAACACTTGATATATGCAAAAATACCAATGTTAGAGTTTTAAAAACCAAGTCAATTGCGCAAGGATATGCGGCAATGATGGTGTTTGATGATGGTCAAGATTTAGATTTAAACGTTGAAGCTATGAGTGATGTTATTGATTCAATTAAAACCGGAGAACTTACCTATTCAATTAGAGATACCGAAGTAAATGGTTTAAAAATAAAAAAAGATGACTTTATTGGATTAGCTAACGGAAAAATTGTTGTTTCGCAAAAGAATCGTTTAGATGCGGTTAAAGAACTTGCGACAAAGATAATTGATTCGGATACTGAAATTGTGACAATATTTTATGGAAAAGATGTCACAGAAACTGAAGCTAATGAATTAAAAAAATATATTGAAAAAGTTAACGATGATATTGAAATTGAAATGATTAAGGGTAGGCAGGACATTTACTCATACATTTTATCAGCAGAATAATAAATTAGAGGCTCAGAAGGCCTCTTTTTTTCTATAATATTGGTAAAATGAATATATTTTGTTATAATTAAAAATGAATTAAAGCGGAGGTGGCGGAATCGGTAGACGCGTATGTTTGAGGGGCATATGACCACTAGGTTGTGAGGGTTCGAGTCCCTTTCTCCGCACCATTAATAAAGTATTAGTCTGATACGTTGTGTATTGGACTTTTTTTATTATTTTTAGTTAAAAACAGTTAAAAAACAACGAAAAATCAATGAAAAAGCTAATTTTTAATCTTATTTTACTAGTTTAAAGATGAAATTATTAAAATAGTTAGAACAATTTAATGATTACCTTACAATTTAACGATTACCTTACAATTTAACGATTATCCTACAATTTAACGATTACCTTACGATTTAACGATTATCTTAATAAATAAAAAAAAGCAAATCTCTTCATCATTTAAAAGCATTTGGTTTAACTCCTAAAGGGACGCCTGTTAGATTTGGTACTGAACTTAGGGACATGTCTGAACATGAGATTGCTGTTAGGAGTCTTTCTCTTTTACAAAAAAAATTAGGAATTACAAAAATACCTGCAAGTAATCAAAAATTAGAATTTAAGACACTTAAGTATTTATTTTTCGAAAAAGGATTAACGATTAACGACAATCAATTTGAAGATAATATTCCAGGGCTTAAATTAGAAGATGGAAGATACTCAATGATGGCAGAAATGCTTTCCGATAAAAACAATATATATATTTTAGTTGTTGTGTTTCAAGGTAATGATAAGACTGTATTTTCACGAAGAACACCTTTTGGAGGAACTAGCTTAATTGATACTTATAAAAAAGTTTTGGATTATTGTCAAAATGTAATAAATGATGTTATTACAGTAAAACACGATGAATCTTTAACAGCAATGGGAAGATTTGACATTAGAAGATTTGATAATGAAGCCTTTGAAGAAGCTTGGCTTAATGCAGTTACATATAATGATTGGGTTACACAAAATCCTCCTATAATATATGTTTTTGATAATCGTATAGAAATTCATTCTGTTGGCTCTTTGCCAGAGGGCTTAAGTATTGAAAGCTTTTATAAAGGAAGAAGTAGACATAGGTCAAAAGAATTATTTGATTTATTTGATAGATTAGGTCTTGGAGAACATACAGGACATGGAGTTCCATTAATACTGTCTAAATACAATAATGATAAAAGTATGTTTGAAATAGATGAGGACTCTGTCGCCGTAACATTTAAATACCCCGAAATAGTCGAAAAAGAATTAGCAAATAATAGAATCAAATTAAGAAATGACGAATTAAATGTCGAATTAAATGGCGAATTAAATTTAAGTGATAATGCTCTTAAAATAATAGATATAATTAAAAACAACTCTAGCGTTACAGCTAATGAAATAGCGGATTTAATTAACACAAGCACAAGAACTGTAGATAGAGCCATAAAAGAACTAAGAGATAAAAATATAATCATAAGAGAAGGTTCCTTTAAATCAGGCTATTGGAAAATAATAAAATAGGGATAATTAGCAAAATAAAGTTGTTATAAAACAACATAAGAACAGGAATTTAAAAAAAGGATAAACTTATGGTAGAAATATGGACAAAAAGCAGAATACAATGTTTAACTAAATTAGAAAAAGAACAGTGGTTTGATGTTTTAAATAATAAATTAGAAGAGGATAGGGGAATTTCTCTACTTGATCCAAATTTAAAAGAAAAGCAAGCTTTAATAAAAATAGAATATATACAATATTTAGAGAGTTGTTCTAATCAAACTGATTTTTACAAATATTATATACTCAAATCAAATGATAAGATTGTTAGTGTTTGCAGAATAAACGTTAGAAACAATCAATACATACTTGAAGGGATAGAAACACATAAAAATTATTATCGCATGAGTCATGCATCAAAGCTTCTCGATTTTGTAATAAAAGATTTAAACAATGAATCTATTGATTTATTATATTCAGAGGCAAGGACTTGGAATTTGGCCTCAA
>CAZKGV010000012.1:0-35445 GCA_964552625.1 uncultured Acholeplasmataceae bacterium | reverse complement strand
TTGGCTATAACTATTTACTTTAATTTACTTGACTTCTCAATAGTTATCTCCTTTTTCAATACCCACCCCTTAAATAATACCTTAAAACACACTAAAATACAACATTTAATCCAAACAAACTTTAAACCATACTGTTTAAAATAACTTCCATATTTTGATAAAAACGAGGTGCTTTTACATTAAGTGCTTTTCCTGTTTCAAAAACAGAACGAGTCCCATACAATATATCATTAACATCATTATGAAGAGTCATAATTCGTCTTGTCAGTTCGTTTTTCTTAAACAGCTTTTTCATTAAAAAACTGGCAACATGACGCTCTATTTTAAAAGCAAAAAGTTCACCCTTATATTTTTTCAAGTTAACGCCTCGCGCTTTAACTATCTTAAGAGTTTCTCTAATAGATAAGATTGCTTCTTGTAATAACTTAGAACTACCCATTAACTCATTTGCTAATTTTTTTGGATCACTTAAATCGCCTTTTTTCCCAGCAGTTGAAGTAACACCAGCATTAATAGCCATATGAATCCAAATCCATTCAACCATATCATAAGGCTTTTCTGTTTTAATTAAAGCATCTTTTAAAAGTTTTTCTAGTTTGTTATAATTATCTATTTTACTTTTTTCTTTTTTCTCTAACATAATACTATCAAAAATCACAGTATTAAGAGTATTTTTAACAATATTTCCCCCAGCAACCGGAAACCCAATTATATAGGAAAAACCTTTCATCATTTCTGCTATTTCTGCTTTCGTTTCCCAAAAATTACAGAATAAAACAACAGTTCCTTTTATTTTCTTGTTCCTTAAAGAATTAATTGCTTGTTTTAAATGGCCACTAGATACACTAACAAAAATAAAATCAAAACTACTACCGTCTTCACAAACTCTAACATTATACTCATCAGTATATTCAATGCCTTTTTTGTGTTTTCTTCCATCTAATATATTAATTTGTAACCTTTTCGGTGAGATCTGTTTTTTCTCATCACGAATAAAGTGTTCTATATGATAACCTGCCTTTTGAAAAGCATAGCCATAAGTAGTGCCGATTACACCTAATCCTAGTATTAGCACCTTCATAGTATCACTCTTTCTTTTTCTTTATTAAATTAACTTTATACACATTCTTATTAAGAATAACATTAAAATATCATTTTTTCAATTCTTAAAAAAATAAAAAAGTCTAATTTTTAAATAAATATCCTAGACTTTTTTCCTTTTGATTAAAAACACCATGCTTTAATAATCTTTTTATTTAATTAGTATTATTATTTTGATTTTGTTTTTCGCTTTCTTCAATTATTTTTATTTGTGCTTTTTGAAACGCTTTAACACCAAAAACAAATAGTATAATAACCGGTATTAACAACACAAAAAACACTAAATAAAAAACTAAAACTGGATTGCTATTATAATCATCTTTAACTAAACCTTCAATAAAATTATAAAAAGAAAAATAAAGAGAAATTAATAGCATTACTATTATGACAATTGTTGCTCGCCTTTTATACTTGTTTCTATTTTTGATGATTCTTAAGTGATAATTCTTCTTTTCTTTAATAATGATTTCTAATTGCATTTTATCTAATTTTACTCTTGTTTTATTTCCAATATAAAGAAAAACAGTTAAAACAGTCAGTAGAAAATAATTAATTAAAGTAGTAAGGATAAAAACAAGTTTACCTTCAATTGAAAAACTTAAAACAACAACAAAAGCACCTAATATCCCAAAAATAATCACTAAAGCAATATTTTTGCGAAATGACTTTTGATTATAAAGATCTATTTGTTCTTTAATGTTTTTAGTGGGATATAAATAGTTTAAAATCTTTTCATTTTTATCCATGCTATACCTCAATTTAATAAGTTTTATTATTGTTTTTGAAAAATAAAAGTATTTTTGCCTTTGTTTTTGGCCTTATATAAAAGCCCGTCAACTTCTTTTAATAAACTTACAAATCTGTTATATTCTAAACCCTTGTACATAAGTGCACCAATGCTACAACTTAATAAAATATCACCAATAGGTGTATTCCAGTTTTGAAATGTTTTTGTTAGTTTTTCTAAAGTTTTTTTAACCTCTTCTTCTGGCATTTTATCTTTAATATAGATTAAAAACTCATCACCACCGAGCCTAACTAAAAAAGCTTCATCAAAATCGTTGATAAAACTTTCTAATTTTTTTCCAACTTCTTTTAATACTTCATCACCTACATGATGACCTAAATTATCGTTAACGCTTTTAAAATTATCTAAATCAAGCATAACAACAAGTCCCCCATCAGCAATTATCTCATCGTGATGGGCAGTTAAAAACTGGGTATTATATAGACCCGTCAAAGCATCCTTATAGGCGATATGTTCTAACTCTAAATAATAAGAAAAAAGTTTAGAAATTTTCTCTAAAAGTTCAATATCACTTTGTTCAAAAGGACTACTTTCATGATGAGCTGCACAAAGAGCTCCAAAACGGGTGCCATTTTTAAACAAAATAGGTATTCCTAAATAAGAACCGATATTAGAGTTTTCAATTGTTTGGTTAACCCCTTTATCAAAGCTGTTTTTGTTTGCTTTTTCTAGGATAAGAGGTTTAGCATTTTGATAATCAATTTGATTACAAAGTGCTTCTTCAACTGGAATTGTTATACCTTCTTTAACATTAACATCAGTGTTATGCTTAGAAACTCGCATTGTTACTTGAACTTTATCATTTAAAAAGTTAATATAGATAACCTTATTAGGCATCACTTCTTTAGCCAGTTCAATAATATCGCCCGTTAAAGCATTAAAGTTGTTATAAGATAAAACTGTTTGTTTTGTTATCCTCATATTATCAATCCTTACTTAATTATATTAGTTTTCTTATTAGTAATATTTTACCATAACATATTATTAGAAAACCGTTAATGTGCAGAATCTAAAATTTTATAGCTTTTTGACATATTTACTTACCTAAAGTATATTAATAATATTGTCAATTATTATACCCTATGTCTTCATGATCCCTGGAATAATATGTTTTTCCTATAAAATCATCCGCACCAATCTCGCCAATAGCTTTAGATGCACAAAGCTCTAAAACACACTATTTAAAGCAAGAAATTCCAATTTAATGTGTCCGTTTCATCAGTTTAAAGCAAGTTTAGGGTAATCTTCTACTTAGAGTCTTGAACCCAAATCAAAATACTGTTACCATCTTTATAATTGAACTCCACACCACCAATGATAACAGTTCTTAATGTAGTAGTATAATCCGTATAAGAATCAGTTAACATTACTGCATGGCAATTATTATACTCTATTAATTAAGTTTGTCAACGACAAAGTGTTTATTTTGGTGAAATCAAATTACATATTTTGTCTTTTATAAATTCCTTATTTTGTCATTATTGAATTACATATTTTGTAAAACACATTGAGAGTCTTCTAAAAAATTACTAGAAAGAAAAAAGATTCGATCCAATTGAACCAAATCTTCAGATATTTTTTGTGTTGTCCGTACAAAGTTTTACCCCTTATAATTTTTAATGAACTTAATTTTTTGTTCTAACAAATTCAGCGAAGGAACCCACATGAAAAGCATTTGCAGTGCGAGGCAGAGACGGGGATGAATCTGTTTAAATGCCAGTTTGCTAGGTTTTGTTTCCGTTTTCCACAAGGGTATCTGTGTCCATGTAATTCTCGTTTCTTTTACCCAAATTACCACATCGTAAATTTATTATACCGCTACGTATCTTCGCTATGGGTTGAACCAGAGAATACAAATTTTTATCGTTTTAGTTCTTGTGGTATGGGGGTGGGCAACTACTCCTTTTTAAAAGATTAAAAAAGACTAACATTTCTGTCAGTCTTAAAGGTTTTACCTGTTTTCAAATTTCAGTTTTTCAAAAAAATTGCTCCATGTATTTTAGATGTGGGGCGTTCGGTGGTGGTCGCTAATTTAATTATTTGATAGCTAGGAGTTGAGTACCTTCTTTGACTTTAAGAATTCTAAACGAAACCACAGAGGTATGGCAACTAATCCAGCTATTAGACCAACAACTATGTCATATCTTCCCATAATCATAGTTGATCTAATAATTGCATATGTAGAACTAAAAAAATTCTCTTTATAAAATCCAAAAATAATCCAATCTAAAATAGAGGTAAGTCTTGAAACAAAAGTGGAAACTATAAATGTAAAAGAGAAATTCACTATAATAAACGAATTGTGATTACTTGTATACATTTTTTTTATATAACTAAAGGTACCAGTTGCTTCCGTTATAATTGTTTTATACCTAGCATAAATTAACGATGCAATAAAAACAAATATTAAATATAAAAAATTTAGTACAAAAACTAAATATCCATATTGATTATTATTAGCGACCATATTTCCTTCTCCAACAATATCGGGATAATTACGTACATAATAAACAGTCAGACCCAAATCTAATAGCAATAATACAAATCCAATTATTGTAATTTTCCAAACTTTTTTCACCTATAATTTACCTCCAAATAAAATAGAAACAAATAGTAGTAAAAATAAATAAATTCTTAATCTTTTAAACAACCTACAGGTATTATTTTAACACCGTCATTTCTTGTAAAAGCCATTTCTCCGCCTGTAATTATTAATAACAGATCAGGCTCTTTCATATTTGCATCCTTTATTAATTGTTTAAGTTCTAATAAGTGTTTGGCCGCTTCTTCTATCTGTTTTGAACCTAATTTGAATTCTATTAACGCATACCTTCCATCATTTAAATGTAATATTGCATCAGCTTCCAAATTAGTTCTATCACGATAATAAGACAACTTCCCTTTAAATGCATTTGAGTAAACTTTTAAATCTCTAAAACATAAGTTCTCAAACACAAAACCAAACGTTTCAAAATCTTTTAATAATGTTTCATAAGTCATTCCTAATGAAACAACAGCAATTGAAGGGTCTATAAACATTTTTTTATTCGAACTTCTAATTGCCGATTTAGATCTAATATTTGGATTCCAGGCAGGAATGTCTTCAATTATATACAATTTGTTTAATACATTAATATATTCATAGTAAGAAGATTCAGACAAACTGACATTTGTATTAATGTCATCAAGAATAGTTTTATTGTTTGCAATTGTACCAATGTTTCTAGCATAAGATTTTAATAAACTAGAAACTTTGAGTGGTTCTCTGTACACGCCATCAACAGAACTCATATCACTATTAACGACGTTTTCTACATAGGTTTTAGCTATAAGTAATTTTGATTCATCTATTTTTCTAGATAAACTCGAAGGCCAACCTCCTCTACTTGCAGCAAAAACTAAATCTTCTATTGTTAAATTTGATTTTATTCCATCGATATCTAAATCTTTATTATCAAAAAGTTCTTTTAAGGAAATTAATCCATTTGATTCTTTTGATTCATACAAACTCATTGGATACATTTTAAGCCTTGCAATTCTTCCTGTTCCCGAGTGCATAATCTTTGATTCGTCAACAATGGTAGATCCTGTTAATATGTATAGACCTTCTTCACCTAGCTCATCAACTGAGGTGCGAACAGCGTCCCATAAAACAGGCACCACTTGCCATTCATCGATTAGTCTAGGTTTTTCTCCTTTTAATAAAAGAGAAGGCTTAGTTTCAGCCATGAGCAGATGACTTTGCAAAGTATCAGGGTCTTGTAATTTTAAAATGCTTTTTGCTTTGATTGAAGACGTAGTAGTTTTACCACACCATTTCGGTCCCGTTATAAGAACCGCACCAAATGTGCTTAAATATAAATCCAGTTCCTTATCAATAACTCTTTTAAAATATTTTGTTTTCAAAAAAATCACCTCTTACAACCTTATTATATCATTAATTAAGCTAAAATCAACCCAAATGGAGTGATTTGTTCACTTTCGATGGAGTGATTTGTTCACTTTCGATGGAGTGATTTGTTAATTTGTTTGTAGGAAATCATATTATATGAAGTCAAACCAGTGTTTTAGTCACTTTCATCCAAATGTTTTAGTCAAAATTTACTACCACACTTAAACATTGAGTGCTATTGTTCTTAAAAAAAAAAAAAGTAACCATGACATTACTCATAGTTACTTATTTCTCACTTTTATACAGTATTAATACTTAAAACCGGTGTTTCAGAATTTTTTGTCTTAATGCAACAAAGTTTTACCCCTTTTTTAGTAATCCTACACAAAGTTTATCTTTTCATTCAGTTAGAAGACTAAAAACACTTTATAATAGAATTTATTAGATTACTTTTGAAATGTGTCTAGCCACAAGAAAATAGTCTATTCGTTCATCCACAGAAAGATTACCCAAAATACGTTTATTCCAACCGCTATGATCTAAACTATCTGCACTATAAACAAACGCATAGAGATCTACACCTCTAAAATTTGCAAATGCTTGTACAGCACTAATTTCCATTTCGACACATAAGCATCCTTGCTCTTTTCTTTCTTTGTAAATATCTTGTGTTTCTCTAAAGAAAGCATCAGTTGTCCATGTATATCCTTTAACAAAATCAATACCTAAATCTACTAATATTTTAGAAACAACTTCACTATTTGTGATATCAATGAAATCACTTGATGGCATATAGTGATAACTTGTTCCTTCATCTCTATACGCTTTAGTAGGAACAATGAGTTTTTTTGCCACTATTTCTTGATTAAGCACTCCTGCACTGCCATACATAACAATCTTCTTGATACCCATTGAGTAAACAATTTCTTCTAATATCCCAACTGTAGTTGGTGCTCCAATTGGCATTAGATAAAACAGTGTGTTAGGTTGCCCAAACACTTTGTAAATCGGGTATTTACCATGTGAGGAACCATAAGTTCTATCTGGTAGAATTTCAATTAATTCTTGATCCAACAGTCCTGGTAATACCTTGGATTGAAACGTTATAATGAGTATGTCAAAAGTTTGATGATATTTTTCGGATATATCTTTTACTTTAAGTATTTCTTCAGAATTTCTAAATGATTCATTTATTGCCATAATTTACCTCTTTTTCTATTTAAGACACCAACTACAATGATCATCAGCATAATAGAAAAACGCCTTTCTAGTACCCGTTGTCAAGTTTAGTCAATCCTATTCTTTTAATATCTTGAAATCAGCCATTTTTTAAATGCACAATTGCTTATTCATCTTATTATCATCCAACTACCATCACGCTTTGACCCAACTCTTTCAAGAAAACCTTTTTTTTGAAGACTAACGAATATTCTTTCAACAGTTCTTTTTGTTACATTAATTATTTCCGCCAATTCTCTTGCATTATAAGATGGATTTTCCAAAAGCAAATTGATTACTTTTTTTTCTGTTATGTTTAAACCGACATTTAAACCGACATCTAAACCGACATTACCTTTTTTAATTTGCGATAATACCTGTTTATCAAATGGTATTGTACAACGAATAAAATTATCTTCCAATTGAAAAACATCTTCACCATATCTATTGATTATTGTTGGAATACCATGACCCGTATGTTCTGTCAGTCCCATTGTCAAGAAAATTCTCATTAAAGTTGTATTTCTAGGTTTGCTAATTCCTTCAAAAAATTGGTATGAACTCATACCACTAGGTAGTCCGCCATGAGATAAGATTTCTAATCTGTCATTGAACATTGAAATTTGAGGCTCTGATATTGTCCAATCATTATGGACGAGTGCGTTAATTACCGCTTCGTTAACACTATCAAAATCGAATAGATACGTATCTTTTCTTGGTCTTACAGTTGTGTCAGATAAATTGATATTCTCAGCAATCAACCTATTACGAAGTTTTTCATAAGATGTTATTAAACATCCATATCCATAATCACTACGTTCAGATATAGAAGCCTTATTGTTCCCTTGAAATTTGACAAAAATCATAGGAATATTATTTTTGTCAGATAAGAGTTCTGCTAACAAATTAAAATTTCCATCACTCATTTTGAAATTTAAATTCGTCGTGAAAGATTTGTCATCTACATGATAACCTTTTTCCGTATAATATATTTTCAATTCTCTAAAAGATAAATCCATCAAACTCGATTTTCTTTTTAACATATATTCATTATCAATAAAACTCTTTTCATAACAAATTTTAATTTGTTCTGACGTCATTTCCTTGCATGAGGTACCTATTCTAATCGTACAACCAGCTGAAGAGAAACCGTATTTCTTTTGGCAATAAATGTTTTTTACGCCTTTATTAATTTCTAAAGCAATAATTGTTTTGTTATCTACGAATCTTAATTCAGATGTGATTTCGTCTTGTGGATTAGGTTCTATTTGAGAAGTAATAATATTAGATATTTTTCTTAAAGTTTCATCAATTTTATCTGCCCCAACAACAACACCATCATCTCTAACTCCAATTAAAAGTGTACCACCATTGGCATTTAAAAAAGCAACAATCTCTTTAACTATAGAATCTGTATATTTTTCTTTCAGTTCTAATGATTCCGATTCAATAAATTCATTCATGTAAGTCCCCCCAAAGTTAAATATTCCACACTATCATAATCATATCAAACAAAAGACATAATATCAATATAAACCGACAATATATGTCGGTTTATATTCTCATATTACCAATCTTTAATATTATATAATCTAAACTTGAAATTTCGTGATTTCATACTTAAAACAACCAATTTTGTAATTTTTGAACCCATCAATAGAAATACTCAATCTACAAATCGGATTTGAACTTTAACTAAATTGTGAGTATTTAGCTAGAACGTCTATATTAGTTTCTATAAATAATTTAGCCTTATAAAGCGATTTATTTTAAGTTCAATCGCTTGTTATGGAAAGTTTTTAGTTGGGTTCAATCGCTTGTTATGAGATGGAAACATTTTAAATTATGTTTGTATTACTGTTTGAAAACATTTTTGTCCATCTTCTTAAAACTCATTAAAATCGTCCTAAATATGTAAAAAATCACCCTAAAATGGGTGATTTTACTGTATTTTTGGTATTTTTTACTTACCAATTCAAGATTATTTTGGAGGCCCCGATCGGAGTTGAACCGACGATCCGGCAGTTGCAGTGCCATGCCTTACCACTTGGCTACAGGGCCCCTTGACGCGAACTAATTATAACCATATAACGCATTTTTGTCAATTGATAAAACGAAAAACGGTAGTTGTTGTAGGTAATTATATGCTTCTGGTATCGTTTGAATATCATTAGATAAGTAAAATGTAAGTCCTTTTTCTGCTTGTAAGATTAACTCTTGTCTAATAACTTCAAGAAGCGTTAGATTCGTATCAACTCTGTTTTTCCCGTACATAAAAGGGTAAACAAAATCATCATAATAATAACTATACTTTTCAAATAAAAAGTCGTTTGTCGCAACAAGGTAATAAGTATTATTATTTAAGCTTTGAACACTTTGAGTTGAATAAAATGCTAAACCTTCATCAGCAACACTGAATATATTTTTAATTTGCAAACCAGTCAATTCTACAGTAATAACTTCATTTTCAAAGGGGAAAATCTCTAATAATACTTCTGCGGTTATTTGTTTATTGGCGGGAAGATCATTTCTTGTTCCCCCATAATTATGAATCCCAACAACCGCACCAGTTTTAAAGGCCATTAAGCGGGCTAACCAATCAGAAAAACTTGATCTACTGATATAACTTCCATTTTTAATAATTGGATCAGTATAAAGGCCTTTTATTTGAGCTTCATAAAAGCTAATAATTCCTTGAACTTCCAAATCAGGAGTATTAAAATCTTGATTGTCCCGTTTGTTTAGATTCTCCATTATTGGTTCTTTCCCATCTAAGTAATATCTAACAAAACCAACATACTCACCATGTCTACCTGCCTGAATAATAGGTGTATTATAAATTGTTGATATTTGAGGAATATGCGTATGAGCATTAAAAATAATATTAATTTTACTATCTCCAGTAAAACTGGCTAAAGCTTCATTTACAAAATAGTTTTCATCATGAGTTACTACAACCACTAAATCCACTTGTTTATCAACTCTTAAATAACTTGCAGCATCCTTAATTTCATTAATACTATTAGTAAACTCATAGTCTTTGACTTTTGAATATGAAATCGATGATTCTAACTGACCCATCGCCCCAATTACACCTATTTTATAACCACCTTTTTCAACAACTACAAAAGGAAGTATCGGATCTGGAATAATATTTGTACCCTTGAGTTTAGTGTTAATTGATAAAAGGGGAAAGTTTGCTAGTTTTGTTTCTTCTTCAAAATATTTAAGTACCTCATCTAATCCCCAATCAAACTCATGATTACCAAGTGCCATCGCATCAAAACCCATCGCATTCATTGCCTCAATTACAACACTCCCTCTAAAATGATTAGACAAAGCTGATCCTTGAAACATATCTCCACCACTTAGTAAAACAAAATTAGGGTTTTCTAACCTTCTTTGGGCAATAAAATTAGCAATATAAGCCAGACCCATTTCATGATCTTTTGGCTTTATTTTCCCGTGAAAATCGTTTATATAATAAAAATCTATATAATCTAAAACTGGAAAATCATAAAAACTAATCGCGCCACTTAAATCTTTTTTAACATAAAACTCTAATGGACGTGAAGGCTTTTTATCATCACTATAAGCAATTATTGAAATCCTTTTGTGGTCATTATCAGTAATAAATGTTTGCAAGCTAATTGAGTTTTCAAAAACTTTAACTGTGTGATTGTTAATTGTTACTCTATAATAACTAGCCCCCACATCAAGCCATGACAAAACATTATCATTTATTACTTCATCTTTTGGTGAGTTAAGTGTTTCTAGAGGCTGATCAAAAATAACATAGTTTGTCTCTGTTAATACTAAATAAATATATGTTGGTCTAGAATAAGTGCCATTATCATCAAGCGCATATAGGGTAATTCTTTTTTCTTCCCAGCGAAAAAAAGAAAAATTAACTAGAGAATAATAATTTTCAGCAACCTCATAAGTATTTCCGTCATACTTAACCGCATACCGATTAATATTTTCAATTTCATCCCAATAAATACTATTAGCAAAAATGCCTACATTACTAACTACATCAATTAAGTCTCTATCTAAAGTTATAGTAAAGACGCCATTTTCTTTTGTTAAATGAATAAAAGCTTGATCAGAATCAAAGTAATCTTCCGCTTTTGCAACAATTATAATTTTAGTAATTAAATCAAAAGATTCTTCATAAAGAAGAAGGTTGATATTTGTCTCACTTACAGTAAAAGCTTGACTACTTCCAATCGTTATTTCATAGCTTTGGGCATTACTGACTTGATCCCAAGACAAGATATCTTCATTTAATAAAATATTTTCTGGCGTAGCAAGTTTTGATTTATGAACACCATTATTACAACCAGTAAGTAAACTTAAAAATAAAAAGATTACTGCTAAAATACCTAAATATTTATGTTTCATCTATATCTCCTTTTAAAAAACACATAAATCAAAACACAGTTTTAAAAAAATGTTTTACTATAAAAAACCATATAGCACTATTCCTAAAAACGCACTAATTATTATTAAAATTAAAGGCGAAACCTTTTTAAAAGACAGTCCAATAGCTAAGATTATTCCAAAAATAATAAACGCATATAAATCAAAGTTAATATCTTTAAATATATTGTTAAAAATCACATGTAGGGTAATAGAGAAAAAAGCTGCTAAAATAAAGCCTAAAACCATTGGCTGAATAACATAAAAAGCATTTTTATAAGGCTTTGTTTTAATGATTTTATAAGAAAGTATCGAAAAAAGTAAAATAATAATAAACGATGGTAAAACAACCCCAATAGTCGCAGAAACACTTCCTAATAACTGAATGCCATAAGACTTGTTGTCAAAAGCGTAAAATCCTGATAAACTTGCCATATTAAGCGCAAAAGGACCAGGAGTAGACTCTGCAATCCCAATTAAATAAGTAACTTCATCAACAGCAAAATAACCGCCTAAAACCATTTCTTCTCTGATTAAAGGAATCATTGCATAACCACCACCAAAGGTGACTAAACCAATTTTAAAGAAAACAAAAAAGAGTTTTAAAATCTCAAGTGCCATGATTTTCTTTTTTCTCCTTTCTGCCTTTAATAAACCCGATAATAATTCCGATTAAAGCTCCCAGAAAAATTAAATAAAAGATTGGAATGATACTAAAGAAAACCAGTAAAGCAGAAACAATTATTATAATAATGTTAATAATATTAAATTCAGCCTTTTTACCTAATTTAAAAAAAGCCAGTAAAATAACCACACTCACCCCAGCACTTATTCCTTTTAAAGCAGCTTGAAAAAACTTATTGTCACCGCTTGTTTTAAGTAAAAACGCAATAAAAATACTAACAATTAAAGCCGGAAGCACAACGCCAATGGTCGCAAAAAAAGCACCCCAAAACTTGGCTCTTTTATAACCAATAAATGTGGCTGCGTTAATTGCAAATGGTCCTGGACTCGCCTCACTAATGGCAAGTAGTTCTAACATCTCTTCTGTTTTTAGCCAGCCTTTTTTGTTAACCAGCTTGTGCTGCATAACAGCAAGCATCCCATAACCGCCACCAAAAGTTGTTAGACCAATAATAAAGAAAGTTATAAAAATATCAAAGTGTTTTTTCATAGATTCCTCACTTATTTTATTATAGCATAATAAAGAAAAAACGAACACATTTCTGGTTCGCTTTTTTCTTGTTTTCGTTTAATTAAATAACAAAATTTCCTTTTTCAAAAACTTTAACTTTTTTACCATCTTTTGTTATGCCAGTTATTTCCATATCGCTTGAACCAAACATAAAATCAACATGAGTCATTGAATAATTAAATCCTTTTTCTTTTAACTTTTCTATAGGTGCGCCAATACCACCTTTAATATTCATTGGATATGCCGAACCTAATGCCATATGACAGCTCGCATTTTCATCAAATAAAGTATTATAAAACAGTATATTAGCCTTGTTAATCGGTGAATCTTCACCAATTAGCGCAATCTCACCAATATAAGCAGAACTATCATCAAAGTTAATAATTGAAGCTAGTGTTTCTTTTTCCTTTGCTGCATCAAAGTCAACAACCTTACCATCTTTAAACACTACCCAAAAATCTTCAATTAATTTGCCGCTATAATAAAGCGGTTTTGTCGCTACAACTTTTCCTTCTGTTCTCCATTTATATGGCATTGTAAATACTTCTTCTGTTGGAATATTAGGATTAAAATAAATCCCATTAGCAGCAACCTCGCCACCAGCAACCCAAATATGATTTTCAACTAAACCAACAACTAAATCAGTACCTAAACTGTTTTTAAAATGAAGTTCTTTAAAATCATAGCCATTTAGAATATCAGCATGATTTCTTAAAGCTTTATTATGAGCTTCCCATTCTTTTTCAATATCATTAGTTAAACTAACTCTTGAAGCATCATAAATTGCTTTCCAAAGCGCATTTACTGCTTCTTCTTCAGCTAAATCCGGAAACACCTTTTTCGCCCAAATTTTATTAGCTGCTGCAACAATTGTCCACTGACCTTTATTGCCCATCGTGTATTCTCTTAGGAATGCTAGTTTTTCATTAGCTGCTCTAGCTGCTAATTGAACCTTTAAAGGATCAACTTCTTTTTGAACTCCTGGCATTGGAGATACGATGCTAATAAAACAAGCATTATTATCAACATAATATTTTCCTCTACTAACAATATAATCAGGAACTTCTTTTAATGCTTCATCACTGGAATGCAAAAATGTGTATTTAGAATTATATTCATCATTATACTCAACAATAACTCTTTTAGCTTTTGCTAGGTAGGCTTCTTTAACAATTTCTCTAACTAAATCTTTAGCCTCAACACTACCTCTTAACACAACAATTTGACCCTCTGCAACATTAGCTCCAACTTTGACAGCTAATTTTGCTAGTTTGTTTAATAAAACTTCATTACTCATAACAACCCTTCTTTCTTCTTGTTTCTGGCTTAATTTAAAAATTAAATACTTTTTAACTTATTTAGTATTATAACAAATAAACCCCTAAAACAAAACAGCATATTTAATTAATATGCACTATGTTATGGAGTTTATCACCATTTTTGTTAAATTATCTTTTTTGGATTTAAAATCATATTAGGATCAAAAACTTTTTTAATATCTTTCATTAACTTTATTTGTTTTTCTTCAAGTTGGCTTTTCATATAACTTTTTTTAGCAAACCCAATCCCGTGTTCACCTGATGTTAGACCGCCTAAAGAAAATGCTTTTTCATACATTAAATCAAAGCCCTCAGTTAATTTTTTTTGAAAAGTTTGGTCATCTAGATTATCTTGACAAAAATAGATATGTAAGTTTCCGTCTCCTACATGGCCAAAATAAGGCATCCTTAAACCAATTTTTTTACTAACTTCTTCAGTAAATTCTAAATACTCACTTATATAACTTCTTGGTAAGACAACATCTATTTCATCCATTTTGGTAGTTGAGGCTTTTATCGCTTCTAAAAAAGCGCCCCTAATATTCCAAACACTAGTTTTCCTCTCATCAGTATCAATCATAAATATATCAATTGCTCCAAGTTTTAAAAGTAGTTCACTGGCAGTATTAATGTCTTGTTCTAAACCACTTTTACTTGAGCCGTCATAACTTAAAAGTAAATAAGCATTATATTGATTATTAGGCATTCTTTTACCTAAAAACTCATTGCTATATATAAGTGAGTTTTGATCAATATATTCAACTGCTGTTGGAGTAGTGTGGTTTTTAATAAGCTCTGGTGCCGCTTTAATGGCTTGTTCTTTTGTTTTAAAAGGTGCAAGCAGTGATACTTGATATTTGGGCAGATTAATTAGTTTTAACGTTGCCTCGGTAATAATTCCTAAAGTTCCTTCGCTACCAATAAAAAGTTCTTTTAAAGGATATCCCGTTGAGTTTTTTACTACCTTACCTCCAACATTAATAATACTTCCATCAGCTAAAACTACTTCCAAACCTCTTACCCACTCCCTTGTTGTTCCATATTTAATTGCCCGCATCCCGCCAGCATTAGTAGCAATAGTTCCGCCAATGGTTGCGGTTTTTTCTCCAGGATCAGGTCCATAAAACAAATTGTTTTTTTCAACTAAATCATAAATATCTAACAGTAAAAGACCAGGTTCTACTTTTAAGGTTAGGTTAACTTGATCTAACTCAATTACTTTATTCATCAAACTCGTATCTAGTAAAACTCCACCCATAACCGCCACACAACCTCCCACCAAACCAGTTCCAGCTCCTCTGACGGTAACTGGTATTTTATTTAAATTAGCATATTTAAGGAGGTTTGATATTTGCATCTTATCTTTAGCAAACACAAGTATTTCCGGATAAGAAAAAACAGTTCCCATTTCATCTTTAGCATATTCTTTTAAAATATCATCACCAATAAAACAATTTTCTTCGCCAAAGATTGTTTTAATTGTTTTTATATCTTCTTTATCAATTTTTTTATACATTATAATCCCCCTTTAAAAGCTCATTTAGTTTAGGTAAAATCTCATAAAGATCACCAACTATCCCATAATGACTAACACTAAATATTTTCGCATCAGGATTGTTATTAATGCTAATTATCACATCAGCGTCTTTAATCCCTTCTAAAAAGTGAACCGCCCCACTAATACCAATATTAATTAAAAGCTTTGGTTTTACGGTTCTACCACTTAAGCCCACTTGAAATCTTGGATGAAACCAACCATTTTCAATTAAAGGTCTCGTACAAGCAACATCAGCATTAAGTTTTTTTTGTAAGAGCTTAATTAAACTGAGATCACTTTCTTTTTTAAAAGCCCGACCAACACAAATTAAAACTTCAGATTCACTAATATCTTTGGCCTTAGGGTGATCTATTCTTTTAATCAACTCGACCAAATCACTAACCTTAAAGTGATTTGTTGCCTTTTTAATTAAAACACCTTTTGGTAATACTTGTTCTGGTTTATCAAACATTTTATAACGAACTGTTGCCATTTGTGGACGGTGATTATCGGTTTTAATTTTAGCCATTACACTACCACCAAAAGCTGGTCTTATTTGTAAAAGATCCCCTTTTTCTGTTATATCTAACCTTGTGCAGTCTGCAGTCATTCCCGTTTTTAATCTCGCTGCAACTCGAGGCGCAAAACTTCTGCCTAAAGCGGTTGCGCCAACTAATAAAACATTAAATTTTTCTTGTTTATATAAATCCTCAAGCACATTTGTATAACTAATTACATCAAAACTGCTAAATTTGGGATCATCATATAAAAACACTTTATCAACACCATAAGTAAGTAGTTCTTTTCCCATTTGAGAAACATTCTTGCCAATAACAACAGCAAAAACACCTTCATTTCTTACTTTTGCAAGACTTAAAGCCTTGCCGATTAATTCTAAAGAAACAGGATGAATCTCTTTGTTGTGATGTTCAATATAAACTAATATTCCTTTAAATTCTTCCTTGTTGATTGTCTTTTTTTGAGTCTGGTCAACAAACGTGCAAACACCAGGAGCTCCCTTTTTTACACAAAGCATACAAAGTCGACAGTTTTCATTAATCCTTAAAATACCATCCTCATAAACAAAAGCGTTAAAAGGGCATATTTTAATTAAATCTTGAGCAATCTTTTTGTTAACTTTTTTATTATCTACTTTAATATATGCCATAATATCACCTAAATAAACTGATTGTCTTTCAATATTTTATATAAGTCCTTTGATAAATTATCAGCTTTTCCAGTAATCGTTTTACTGACCATTTTATTATCAGGACTAAACATTTCCACAACTTGAGTAGGCGAACCTAAAAGACCATATTTAGTTTCATCTTGATTAAATAGGTCGTTAAAGCTTACTTGTTTAATTTGACTAGCTTGAAAGTTTTTCTTGCGAATAAAAGAAGGCAGCCTTGGCACATTGGCGTCTTTTTCCACTGTAATAAGGCCCGGTAGCTTTAGTTTGGTTATTTCATCATACTGATCATATGAGCTTCTTAAAGTTAGATAAGTTTCATCAATACTAATAATCTCTTTAACATAAGCAACATGTCCGATTCCTAAGTGCTCAGCAAGCTCAGGCCCAACTTGAGCTGTATCACCATCAGTGGTCTGTTTACCACAAATTATTAGATCAAAATCTTTAACTAAAGATATTAATTCACCCAAAGTATAAGACGTCGCTAAAACATCAGCGCCAGCAAACTTTCTATCCGAAGCAATCAAACCATAGTCAGCCCCCATAAATATCGCTTCTTTTAACACTTCAATAGCGCTTCCTGGTCCCATTGTAACAACATAAACACTCGCATTTATCTTTTCTTTTAAAACAAAAGCCATCTCTAAAGCATAAAGATCATATGGATTCATTTTCACATTAACACTATCGCGAAGTAAAACACCCGTTACTGGATCAATTTTGACATCCGTTGAACTGGGCACTTGTTTTACACAAACAATTATTTTCATAAGTTCCCCTCCCTAAAAAAACGTCCCTAGCATTCAATTGTATTATATAATCAATTGAACGAAAAAAAATAACAAAAAACAACAAATAGTTGTCGCCTCATCCAAAACTTAGAATTAATTTATTATTTTTAGCCAATTTAAATGAAGAAAACAAATGTAATTAAAATAGCAAAACAATTACTGAATATGCTTTATCTATCGCGTTTCCCTTTTAAATCAAACTTTATTTAAAATGGTTATTAAAGCAAAATGGTTTCTTGTTTAGATAATGCCCAGTAAAACATAAAACAAAAAAATAGTTTTTGCATCAGTTTTAATTTGGCTTTATTATTTTACCATCGCTAATTTTTTATCTTCTTTACTCATTTTCTCAATTGCGTATCTTAAAGCTGTCCTTGGCATAACGCTTTTGTTTTTAAGGACATAATCTAAAACTAGTTTTGCATCATAATTACTTAATGATTTTAGCATCCATCCATAACCCTTTTGAACTAAATCATCTTTATCAAGTAATAATTTATCAGCAATAATTATGATTTCATTAATAAATAATCCCTTTTTTGCTGGAATAATCAAACTAACTGCTGAGGCTCTTTTTACCCATCTATTATTTGATTTAGTAAAGTCAATCAATTTACTTATCTGTTTTGGATACATTTCTAAAAATATACCTACTGTGTGATTACAAAATGTATCACACGATGCCCAATTATTAACATATTGGTTTATCCATTTAGCAAAAGTATCAAAGTCTTTTTCTTCAAACCTATTATGGATTTTATATGTCCAATTACAAGCAATAAACGTCTCTTCTAACATCCCACTTTGCCATAGGTTCTCACAAAGCGTAAAGATTTGCTGTTTAGAACTATCTTTGATTATTTTAAAGTATTTATTAGCAATTTTATTAACAATATTAGCTTTAACGCCATATGGTTTTATTTCCTCTTTAAAAAAGCGAAAACTGGTTTGTCTGTCTTTTTCATTACTAAACTCTTTTAATTCTTTTCTTACTTGTTTTAATATACTCATAATATTTTCCTTGTTTTTTATTAGGATAAAGTATTAAAAAAACTTCTGCATTATCAAAACGATAAAACAGAAGTTCTTTATTTTATTCACCCTTTAATTCATCAATAATCGCCTTTAATAAATCAGGCCGGTCAGTAATAATCCCATCTGCCCCAATCTTTATTAAATAGCGCATTTCTTCTTCATCATTAATTGTCCAATATAAAACAGCCATATTTTTTCTGTGAGCATCATTAATAATTTGCTTATGCATTAAATTTGGCTCATAAGCATCACCCACTTTAATTCCAATATTTTTACTAATAAACTTAGGAAGTTTATCAAGTAGTTTAGCTGTAGAACCAGTAATTGGAGACATGCTTGTTCTGTTGGGTAAAATTAAGACTTGACTGTTAACTTTCCAGAAAAAGTCTATATAAAAGGCACTAAATACCGCAAACTTAGTTACCTCTCCCACACCTGCATTAATCATCACATCAGGCGCATTTTTCTTGAAATATGCAATAACTTCATCAGAAAACGAAGCAAGTGTAACATTTTTTTCTAAGTTATAAGCGTAAACTAAATCAATTAACTTTTGTGCAGCAACTTCAAACCTGTCTGAACCCTCTACATAATCTGATGATGTTGGTGAGTCTTTTATCTCTAGGATATATAAAACCTGATCACCGTATTCTTGAAAAATATCTTCTTCTAAGTTAGCAGGAATCATTTTTACTAGCTCAGCTTTAGGGCTTAACTCAAACTCTTTTACTCCTTCTGGGTTGACAAAGTTTCTGGCAAGATGATAATCATCAGCATCATATTCAGCTATTATTTCCGCATAAGTATAGTCTTTAATTAGTTTGCCATCCATTAGTGAAGTATCAGAAAATTCTAATCTTAAATCATGATGAGCCATTAAGATTTCATCTTTAGTTAAAGCTAGGTCAATTTCTAAAACGCCTGCATCAAAATCATCAATTAGCATCTCATAAGAATAAATAGTATTTTCTGGTGCTAACTCTTTTGCTCCTCCATGAGGAATAATAAGTGGGTATTTCCCTTTTTTTCTAAAAGCATTTTCGCCTTTATACTTAGAAATAGTAATAGGAATAAAATCTAGAATAACCACAACCAGTAATAAAACCACAATTACAATAAAAATCCACTTTAGTACTTTTAAAAATATTCGCATAATCTCCCTGCTTTCTTATTATTAATGTAGAAAAATATTTAGATAATACAATTCTATCAAAAATAGATGTTTTTGTAAACAAAACCTAAACTAACAACTTACTTCCTTTTATTCTGTAACGAGCATATAAGCTGATACTTTCCTTATTTTAAAAGTAATCAGTAGCGACAATAAATATGAAAAGGTAACTATTAGGGTACAAAAAGCGAAGATCCATAAAGGCTCAACAATAAACTTGGGATCATAAACACCCATACCTTTCATTGTAAGACCTAAAAATGGATTTATTGCAAAAGACCCTACTGTACCCCCAATTATTACTCCTATTATAATTGGGATAATAAAGGCAAGCGCAAACTGATTCATTAACTGAAAAGTCGTAAAACCAATTGCTTTTTGAATTCCTAATTCTTTTTTCTTTCTTGTAATTGTAGAACTAATAATGAAATAAAGCACTAAAAATATAACTAAAACAGTAATAACAATCATTACAATCCCCATCGCGACCACAACATTTATATACATTGACATTCCTTCTTCTAAACCTACCTCCATATCAATAGCCATTAAAAAGTGTTGGCTTCCTAGCCTGTTTTCAGCTTCAAGAATAAATTCATTGTTGTCTATGGTTTTATCAAGATAAACATGTAAATAATTCTTTTTAAAGTTTATATCAACTTTGATAAAATCCTCAGCTAATATAAACGCATTTAAACCACCCATATTTGCCCCTGATGTTAACCCCACAATAACAAACTCTAAGCTGTTTTCACCAACCCGGCATAAAACACTATCGCCAATTTTTTTATTAAGCCTATCTGCCAAATAACCAGCAATGGCTATTTGACCGACCTCATCTGGATAATGGCCCTTGTATACCTTTTTCGTTTCTTTTAAAAAAAAATCATCCATGATAAATGCTTCGACATTAACATCATCAATAAAAGCTTTTCTTTGATCAATATATAGTGTTTTTTTAACTCCTGAAATATCATTAATAATACCTTGTGGCACATCATGATTATCACTAGGGTTTAATAAGATTAATACACTTGATAACTCCATGCCAGGAACCTCAGCAAATGCATTTGTATTAACTGTCGTATTATAAAAAAGAACTATCCCGAAAGAACCAAAAAAACCCACCGCAATAATAATAATTATAATCATAATATTTTGCTTAATGTTTTGAAAAATACTTTTAATTGCTAAAAAGAATGTAATATTACTTTTAGTTTTTTCTAAAGGCAAACGATTTTTTTGTTGGGCCTTTACGCTAAAATCACCGCGCAAAGCATTAATTACACTTAATCTATTTACTTTTCTAGCAGCAAAATAAGCCACAGAAGCAACAACAACAATAATAAACAAAATCACAACCAAACTGATGAAAGGATCAAAGCCTTGAACCCACCTTAAGCCTGATTGTTGCTGAAATACATACGATACTGCCGGTAGCGAAAAATAAGAACTAAAAAGTCCTAGTACAGAGCCTAAACTAGCAATAGATAAAAACTGAATGAGAAGTGATAACATTATTTCTTTATTGGTATAACCGGTCGCTTTAAGCGAACCAATTTTAACCACATCTTCTTCAACCGTATTAATTATTCTAAACCGAACCACAAGCAAACAAACAATCACAACAATAACCGCAAAAACAACCATTAAAATTGCTACCATACTTGCCATTATTGTCCGCGATAGTTTAACCAACCCTAAATCCAAGACCATAAAAATTAAACTGTTCATAACACTTACAGTCTCAGGATGATTGGCCTTTAGGTATTCATTTAGCGTATCAACAAGCTTCGATGCTGCATTTAAGTCTAGGACATTGGCATACAAAATATGAGTTTTAATTGCATCCAGTTCTAATGCGCTTTCCAAAATATTATATGTTTGTTCAGAAACATAAAAGCTTGCAAAAGCTAATTCAAGAGAACTAAAATAAATATCTTCAATATAGCCTTTAATAGTAAGTACCAATTCTTTTGGCTGGTTTGTCGTTTTATCTAAATAAGTAAGTTTTATTTCATCATTTAATTGATATCCACCGACAGCACGAAAATAATCAGGCACATAAACACCCATATCTTCGGTTTCTAAATATTTACCAACATATTTCCATTTACTAATAGTCCTTTGAGTATCCTTATTTAAAAACAAAACCTTAAACTCTTTTGACTTTTTCTTAAATGTTATTTCTGGCTCTAAAAACAAACCTTCATGATCCTCTATTTGGGTTATATTAGGATCGTTAAAAAAATAATCCTTTACATCGTCAGTATATTGCTCACTAGTAATTGAATAATACAAATCAGAAGCATTTAACTCTTTTGTTAGGTTTGCAAAATGGCTTTGATAATTAAATAAAACGAGCAATCCCACATTAAGTAAAAAGGCAGCAATAAAAAACATAATAAAAAGAGTCAGTGAAGCTGATTTAGTTTTTTTAATATTTGCAAAAGCGTATTTCCATAATTTTCTCATATCTTTTACCTTATATTACTTTTATAAAAACACTTACCATCCCATTGTTCCTAAGAAAGACTGGAGCTTTTCACTACGAGTTTTATCGTTAGCTTCATATTTACCTAGATCACATTCACCATCAATAACTCCATCTTTAATATATAAAATTCTATTTCCTCTTATTGCTGAGTTTAGGTCATGTGTAACCATAACAATACTTTGCCCTTGATTATTAATATCGCTTAAAACATCAAGAACAACATTTCCATATGCTGAGTTTAAAGATCCAGTTGGCTCATCTGCAAAAACGACTTTAGGTTTATTAATAAGCGCTCTAATAATTGCTGCTCTTTGGTTTTCCCCACCAGAAAGTTGGTTTGGTGTTTTACGCCATATCTCTTCAGTTAAACCAACTTTTTCTAACATGGTTTTAGCTTCACTTATTATTTGTTTGCGGTTTTTACTTACCAATAAACCAATAATAAGAATATTATCTAAAATACTCATATTATCAAGCAAAAACATTTGCTGAAAAACAAACCCACAGTTTTCTCTTCTAAACAACGCCAGTTTGTCATCTTTTAATGTTTCGATATTCTCATTAAAAAAACAAACACTACCACTACTTGGCCTGTCCATCCCTGATAAAGCATAAAGTAGTGTTGATTTACCTGCTCCTGATGAACCCATAATCACGGTAAAATCATTTTCATATATTGAGATATTTAAGTTTTTTAAAACCTTTTGCTCATATGAGCCAGTTTTAAAGTTTTTACATAAATCTTTTGTTTGTAAAATTACATTTTTCATCTTAATTTTCTCCTAACTTGCTATAATTAATTAACTTTTTAAAGCTTCAAAAGTTTATAAAACCAAACCTTCTTAAATATTATCACATATTTATTTGTTAAACAACTGCAGCCCAAAGATTAGCATAAAATAAAAGGAACTAAGAAATTTTCTTAGTTCCTTATATCTTAAAGAGGTGTTTGATTTAAGTTAATTATTAGTACTCTCAGCTTAAAGAGCCAATAAGTGGAATAAATATAAACGCAATCCAAGAGTATCTAAAACCATTTGGTACATACATGCCAACTAAAGTAAAGACTATAACAGCCAAAAACGGAGTTATTCCTACTAATTTTTTCTTCCGATAGGGTGAAAATAATACTCCTGAGATTGGAATAAGAAGAAACACTAACCAACCCGGATGCCATAATTTAAAAACATATCCTAAAACCAAATATATCAATAACGATAAAAACGGCATCACATTAATGATTTTTCGCGAACCTCTTTTTGGTAAGGTAACTGTAACTTTAGTAAATGAAGGAAACACTCTTTTGCCTTCTTCAATTAATGATTTAACAATCTCCTTTGGTTCGCCAAGTTTTTTAATTATCTCTTCTTCCGTTAAACCACTTGCCAGATAATCTTCAAAAAGCTCCTTATAGTCGTTAGTGATTGTCCTAGCTTCTTCATTAGAAAAAGCATATTTTAAAGCTTCATTTAATTGATCTAAATATTTTTCTTTCATTTTTCTTTCTCCATAATCAATATTTCATCAACAGCTTCATTAAATTCCAGCCAAGCTGCTAATTTTTCTTCTAAATAGATTTTTCCTTTCATCGTTAAGTGATAATACTTTCTTGGGGCACCAAAACTTGTTTCTTTTAAATATGTTTCAAAATAACCTTGTTCTGTTAGTCTTCTTAATATTGGATAAATAGTGTTTTCATTAATGTTTAATGGTTCAGCTAGTTTGCTAATAACTTCATACCCATATAAATCAGCCTCTGAGATAACTTTTAAAATACATAGTTCTACTACTCCTTTTTTAAATTGAGTATCCATAATATGCCTCCTTATTGTGTATGACACACTACTAGTATAACACGGTAGTGTGCATTAGGCAATACTAAAATTGATTTTAATTAAAAAAAAGTCTGCTAAAGCCCAAATCTAGGCCTTAAGCAGACATTTAATTAATTATTCACTAATATTTTTTTCTTTTAACTAGGAAAACCACTAATAAAGCACCAGCACCAAGAAATATTGTTGCTCCAGCAACGCTAAAGGTAATAATCATTACATCTTTTCTTCTGGCTTCTTTTTCCTCTTTTTCTCTATACCAATCAATATAATCATCTTCTGCTAAAGCTGAACTGGAAACACTTCGATCATAAAACTGCAAATTATCAAAATAAACAGTTCCATCGTATAATAAATGATTTGTTACGACGCCGATAACTAATTTTGACTGATTTGGTGTTGCATTATATCTAATTAATACATTTTGTTTTAAATAAGTTTTTCCATCAAGCGTTACTTCCTCAAGCTCAAAGTATTTAATATTGTTTTCATTTAACCCGATTTTCATCCAGCCTGGATCTAAGGCAGCATAATGTCTAAAGCCTGGTGCAGTATTATAAGCTTCATCGGTTGGCTTTAAAATCCCTTCAACAAGTTTCTCTTTTTCATAGTAAATGTCATAACTTAAACCATAACTACCAAGTAAAAGTGATCTAGATAAGTTTTCAGCTTCCAGTTTTATCTCCGACCAGAAATGATCTTTATTATGATCTACATCAAGCGCTAGCATTCCACCATTTAAATCAGTCCAATAACAGCGATCAAACGTGGCATTGTAAACTCCATAATAAATAAGTTGAACATCATTAATACCAGGGCTTTCGCTAAAATCAAAGGTTTGGTTAACAAAATAATCGAACTTTAATAATCTTCTCACCTCAATAGTCTCGGCATCAATCTCACCTTGACTAGTATAGGCTTTAAAATCAAAATGAACATTACTTCCCCGGTAAATATGACGCATATTAAAAAGTGTTTCATAAGTGTTTGTTTGACTATTATATTTTAAAGTCTCATAGTATTCATTATCAATATACATCTCGACTTTTTTAACCTTTTTAGCAGTTTTGACTTGTAAGCTAATCGGGAAAAATTGGTTTTCATAGTTATCACTTTCAATTTCAATAAACCCGGTTGTTGTATAAGGTGATGTAACATAAATTTTATCTCTAAAATCAACTATTTCTCCTGAAAACAGCCGCGCAAAATCTTTTAAAACTTCTAATTCTTTATGTTTTCCAGGAATGTTTGCTATTCTAAAACCATCATAATCAGGATAAAATCCGCCATCAACAGCATGCTCGCTAGTATCAAGACTGGCATACATCCAAAAAAGCGCCCCTGCTCCATCATTATCATAGACCACTTCCAACCAGTTAGTATAAAAAAGCTCCCTGTTTCTGTTTAAATTGGCATTTATGCCAAACTCCTCTAGAATTACTGGTTTTCCTAATTCTTTACCAACATTAATATGATCTAAAATAAACTTAGCTCCCCATTCCATATGACTATGATCAATTCCCCAACCTTCAGGATAAAGGTGATATGTCCCAAAATCAATATTTTCAAGCGCTAAAACGGCTTCAAAATCAACACCTTCACTACCATCATAAATATGTTGAGCTAGCATCTGATAATCCCAAGACTCCCGATTATTAAATGCACCTTCATCACCTAGTGATACTAAATGATTAGAATCAATACTTTTAATAAAATCACTCATCTCTTCTGCCCAATTAGTTATATCATCAACATGACCTCCATATAGTGAAGGGTTTCTTGGTTCATTCATTAATTCCCAGGCAAAAATTGTTGGGTCTTCAATATATTTTCTGCCGTTAAACTGATTTGTTCTAGAAAGTAGATAAGCAACATAATCTTTATAATAAGACTTTATTTCCGTATTGGTAAAAAAGTCTTTTTTTCTGGCATATTTGGGATGAAAAATACCATAACCATGTTTTTGATTATACCAAGTAACATATTCATTAATCCCCCCAAAGTCATCCCAATAATTGGATAAAACTAAAATAATTCTAATATCTTTTTTTGCTGCTTCACTAATTGCATAATCCATTTGATCCCAGCCACTAACAAAATCATCTCTAGCCCACGTAGGAGCAGTAAAAACGCCTTGTTCGGGCTGCATCCAGGCTTTATTTTCAACAACTGAATTTCCCGCCCCATCTAAGAATCCCCACATTCTAATAACGTTAAAGTTTGCTTCAGCTGAATCATTTAATACTGCATCAATCATCGCAGTATCTTTATAGTGAAGATAATAATTATTAGTGCCTAGAAAACGCAATTTATCATTACCAACATAAAAGTGCCCATCTTTTGTTGTCACAAAAGGAGTGTTCATTGTAATTATGGCCTCAAGCTTTTGCTTCCCAAAAAAGATACTAAAAGCGATTAGTAAAAGTAGTGTTAAACAAAAATTTAAAAATATCTTTCTTATCGTTCTCATAGGATTATTCAATGGGGGCAACTAATTTAATACTTTTAACTACTATCGTTGAAGTTGGATAGCCTAGTTGTAAGTAACTTGGAGCAAACGAGATAGCCGCAAATGCAGCATATCCATTTAGACCTACTGGCAATACCCAATAATGCATTGTATTATCTTTTGGTCCATTATATTCAAACAGATCTAATGAACTCCAATCACTTTTCGCCTTAACAATTGCACCTTCTGTAACCGATAACTCTATTACAACGTATCTAACTTTGTTTAATTGAAGTGGAATGCCATTAACCTTGTCTGGAATCAAAAAAGCGATGTTTGCCCAGTCATTAAAGCCATTATTTGTAAATGTTAATTGGTCTGTTAAAGGATCATAAACTGCTCTAATTTCATTATTATCTCCAGCATACCCATTATCATCAAAACTATCTTCCTGATTAGACAAATCACTTAAATCTACTTCATAAATAGTAAAAAACTCACTTGGATCATAAACTATTTGCACTGAAGGTTCAGCATCACCTTCAAACCAAATTCCTGATATCGCAAGATCTCCTTCAACACCACCAGAAGTTGGTTTAGGTGCAAACACAACAAGCTCGAGTTGTTCGTTAAATAAATGTCTTTGTGTTTCTGGGATTTCTATTAACACTTCTTTCCAAATTCTTGTTGTCGCTACTTCTCGCTCAACTAGCACTACTTGAGTTTTAGTTTGCAGTTTAAGATAAATTGGTACTCCACTACCTAAAATATTAAGACCTAAATGGGTTTTCCTTAAATAATTATTTGGTGCTAAGGAAATAGTATAAAAAGTTGTCCACGATAAATCTCTGGCTGTTTCTTGATTATATTCAATATGAAACAGCGGTGGCATAACCTCAAGTAAAACATCATTATTCCCTAAATTTACCTCCGATAAAACATCCGCTTTAATAACGGTGTTTTTATCCGGATAATCTGGTGCATCTAAATTAGCTGCGGTTGATTCCGCGACATTAACACTTGCTGTTTGAGTAGTTTTGTTTCCTGATAAATCATAGGCATAATAAGTAATCAAATAATCACCAGCAAGCCCCAAGTTTAAGTCTCTTGCATCGATTACAATTAAATCAGTAACATTTCCATCTGTTTCATCAAATGCCGAAATACCGGCAAGCAAATTGGGCATTGGTTGACCAATTTCATGATATATCGTTTTAACCCCGCTTAAAATTGGCGGAGTAGTATCTTTATCGGTTTGACCACCCTTAGAACAAGCAGCAAGCAAAATAAGAAATAAACTAACAATAACTCCTAATATTTTCTTTCTCATATCATTTTTTCTCCTTTTTTGGCTAACCAAGTTTTTATTATTCTTTATATGTTTTAATATATTTTATAACTTCATCTAACTTCGTAAACGCAAGCGCGATATAACTATCAGCAGCGCCATAATAAATTGCAATTCTTCCAGTTTTTTCATCATGTAAAGCCGAACAAGGAAAAATCACATTTGGCACAAAACCTCTTTCTTCATATTCTTCTGTTGGGGTAAGCAGAAAGTTTTGGCAGCGATATTTTACTATCGTTGGATCTTCTAAATCAAGAATTGCCCCACCCATGCTATATACTAAGCCGTTTGCGGTTGCGGTAACCCCATGATAAAACACTAACCAACCTTCTTTGGTTTCAATTGGAATACTACCTCCACCAATTTTTACATTTTCCCACCAATGATACGTTCTACCCATAATAAACCGGTGATTACCCCAATAAACTAAATCTTTGGATTCACTAACAAAAATATCACCAAATCTAGTATGTCCATCATCAGATGGCCTGGATAACATTAAGTATTTTCCCCCTATCTTTTTAGGAAATAAAACTCCATTACGATTAAAGGGTAAGAAAGGATACGAAATCTTTTTAAATGTTTTAAAATCTGTTGTCGAAATTAAACCTAGTGTTGCTCCGTAATGATCCGTACAAAAGATTACATAATAAATGCCATCTATTAAAACTAACCGCGGATCATACATGTAGTTGTATTGGACAAGGTTCTTTTTCTCATCATAAACATCAATCCTTTTATCTTCTATTTTCCAATTTATTCCATCTTTAGAATAGCCAACATGCAAAAAAGGAGTACCATCATTTTGTTCAGCTCTAAATACTCCGACAAACTCATCTTGATACTCTAAAACAGCACTATTAAAGACACGAGTAATATTTTTTGCTGGATTCCTTTTAATAATTGGGTTTTTTGAATAGCGCCATACTGGCAAATCATATCCTTTAGGTTTTTCTTCCCAAGGAATATTGGGTATTTGTTTTACCATAACTTTAACACCTTGTATGCTCCTTTAATAAGCTAGCATACATATCCTTTCTTATAATTTAATATTAGAATCTAAGTAAATTACTATAGATTTATTCCCTTTTACTTTGCCTAAATAATACTTTTTAAAAACAATTTATTCTTTAACTGAACCTAAAACAAGACCACTATAAATCCATTTTTGCGATATAAGGAAAATAATTAGAATCGGTAGTGCAGTAATAACTATTCCTGCACTAATAACTTCCCACTGGGCAGAATATGGACCTTTAAAATTAAATAAAGCTGTTGAAATCATTGCCAAATCAGATGATGGCATAAACAGATACGGTGTTACAAAATCATTATAAATAGCCACGCCTTTAATAATCGCAACCGTAATTGCCGCTGGCATTAAAAGCGGTAATATAATCCGAAAGAAAATCGTAAAATAACTAGCTCCATCCATCATGGCAGACTCATCAAGTGAAACAGAAATATTTTCTAAAAATTGCAACATTATATAAACCGAAATAATATCTGTGCCACTAAACAAAAGGATCCCAGCAAGTCTAGTGTTAAATATGCCTGCATAAGAGATAATTTGAAATGTGGCAATATTATTAGTAATTGAAGGTAGTAAAGCAGCAATCAAAAACAAGACATTAATTTGTTTGTGGCCCTTAAACTTAAATCTATGTAGAATATAAGCTGTCATTGCCCCAGTTAGGACTGAGATAACTAGCGATACTACTAAAATTGTCCCTGTATTAACAAATCCTAAAAGCATATTACCATCAAAAAACGCAGTTTGATAATTGGCAAATGTAAATGCTTTTGGCGGCGCAAATACTGGACTGTCCGTAAACTCGATATTGCTTTTAAATGAGCCAAAAATAATTGGTATTAAAGGTAAAAACACTACCATCACAGCAATAATTAAAATCAAATATTTTAATGTTGAAAATACTAAAGACTTAATTTTAAGCATCCTTGGAGGTCTTTTTTTGGCAATTAAATTATGATTCATATTTAGCCCTCCTAACTTTTACTTTTAAAGGTTTATTATCATCTTTTTCTTTAAAAATTAAATGTTGAGCAATGGTCACAACCATAATTATAATAAACAAAACAAAACTCATCGCCGATGCTAAGCCAATTTGTAAATATCTACCATTAATCCCCAGTTGAATCGTCTTAATAACAAAAGTTGAAGTTCCCCATTCGCCACCTGTCATTATATAAGGTAGGTCATAGACACTAACTGCACCTTTAATAGATAAAATTAGATTAAGCAACACAATATTTTTAATTGAGGGAAAAATAATATGTTTAAATATTTGCATCTTATTAGCTCCATCAACTTCAGCAGCCTCAAAAATCTCTGTTGAAATTGATGATATAGCACCAATAAACATTACCATATTAAAACCCATATACTTCCATACAGATACGCCTGCAAGCAAGGTATTATTTAATATATAGGTCCGCATCCAATCAATTGCGTTATGAGAACCAAACCAACTTAACGTTTCGTTTAATACTCCGTTTTCCTTAAAGAAAAAAGAAAATATTAAACCAACCGCAATCCCGTTTATTAAATAAGGAAAAAACAAAATCCCTTTAAAAAAGTTTCTAAACTTAACATTAAAGCTTAAAATTGTCGCAAAAAATAAGGCTATTATCATTTGTACAATCGCGCCAATAAAATAATATAGACTATTTAAAAGTGGTAAAAACACATCAAGTGAACTAAAAATAGCCCGATAATTATTAAGCCCAATAAAAGTTGGTGTATCTGTTCCACTCCAAGAAAGCATTGAAAAAATCGCTACCATAATTGTTGGTAGATAAGTAAAAATGAGCAATAAAGTTATCGGTATAATTAAAAACAGCGCAATAATAAGTCGCTTCTGGACCTTATATGTCATTTTGACTCCTTATTAATCAATTTTTCTAACAGATTTTTTCTCAACAAGTTTACATTTAAGATTAATTAACTCTGGTTGTCCAGTTCCGTTAATAATGTGAACAATCATTTTTACAGCTGATTTTGCAAGCCGGTCATGACCTACTTCCATTGTTGTAATTTCCACACTGGAATTATGTGTGGAAAAATTATCATAACCAACCAATGAAATATCTTCTGGCACTTTATAACCTTTATCTTCCAAAACATGATAAAGTTTTTTAGCTGTATTATCATTATTACAAACAAATGCTGTTGGCATTACTTCGGGTAAAACTAAATCAACAGTAAACCCCTCTTCATTTCGGTCAACGATATACCATTCTTTTCTAACTTTCTTCCCCGAATCTAACATTGACTTATAAAAACCCATTGCTCGGTCCATAATTGAAGTTGTTGCGTGAATATCACCAACAAAAACTAGATCTTTATGCCCCTGATCAATTAAATATTTTGTTAAAGTGTATCCACCATTATAATTATCTGCAACTATACAGCTTACCGGTAAATATAGGTCATAAAAGTCTAAAAACACAACTCGATTGGCCGCATCTGCAGCTATTTTATTTAAATATCTTTTCCTTAATTGACCAATAATAATAATTGCATCAACTTTATTTTCGGTAATAATCCTTGGAGTAACTAATTGTTTTTCGTCTTGAGCATTAATTACTTCTAATATCCCAAAATAATTATTTTTGCTTAGTTCCAACAACAAATCATGATATAAACTCCAATAATATGAAGTGCCTTCTAAATACCGCCCACTAATTAATATGCCAATGTTGTTTTGTTTTTCTGTTCGCATTGCTTGGTAAGCCAAAGGCCTTTTATAACCCATTTCTTGGGCTTTTGCTTTTATCTTAACTCGCAGTTTTTCACTTACACCCTCTTTATCGCCTAAAGCCTTAGAAACAGTAACGGTGCTAACGCCTAAAACTTTTGCAATATCACTCATTTTAACTTGTGGTTTCATATTATCAAATCTCCTTGTTTTCAAATATTCGGTCTAGGCCCAAACTCACGCTCCACAGCATCAATACCATTATTCCATTTGGCCTGAATCCCTTGTAATAATTCTTTTATAGTTGTTGTTTTTTTATTATCTCTAACATCAAAAGCTGTTGCTACATAATCAGAAATCCACACAGAATCCCAAAGGGCAATTCGTTTTTCATCAGTTGCACTGCTTGCGGCATTTTTTTCCGCTAAAGATAATGCGCCTTCAAGTGCTTGTGTAGCTGGTGTTTCTTCAATCATAATTGCTCCAATATCATTAAATGCTTTAATTTTATCCGGATATTCTGCTCCAACTTTTGGCGGAATGTTTCCTGTTTTACTCGCAAAATTAAACTCATCAACAAACCATTTCGCAAAGGCTTCGGCAACTTCTTTTGCTTTTGTATTTTTTGCTATTCCAATTGTATAATCTGCAGCAATTGAAACATATAATTTACCATCATCAGCTTGGAAAGGATATGGCATATAACCAACATCATCACTTTTACCAACCTCAATTGAATCAGCAACTTTTTCAAACTGGTCAATTGCCCAACTACCAACAGCCATTGCGGCAATTTTACCTTGAGCAAACCAAATTTTACTTTCTTCCCACTGATCAATTGTTGGGCTACTTTCAACAACATCATTTACAATTAAATCATATAATAGTTCATAAAGTTTACCGATGTTTCCAGAAGTATTATTAACACTATTCCAAAACGCATTATTATCCCAAGGTAGAATAAAATTCAAGTATTCAGGGCTACCCGCAGCAGTTGTAATCCCCCCTGCCCATTGTGATAACCCCCATCCAGTTGCTGTTTGGGTGTGAAATGCTGCTTTCCAATCAGTAATATTTTGCTTCCCATAAGCTTGAATAGTTTGCATCGCTTGTAAAAATAGGGCTGGGGTTGTTAGTGTTGCTGGTTCGACTCCTGCTTTTTCAAAGACATCTAAATTAATCATTATCCCTGATGATTGCAAACCAACCGGCAGACCATAAACATTACCATGAAAAGCCTTCGTATTAACTCCTGCCCAGCCATCTGATTGCATCTGTGTAACTGTGCCAAAAGAATAAAAATACTTGTCTAAATCTTTTGGTTCAACTGTTTGAGGAATTAATAAAACATCGCCGTAATTTCTCCCCGTAATTCTTGTTGAGACAACATTTTCATAATCAGTAACAGTCTCAACTCTAACTTTCCATCCCTTATCTGCATAATAATTGGCAAATTGTTCTTGAGCATCTTTTAAAATTGTATTTTTTAAGTCTGTTCTGTTAGTTAAGAATGTAATAGTTTTAGGGTTGTTACTACAAGCAGCAAGCACTACTGTTAAGATGAAAATCAAACATAAATATAGTGTTTTCTTCATTTTAGTTCTTCTCCTTTGTTAATACTCATATTATATATTATTTATCAATAAATATTATATTTTTTTAATAGTTTATTTTAATTGTTTTTATTATTCAATTTGAAAAGTTCGAAAAAAAGCCAAATCATATCCCAAATATTCTTCATCATTATATAGTTCTATCTTGACTAAATAAACAGAAAATGGTAATAGTTTTTCAAATTGATATGAACTGTTTGATATATCTTGTTCAATTATCTTTTTGTCATTTAAATAAATAATATATTTAGTTGCCTGTTCTGGTGGCAAATTAATAATTAAAGTCGTGTCTGTCATACTGGCAATATTTAAAGTGGAAAAATTAAAAGGCGTATCTAGTTTTGAATCATCAACAAAAGTTAACCTTAAAACATAATAATAAGTTGATTGCGGACGAAGATTTTCAAATAAATATCCTGTTGTTTCTGCCAAAAGAACTCCACTTACTTCTTCGCCGTTTGTTTTAAGAACTTCAATTTTAGAAATGCTTCTAACTTTTTCCAAACCAAAATCAACATAAGCTCCATTAAGATGAGGACTTATGGTAATATCTGGTTCGCCAAACTCTGTACTAGACCAAGTTCTTTTCGCTGGAATTTCAAAATAATCATCAACTTCACTTCCTGCAACAGACTTAGCATGAATAGCTAGTTTTTCTCTTGTTACCTTAACATTGACAAATACTCCACTGGATAATGCCTCCATCGTACAGACCGCAAACTGCTCACGAGATGCTTCTTGACCTGCAAGAAACTTTGGTCCTGTGGTTGCCATTGACATATAATAAACACCGCCTTCAACGGCATCAAAACTAGCCAATTGTCCCCCATAACCTATTTTTAAAGGGTTTGTTCTAAAGTATGTATGATCATGACCAAATAAAACTATGTCAACTTCATATTCAGTGAAAATTGGTGCATAATGTTTTTTAATATCATCCATATTAGAGTTTAAATAAAAATAATTGCCAAATGGGCCATAATGAGCACCAACAATAATATATTGAGCTGGTCTATCGCTGTTTTTATCAGCTTCTAAAACATCTTTAATCCACTCTGCTTGAGTAGCATGATTGCTTATTACTGTATTTAACATCACAAACAATACATTATTATAATAAAAGAAATAAGATGTGTTTTTTCTACTTAAATTGCCTTCTCCATCTAAGCCGTTTTGTGGATTATAAAAAAATCCATCATAAACTGTACTTTCATCTCTAACTTCTGCATTGCTTGTATTATATGTTTCATGATTTCCTAAAACAGTCGCAATAACTCGCTGATTATTAATTTGGTTCGCTTTTAAAGCATAATCAGCAATTTGCCCTGGTTGACTTCCCATATAATCCACCATATCGCCTGTATTAAGAAAAAATCTATTATCATCATCAAAATTATTAGCTGCATTCATCGTTATTACCATCATTTCATGGCTTGCAGTCTGGGCATCTGTAACTCCTGTAAAACTAAACGTCCCATCGATTTCTGCTGTCCTATGATGAAAAACTATTGACCATGCATTAGTTGTCCCTACACGGTAAATATAATTGCTATCTGGTTCAAGATCATTTATAGCAACACGAAATACTTTTCTTTCTGTATAAGTACCTACACTACCTGAGGTGGACCATAACTGACCTTCTACTGAAATTTTAGTAGCATTTTCAAAATCAATATCAAGCTCATCAGTATATTCAATATATTGAGTTTCAATTGACGCATCATTATGCCACAAAACAAGCAGTTCCCTGCTAGCATCTTCGCCAAAGTTATTTGTAATATTATAAGGTAAGCTTTCAGTTGCATAAACTTTTCCCAAACTAGCAAATAGTAAAATTTGCAGTAATGCAATTGCCAATATCAACAATAAAGACCTCTTTTTTCTTATCATCATTTTTTATTCACCACTCAATCTTCTATCACAGTTACAACCATTGTCTTATTATAGGTTTTTTGAACTGTGCTATCATAAACGGTATAGTATATCGCATATACTCCTAGGTCATCAAATATAATTTTGCCATCACTTTCTGTTGCCCCATCAGATGTTGTTATTGTAATTTTGTGTTTAATGCTTTTTCCTTTAGAATCAAAAGCTGTTACACCATCTAAGTAATAAAATGTCTCACTTTTCATTAACGTAATTTCTGATTCAAAATATATACCTGGGTTTTCTTTTGGCTTACACGCAGCAAGAGCAAAGACAAACAAAAGCAAAATTAAAGTTTTAAATGGGATTTTCATATTTTTCTCTTGTATACTCTATTCATGATTATAGTGTTGATCGAGTATACGTTTCCTTTC